>JAPTWR010000207.1 GCA_028065135.1 Acidithiobacillus sp.
TCTTCGGCGGCACTGGTGGGCGGGGGTTCGCACCCGCGTCCCGGCGAAATCAGCTTGGCGCACCACGGTATTCTTTTCCTGGACGAAATGCCTTCCTTACAATATTGCCAATAATTTTTACAATATCAGGCGATCCATTTCCAATGCCCTGTTTCTAAATGTAAAGCAGACTTCAACCTTTTGCATTTCCTGCAGCAAATGCAGGTTTCCCGCATGCGTCATTCCCACATTGGAAATTCCCGCCAATCCGAACAACCCTCATAGGTTCAAGGAGTTGGAAGATTCTCATGTTTACAGGTTTATTTGACGGCTTTGTGCATGTTTTTTTCATCTAACAGTGTTTTAAAGCGCTTTGCGAAATATACCTTCATGGTGTACAGTGTCGATATGGGCATTTCCACTTTCCGGAGATTGCAAACGCATCATGGTCACCCGCAAGCTGAGATTCATCGCCGACTCGCACCAGGGCGCGACTGCGGTACCGCCAGTCTTTCGTCTGCCCGACAAGGACGAGACGCTGTTTCGGGAGATGCTGGAAGCCTACGTCACCAGACGCCGGGGTGCGCTGCGGCATCAGCACAAGAGCGTGGATCGAGATACCCGCATCATCCTGGAGTTCCTTCAGTTCAGTGGCAAGGCGCCGTGGTACTGGACCGAAGAAGGCTTTGAAAAGTGGAGTTATGAAATCGGCGTGATACGCACCCTGGCCGTGAGTTCTCAGCGGCACTATCAGGGTGCAATCCGGGGTTTTCTCGCCTACCTCATAGAAAACGTCAAATTCCGCAATGTCGTGCGCCGGGACTACGGCGTCGATCTGGTGCAGATCTGCCATCCAGAGAACTGCATCCCCCATATTTCCGAGCGGGAACTGACCCACGAACGGCCGGCACTGACCCATGCGGAGATCGACCAGTTTTTTAACGCTTATGACATTGCCATTACGGAAGCCGCCAGTTTTAAGACTAAAGACTTGCGCCCCCTGCAGCGGGACAAGGCGATGTTTTATCTGACCTATGCGGCGGGATTACGAGCCTCCGAAATCATCGGCCTGAACCTCTCTTCCTTCCAGCCCAATCCGAACATCCCCGAATTAGGGGAATACGGGTTTATTTCTACCTGGGGTAAGGGCAGCCGGGGCAGTGGCCCGAAGCATCGGATGGTACCGGTCACACATTTACCCGTTTCTGCCTTACTGGCGTGGTACATTCGGGAGATACGCCCGCTATTTATGGACGTGTCAGATGCCAATGACCAAGCGCTTTTTTTCTCGGAGCGTGGCCGCCGCATCGCCTTATCGACCTTTGAGGCGCGTTTTCAGCATGGAATCGCCCTGGCCGGACTGGAGGATCGTGGGTTTACGCCGCATTGCCTCCGGCACTCTTCGGTCACGCATGAGGATCTGCGCTTCAGTGGAGAAATGGTACGCCGCAAGCACGGACACACCTACCAGGCGACCACCCAAGGATATATGCACCACCCCGATGAATACGTAAACGAGGAAATCACCCGAGCGATTGGCTCACAACTGGACGCTTTACTGGGCAAGGAGAAGGATAAGGAATGAGTAGATTAGCGACACTCAATGCACTGGAATGGCGCGTGCGCGTGATGATGGCCGAACGCCACATCAAAACCATTACCGAACTGCGTAA
Source organism: Acidithiobacillus sp. (assembly GCA_028065135.1). The sequence continues at coordinate 1,653 of JAPTWR010000207.1, forward strand.
GCAACTGGAGGAAGTGGGGGTCGAGATTTCGACGACACAACTCAGTCGGATAGTGGACGCTCTCCCTACACGCATCAGCTCGGAAGTCCTGGCGGGACTGACAACGGTTCTGCGGTGTGAGGTCGGCGATTTGATGCGGGTAGCTCGGCGTCGCCCGCCCATGGAACAGGACATTGATGACCGTCACCCTGCTGACACCGTTTCCAACACGCGCTCCACCGATGACGCAACACCGGATTCATCGCCCAAACGCGGGGTACGCCGGACGCGGGAACCAATAAGCACGAATGTCACTGGCCCAAAAGTCACGGCCCTCCCCATTCCTGAGCGGCCCAAACGTTGAGCACCAGTCATGACTCCCGGCAAAGCGCATAAAACCTGCGGCTGTTGTGGTCGGTCGATGGCCAAGGCCGTCGCCGTAACGGACGGCGTGGCCTATTGCGCCACCTGCTATGCCCGCGAGTTCAAAAAAGTGCCGTGTGCCCAGTGCGGAAAAACCATGCGCTCGCTGGGCGGCAAAACACCGGTGACCTGTCGTTCCTGCAAGGCCCAGGATCGGCACTGTGTCCGCTGTGGCAAACCCGTACCCCGCGCCGGGCTCACAGTGGAGGAAGGGGTGGTGTGCCCCTCCTGTGTGCGTTATTACAAGGAACCCCAGGCTTGCGCGGTCTGTGGACAGAAAAGCCTGCGGCTCTCTCGGGATTTTCAGGAGGGATTCATGGATCCCGTCTGCAACCATTGCCGGCGCAAGAGTTATATCACCTGTCCTTCCTGCGGCAAACATCGGCGCCCTGCAGGACCAGACACACAAGAGCGTATTGTCTGCAAACAATGTCTGGAACGTGCAGGCCCCTTCATCTGCCCGCAATGCGGTCAGGAAGGACGCGCCCACAGCAAAACCCGCTGCGAGGCCTGCTATTGGAAAGATGCTGTCGAAAAGCGCATGCGCAGCGCTGTAGCACTCTTGTCCCGTCCTTGGGCCAAAGAAGCCTTCTCAGGGTTTACACTGGAATTGCGGGAACGTGTCGGTGCCCAGCCTGCGGCTATGCGCCTGGAAAAGTATTTTCTGTACTTCGCGAAGCTCGATACCCTGTTCACCACCCCCGGCGACATCACTGCCGAAAAACTCATTATGGCTCTGGGGCGGGAAGGGTTGCGCCGCTATGCGGTGCCACAAAGTTATCTGATACGCCACGGCATCGTACCCGCCTTTAGCGATGAAACCCTGCAGGCGGCCAGCGCCGAAGCCGCGCAGATCGCATTGCTGACGGCATCTGATGGCCAATGGTATGCGGGGTTGCTCCGGCGTTTTCACGCCCACCTTGCAGACATCAATGCCCGCTACCGGACCCGGGGGTGGCAAGGCAAGCAACAGCGTTTCGTGCCGCGCACCGTAACTACCGCGCTACGGGCAGCGAAAGTATTCCTGGATTTTCTGGAGATCGGACCAGCGGCCGGGGTGCAGCAAATTCAGCAGATGCAACTGGACCGTTTTTTGGTGGAGCACCCCGGTTATCGGGACGGCATCCGCGCCTTCGTGCGCTTTCTGAATCGCAAGGAAAAACTCTTCCGCAAGCTCAAGATCGAGTCCGTGCAACGCAATCTGCCCAAGGGCCTTATTCTGGATCGGGATCGTTATACCAGCCTGCTCCGGGCCTGGCTCAACCCTGCAGACGATGTACTCAAGGCATCCCTGATCAGCACGCTCATGCTGCTGTATGCGCAACCCGCCAAACGTCTCGTCCGATTGCGCTTAACCGATCTGGCGCAGGGTGCCACGGACGGGATGTATCGGGTGATTTTCGGGCACACCGAGATTACCCTGGACCCGCGCGTGGGTCATCTCCTGGCCCGCTATTTGGAGCGGCGTCGCGCGCTGGCGACCATGGAAGATACCGATGACACCGACTGGCTCTTTCCGGGGCGTCGTCATGGCGGCCACCTGCACGAAGCCATTGTCAGCTACTACCTCAAGAAACAGGGCGTGACAGCGGCCAGTCTGTTTACCACCGCTATTTACTATGCCTACCTGGGTGGGTTACGGCACCCCAAAGTGCTGGTCAAGGCCTTTGGGATCACCGACTACACGGCCGTCAAATATCTCCAAATGATTGACCCAAGGCTCACCGCCGAAGTAGAGGTCAGAGTTGCCAGCCGATAGGACATGGTGGGTGTATCTAATCGAGTGCCGGGGTGGCGGCATCTACACCGGCATCGCCCTGGATGTCGAAAAACGCTATCAACAGCATGTGAACGGCAAAGGCGCCCGATATACGCGCATGAATCCGCCGGTGCGATTGCTCGCCCGCCGGGCCTATCCTGACCACCGCAGTGCGGCGCAGGCCGAGTTCACGATAAAGCGGCTTTCCTGCCTGGAGAAATGGCGCTGGGCAGCGGCCTGTGCGCAAAACGTGAGCAGTTTAGCGTTATCTGGTAGTGATTAAGCGGCCATCTTTCGCAAGAGGTCGGGCGCGTCCTTAGCCGTCACATTCACCAATTGTGCTAACTCCTCCAACTCCTCCGCATAGATTTTATTGACCTTGGGGATGGTCTGCGTGAGGACGATACATCGTTCTTTTACCAAAAACCCGGACTCCACGGCCCGCTGGAAACTGAGCAGAGCATCATTAACCTTTTGCTGGATGTCTTTTTTCGCCCCGTGAAACGCAATGGCCTTGAATCCCATACGCGGCTCTTCCGTGATGGCGTACGGAAAGGTAGTGATAAACGGCTTGGCCCCTGGCAAATCAAAGGACACTTCAACCTCTCGGGAGAAGCCCTTGCGATACACCAGTTCCGACGTGAGTAAGGCATCCTCAATCCATTCAGAGAAGGGTTTCTCTGGCGGCTTAGTCATCGTGCCGATCAGTCGATCTTCAAGGCTATCCAGCATAATCTTCACATCGTGGAATTCCGGCCATTCCTCGGTGCGCGGTGCGGTTGCCACAATTTGTCGTTCCTGTGCAGCAAGGCTGGCAAACAACGTATCAACGAGGGGGCTTTCGGAGCTCCAGGCGCCGTCCCAGGTGGCGAGGTCTTGTAACCACTGCAACCACTCCCCGAACACCCAGTGCTCCTGAATCTGGCGAGGCGCGATCGCCCGATAATAATTCAGATCAATGAAACCATTCCGCTTCATTCCGATGGCGCGCACATGGGTCTGGCCCGCGGCCCTAGCCAACAGCGCGAAGTTGCGGCCCTCCTGGCGCTCTGGATGCTCTCGATACTGCAAGAGGCGGTATTCCACGATCATGGGCGACTCCTGATGAAACTGGCATACCCCTGCACGATGGCGGGAAGTGCTGCTTTCCGCTTAATCATTGCGTCAGCGAGGAATTGTTGCAACTCTTCGGACACAGCACGGAAGGGTTTACCCATCCCGCAGCACTCCCGGATATAGCCATCAGGCAATGCCACGATGCGGCTGATCCAGCCTTCCAGGAAAACAGCCTGGACACGCCCATAAAAGGGATGGCGACGCACGATGAGTTCCCCCTCGGCCAATTTACGGATGCTATTCGTCGGATTGCTTTCGACCCCAAGCAGGGCATGGCTGTGATCGAAAGCGGCGAAGAACCGCACATGAGGAGTGACCAGGGCCGCCTTCAGATTGCGGGCGCGGTCGCCATTACCAATGAAGAGGTCGTAGGCCAGCAGGGCCGCTACCCGCTGAGGATAGCGTTGCGCCACAGAATCCAGCTGGTTTTCCAGCACATCGGGCAGATTGATGCCGGGCGAGTGCAGCATCAGGCTCGCGTAGGTGGGACCGTCGCCGGTGCTGGTGAGCACGCCATCGGCCACCGGCACATGCAGCGTCTGAGCCAGCCGCAAGGCCACATACTCGTTGTAGACGCAGTGTGGGGCTTCTTCTCCGTCGAATTTAAGAGTGGCGCCCAGGGTACAGAGGGCCGGCGCGGTAATACCCGATTTGCGGGTACTGGAGATACGGCGAATTTTATATGTTTCCATCACGGCATCTTGCCCCACACCTCCAATCCCGTACTTTGCTTATGCGTGAATATAACCGCCAACAAACTAAACCGCCGAGCAGCAGTACCGCGATACGACACTGAATTCCGGCACTAATTCTGCTACTGGAAACATATCCATCTCTACCATCTCTACCAACTAGGCCACACCTAAAGCGCCCGCATGCCAAGAGAGTTTCCCAGTCTACTAGACCCGCCCGCCAGAGGATTTTGTAGAATTATAAAGCCAATGAGTATCCCAGACATAGATGCCACTCTGTCTATCGGTGAAGACGGAGCATACTTGCGAAGGATGAGATTGCAGATATGGCGCAGGCAAGACCAAACACATAGATAATGAAATGCATACCCGAACTATCGGCTAGGCGACCGTTTAAAAGAACAATAACCATAGCGACTATCGCGGCACCAATAGACTGTCCAGCAGTTCTGGCGGTCGATAGAACGCCAGAAGCTGTGACTGCTCGATTCTTCGTTACATTCAAGAACATTTCTTTGTTGTTTGGCGGAAGAAAAAAGCCGTACCCAATCCCACAAGCCGTTATGCGCCAAAGAAAGTTTCCGACTTCGGCATTCTTTGGAAGCAAAACAAATGATCCTAGCGCCAGACAGAAGACTACTATACCTGCTGTAGATATTTTCGTTGGGTTAAACCGATTAGAAAGCCTTCCAGCTATTGGGGCACATATGGCTACAGCAATAGGCCACGGCGTAATAATGAAAGCTGACTTCAGGACGCTATACGAGTATGTGTGTTGCAATACAAACGGCAGGGCAACCAGGGCTATCCCTTGAGATACGAACATCGTGACAGATGAGATAACTGCAAATGAATATCGGCGGGACCAGAAGATGTCCAGAGGCAGAAGTGGATTTTTTGTCTTTACCTGTATGAAAACGAACGCGCCCAGCAGCACAACAGAGGTGATCAATGATAATAGGACGATACTACTGTTCCACCGACCTATTCGATCGACAGTAACCACCATCAAACCAAATGCAGTCGCAGAGGTGATGGCGCCTAGCCAGTCAAAGCCCTTTTCAGTCCGTGAGTCAGTTCCCAAGGCTGTAAATGACAAGGTAATGGCAACCACCCCAAGAGGGATATTGATGTAGAATAGCCACGGCCAGGAGAGATATGAAATGATCAAGCCGCCCAATGCTGGCCCAATAGCCGTGCCAACAGCGAACGCCAAAGCATTGAGCCCGAATATGGTTCCTAACGAACTGGGTGGAAATATCACGCGATACATACCAAGACCGACACTTATCATCACCGCATAGCTGATCCCCTGAATGACCCTCATGGCGACTAGCATGGTGAAAGTTGACGATAGGCCGCAGCCTAGCGATGAGAGAGTAAACAAGACCATTCCTACTGTATAGAAACGTCGTTCCCCTACCCTCGACCCTAGTGACGCACTAATCAGCATTGTTGCTGCGCTAGCCACTAGATACCCATTAGCAACCCAAATTATGGATGCGGGATCCACCTGCAATGCATGAGAAATGGATGGCAAAGCGATATTGACAATAGAGCTATCTATAGCCGACATCAATACGCCTATCAAAACAGCCGTCGCTGCAAAATAACGCCGAGGAAGTTCAAAACCAAGTTCATCTGAATCAGCATTTAACGACATATTGTGATTCCGTTGTAATGTCTGTCAATCGGCATCCTTGCTGCGCTAGGCGATGGCCACATCATTCAGGTAAGTAAGAAGGCCAAGCATCAAAACTTCCTCTGGTTGGGTGATTGTCGGAGAATGAGGAATACTCCACTGTTTTCCGCTTCCATTAATGCGAATACTTCTTAAGAAACAGTAAGTTGTCAAAACGAAGAACTTTTTGAGTTCTGCCTCACCAATCCAATGAATCAGACCTAATATACTTGCCAATTCGGGGATTCCGTTGAGAATAGTCCGGTGGTCACTCGTTCTCAAAAGGTACATGACTGAATCAGACATTGGGATGACTTTTACAGCGTCGCCAATTTCCATCGCAAGCTCGTGCCAAAACGAAAAGGCAAACCGCGAAAGCCCGAAAAGTGGATCAATCCCCCGAACAGAACAGTCTGGATCTATGAAGTTAACTTGATCCGACTTCTCACAGTATAGAACATTACCAAAATGGAAGTTGAAATGGGCTCCCTCAACAGGCGAAAATATCTCTGTCCGACTAAGCATGAGCGCCTTTTCGATAATCTGGTGCCCAGTGAGTGAACGTGGAGTGCCATCGAGCAGGATCTGCTTGTCAAACACCTCGTGTATGAACTTTATAGCTTCCCACTCTTCTAGCAACCTGGAGTACATGTCACCGGTAGGTGCGGCGTCTTGCTCACTAATCTCTATTTTTATGGCTTCCTGTATTCTATCCAGCGCATTATGAACAATCGCTCTGCGCTGCGCGAGCGATCGAAGGTTGTCGAAAACAATCTTAGAGAGTGGTAGTGCATCCTTCCTTTCGAGGATATAGAAACGTCGTCCAGATGCTATCCCGTCATGCAATACAGGAACCATAAGGTCGGGATAAATATTGTACAGTGCCATAATCTGATCGATCTCGGCTTTGAGTTTATCGTTGTAAACCTCCGAAGATGCAGCTTTCACTACTAAGCCAGAGCTGAGAAGATCTACATTATGAGAACTGGCCATCTTACAACCCTCCAAACGTTGCGATGTGGTGCCCAAAAGCGACGCTACGTGCTACCGACAGAACGACGGCCGTGTAGCCAATTGTGTTGTTAACGTACGATTGAATAATAACCTCGCTCAGATTCTGTGTAGTTAAATGTGGTGGCCGAAGGATCAGTAGGTGATTGTGATCTGAAAGAATCGTGGCACATCTCCGATCATAGGCGTATGCTCTGCTTCCGAGTGGTGTCCTAGATGCTTTGGCAATGTAATCGCATTTGGAATAAACAGTAGAAATTGCGCTTTCGATAGCCTCGGTGTTCAAGAGACCACCATCGTTCACTATGAATCGGTTGATTTGGTAGCCCGGAGCATGGACTGGTACCCTAAGAGATACGGTATTTACCAACGGCGCCCAAGGCATCACCTTGTGTTGGCTCTGAGTGATTTGGGAAAAACTCGGGCGTAGGTTATCCCGGACATCTTGCATGCGGCCTTCGAAAGAGCGGGTGCCGAGTACTCCGTTGGGCGTGTCAGGATGCACGATGTCCGTTTCTATCGACACAATATTTTTGGCGTTGAGATCAATGGACTGAAGAGCTTCGATTATCACGCGCAGAGAGGCGTGCATTCCAGTCGTTTGGCAAGAACCAAGGCAGTATGTGCCTACGCCAACAACTTTGCGATTAATTGTAGGGATGTCATTCTCTGAAAGATCAGCCAGACAACCGTAGATGCTCGGCAAATCATTTGCCTCAGCAACCCCTAAAATGGTGCCCGCCAACCCATTCAACTTGAGCGCAACGGGGCTTTTCTCTGCAATATCGGTCTTGTTGGTTGCTAGAAAAGCGATATCGAAATGTTCTGATATATCCGGATTGTCCATTCGGAGGTCATAAAAATAAAAACGGATGCCCCGACCTTGAATTCTCAACATGTTGTCATTCATGACCTCGATCTGGGATTGTATGCCGGGACGTGCTATAGCCAGTCGTGCGACGATGCCATCAATCGGACGTAGGCTAGCATAATGTTTATCGGTCGGAGGCGCATTGGTAATAACAGCAGTAATTTCGAAGCCATCCTTTTCTGGGATGTTGTCTATGAGAAGGTTGGACCCTATCTCAGCACCACAACCAACAAGAATTGCTGTTTTCATATAATTAATCCTAGATAGAAAAACGAATCCTGCTATATATATTAGATATTTCTGATGGAGAACAGATGAAGAAAGTCAATGATTGACATATCGTCGAGTTTTGTCGCTGTGGTCATTATATCCACCAACTCATCAGATTTGACATTAACCGAACTTCCTGAAACATTCTTGCGGAACTTTTTGATTAGGGCTGGAAAGCAGTCATTACGCCGCCTGACGTGTCCGAGTGGGTATTCGATAACCTCAGAAATCTCTTCCGCCATTCCCGTACACTTCAAGTGAAGGGCGTTCGGAATCGCTCGTTTCTCAGGGTCGTAATAACTCTCAGTGAAGCTGATCCGCTCGATACAGTTAATTTTGTCACGCAGAGAGTGAATCTGAGGGTCAGAAGCCATAGGTTCATGAAAATCGTTAATGGTTAAATCGCCTGTGCAGAGAGCAACAGCAATCATATACTGAAGGCAATGATCACGATCAGCTGAATTGTTAAGCGTGCCCGACTTGTCAATGATCTGAATTGCTGGGCGCGTCGTTTCAACGCGGATATATTCGATTTGCGCTATCGATGAGCCGACAGCTTCTATCCTCTCTCGAAGCCGTATTGCCGCTTCTACTGCCGTCTGTGCATGGTACTCTGCAGGGTTTGGTACCTTGAAAAGGATGTTCCTGATAACAAAATCTGACAGATCACGCGGGAGAGTAAGTGCGTTGCCCCTAAGAACTGCATCGTTAAACCCCCAGCGTTTCGTGGTCAGCGCTGTCGGATAGCCCATTTCGCCTGTTTGCGCGAATAGCGCCAGTTGAATGCCTCGTGCCGTTGCGTCCCCCGCTGCCCAAGACTTGCGGGTACCGGCATTGGGTGCATGGCGATACGTTCGGAGGGGATGGCCATCTATGACAGCATTAGAAAGTGCGCTTAGCGCTTGCTCCTTCGGAAGATTCAGGAGTTTCGATGCCGCAATTGTCGATGCAATCTTCACCAGAACAACATGATCGATTCCAAGTGCATTGAAACAGTTTTCTAAGCACAGGATTCCATGAATCTCATAAGCTCGCACAATCATATTCAGTACATCGGCCATGTTGATCGGGTTGACATCATCCCTTTGGAGATTCTGCCAAGCGGCAGCGGCTAGGATCGCACCCAAGTTATCTGATGGGTGACCCCATTCTTGAGCGAGCCAAGTATCATTGAACTCCAGCCAGCGGACCATGGAACCTATGTGGAAAGAGGCTTCTATTGGGCCTAGTTGGATCGATGTACCTATGACTGGAACTCCTTGGTCGTTTTTGCTTAACTGCGCGCTACCAAGTAGCTTCATACAGTCACGATCCTCTGATGCGGCGATCGCACAGCCAATTGAGTCCATTAGACAGAAGCGCGCCATGCCAAGAGTATCTTCATTAAAGCTTGACTGGCTATAAGCGTAATCAATTAATGCGCCCATAACTTCATCAAATTTTGTATCCGTCATGCTAATCCTTGATAAATCAAAGCCACAGTTTGAAAAGTTCAGAAATAAAAAAAACGGAGGCCGACCTCACGCTAATGGTTGTGATCAATGAGTAAGATTAAACTCTATACTGTGGCACAGCATAGTGCTAACGAATAATGTTGGCATGATCATCGAAATAATCGATGGCAGAAGGGGTTTTGTAGGTTCCTCGCTATTTTGAGTAGCTAAAAGGTAGAACTGTGGTCATGACGATGTGTTGACAAGAGACTGAGATGAACCAAGAACATTTGCTCTCTCTTGCCCTGGGGTTTGTGCCACCGTGGCTGGTAGACCGAGTGACTTTTTCGGTGCAGTGAAAGCGGCTGGACCTGCACGTCGACTTTTTTCTCGCGGCAACCGGTTCCCTTGCTCCGTCTGCGGTCAGGAGTGTCCCATCTGGAGCAAGTGCGCTCCATGCCCGCCAGCCTACACACACTCTAATTCACCATTCGGGCCGTGGTTCGCAATATCTGAGCATTCGCAATATCTGAGCATTCGCTATACGGAAGTAACCGCTAACTGAGCGGAGTATTTTTCCGGGTCGGGCGGGCGGGGGTGAAACGCTTACAGATTCTGATCTGGGGGCGAGACATGGCAGCGGAAACGGGCAGGAAGCGTAGGGTAAGCAATGGGATGGACTGAGCGAGGTGGTTTGGCGGCAGGCGGCGAGCGGGCTGTGCGTGGCTGAGTTTTGCCGGCGCGAGCAGGTGAGCACGGGGAGTTTCTTCCGCTGGCGTGTATTGCTGGCGGGGGCGCCCTCCGAGACAAACAGGCCGCCTGGCAAGTACGTCCCTGGCTTATCGGTTGCATATGGAACGACTGGCTGATGCGGGCATTGCTGCCTCTGTCGGAAGCGCCGGGGACAGCTACGACAATGCCCTGGCAGACCATCAACGGGCTCTACAAAGTGGAAGTGATCCATCATCTGGGGCCTTGGAAAAGTCGTGCGGCCGTGGAGATGGCCACTCTGGAATGGGTGCATTGGTACAATCACCATCGTCTCCTCGGACCATTAGGGTATACCCCTCCCGCAGAAGCTGAGGCAAACTATCAGGCGCAGTTGCTGCAGCAAGCCACCAAGGCGGCTTGAGGAACAAAAAACACCTTCCACGATATAGGGGGCGGTTCAGTTGGTCATACGGTGAATCAATGAGTTATTATGGGCTTTGCCGGAGCGTTGTGGCCGCTGCGTCAGCACTTCCCCAAGGGAACGGACAGTTAGTAGATGCGAGAGGACTGGGATGAACATAAATGAAATCAAGGCATTTATAGCGGTCGTAGAAACTCGGAGCATAACCCAGGCGGCGATTCGTCTAAATCGGGTTCAATCGAGCATCTCTCATAGGATAAAGAACTTAGAAAACAGCCTTGGCGTTAGCCTTTTGGATCGACAGATAGATGGAATTATCCCAACGGCACAAGGAAAAGTTTTATATGACTATGCAATACAGATATTGAACCTTGTGCAGGACTGCCAGAACAAAATCATTTCCCAAAGAGATTACGAAAGTATTAGGCTTGGTCTAATTGAGTGTCTTCCACCATACATCGTCAATTCCCTTATAGACCTAATATACACTTATGGTCACCGGATAGACATCTCTGTCGGCAATACGATCAACCTACTTGAAGCGTATAACAAGAATGAATTAGATATGGTTATTGTTGGTTCTGGTTTTTCACATACAGATCATGGTTGTCGAGTACCACTGTTCTCTGACGACCTTGTCGTCGTAACCGAAAAATCAGCTCAACCGATTGATGAATTTTGTGATCTTGATAAAAGAATATTTTTAATAAGCAGCAGGAAAGCAGCGTCGTTGAGGAATTTTAACATTTTATTTGAAGAAACCGGGATCGCGCCTAGGCAAATTGTCGAGTGTGGATCATACCCCATACTTTTTTCCAATATTGCCTCAGGGAAAGGTGTTTCCTTGGTCCTACGCTGCTCTATCAGCCGAGCGACGCATGACCAAATCAAGATCCATAATCTTCATGGCAGATTTAGCAAATTCCAGATCGAGCTTCTGTATCGTAAAAATCTCCCATATCTAGACGTCCCGAAGCTTCGCAAACTGATCGTATCTATTTTTCAGGATAAACGGCTGACACACATAGGATATTGATTGCAATAAAAGCGGCTCAGTTACTCGGCGCGCTCTAAAATGAAGTGCAACACCTCTGGTCGAAGTCAGACGGAGGTGAGAGATGGCCAGAAAATACAGGCAATTGATGCCCGATCAGCGAAACCAGATACAGCGTGGATTGAATCAGGGGATGAGTATTCGTGGCATTGCCAGGCAGTTGGGCCGAAGCCCTAGTACGATCAGTCGGGAGATTCAGCGAGGTCGTGTGGAAGAGACCTATGACGCCGTATGCGGTCGGGAAGAAGCGCAGAGGCGCCGACGCAAGGGAGTCAGGAAGTTGACTGAAGGTTCGCCTTTAACCCTCGCGGTGACACACGCTATTCTGCAAAGGAAGTGGTCACCGGAGCAGATAGCGGGGAGGTTGCGGATGGACTATCCCGAAGACAAACAGTGGCACGTCTCTCATGAGACTATTTACCAGTTTATCTATGCCCACCCGGCGGGTGAACTGCGCAAGGCATTGATTGCAGGGCTGCGCAGAGGGCACAGCAAACGCAAGCCCCGCACACGAGGTAAAGACCGTCGTGGCGGGATCACGAACATGCGCTCAATCCGTGAGCGCCCGGAGGAAGCACAAGCTCGCGAAGTACCCGGTCACTGGGAAGGCGACCTGATCAAGGGGGCATTCAATGCCAGTGCTATTGGCACGTTAGTGGATCGTAGCAGTCGCTTCGTCATCCTCGCGCGAGTGGAGGATGCTACGGCAGAAGCGATCCTGGAAAGCTTTACGCGGCGTTTGCGTACGCTGCCCAAGAGCTTCCGGCAAACGCTCACCTATGATCAGGGCCGCGAAATGGCTCGGCATCAGGAACTGGAGCGAAATACGGGCATACGTGTTTATTTCGCTGACCCACATAGCCCCTGGCAGCGTCCGACCAATGAAAATACGAATGGCCTACTGCGTCAGTATTTCCCCAAGGGCACGGACTTATCCGAATATTCGCAACGGCGTTTGACTCAGGTAGCGGAGGAACTCAATAATCGGCCCAGGAAATCCTTGGGATTCCGAACTCCAGCCGAAGTGATGGCACAGCAAATCAGGCAGTTAAACAGCGGTGTTGCACTTCAAACTTGAAACCGCCCTCCATTCATCAACCGAGGAACCTTATGAACTGATCATGAGCATGAAAAATAGTCGTAGTCTAGAAGTATCTGGGAGGGATGCATATACCAGCAGTTTAGCTTTGCGGTTAGCGAGTTCGAAGAAATTATCTCTTCCATTCGCATCATGAACCCCCTATTCTCTCATGATGGGGGACTCGCTCACACACCGCTCCCAGTCGCATTCTCTGGTTGGCGTAATCGGTCCACAGACGATGTCTCATATGGTGGCGACTCCGCAACTGTGACCCACGTTTTTTATCTTCCCCCCGAGGTGCTGCGCTGGACCGGTGACGGTAAAACCTCCGGCGAGATCGCCAACATCCTGCAAATCTCAGAGCGCACGGTAAATTTTCATACCAGCAAAGCCATCACCAAGCTGCAGGTGAACAACAAAACCGCAGCAGTTCTCCAAGCCTCTATGCTGGGTCTTCTGTGATTCCGACCTGTGACACTGCGCAACTACAAGCACCCCAATCTCCTTCTGTGTTTTTGTCCTGTTTGCCCCTCTGCCCCCGGAGGTAATATTGGAAGATTCCGCCCAATATTGTAATTTCCCAGCACGAGTTCCCTCGCGCGGTATTGGAAGTACTGCGGGAACCGCTGGAGTCCGGAGAAATCCATATCGCCAGAGCGGCGCGGCGAGCCACTTTTCCGGCCCGTTTTCAGTTGGTCGCGGCGATGAATCCCTGTCCCTGCGGCCATCTCGGTGATCCGCAGCAGATGTGCCGCTGTACCCCGGCGCAGGTCAGCCAATACCGCGGT
>JAPTWR010000036.1 GCA_028065135.1 Acidithiobacillus sp.
TAAAAAATCATCATCAATGTGACAGCAATCACGCCGAAGAGCGTTAATGGTGACATGGAGAGTTCCTTAGTGGGGGTTCGGCACTGAGGGCTGATCGGGATTGATGGGCTGCGGCGTTTTCCCCTCGTGCGCCATCGCCCATCCACGCTCAAAGGCGTATGCCAGCACGCCGGACATATGCTCGGGGAAATAGGCTATGCTGGCATCCGCAACCTCCTCGGCAGAGGCCCCCGGGTGCTGCAGCGCCCAATGGTAGCCCGCCCACTCGGCCGCGAGGATGTTTTCTTTCAATGTCTCCATGTGTTTTCGTGCCTCCATAGATACCCTGCCGTTAGTAGAGGCGGGAAACACGCTCCGCCAACAGTAGGGTTGTTTTGTGGTGTCGCGTTACCCTTGGGCGCCGGGTGAGCCTGCCGGGCGGATCGCTCCGCCCTGAAACGCGCTGATTTTGCGGCGAAGGAGTGCCACTTTCCGCGCCTCGCAGCGATATATGCCAAGCGCGACCGTGAGCAGGGTGACCAAAGCCGCACACGCCCAGAAAGCCATCATGATTGCGGTCCTTTCGTGGGGGATCCTGTTGCTCCATGCGCGGCGGCGTATCGGTCATGCAGCGCGAGGTCCAGCTTCACCACATTGACCACCGGTTCACCGATGAATCCCAGCAAGGGTTCTGTCGTATTTTGCTGAACCAGATGGCGCAATGTCACGATATCAATACCACCAGCCTGCGCAATGCGCGGGATCTGATAGAGGGCCGCAGCAATACTGATGTCGGGATCCAGACCACTCGCGGAAGAAGTCACGAGGTCCACCGGAACCGGGCCTTTCTCAGCGGGGTCCGCGGCCTTGAGTGCCTTGATCCGCGCCGCCACGTGCTGTGCCAGAACAGGATTGTTCGGACCCAGATTGGAGGCACCGGACCCCGCCCCGTTGTATGGCGCCGGTGAAGTCGCCGAAGGGCGGCTCCAGAAGTACTGCGGTTCGCGGAAATACTGACCAATGAGGCTGGAACCCACGACCCGTCCATGCTGACGAATGAGTGAACCATTGGCTTGGTGGGGAAACACGACCTGGCCGATACCCGTCATCGCCAGGGGATAGATCAGGCCGGTCGTCACGGCCAGAACCAGGAACAGCAACAGCGCGGTTTTGATGTCTTTGATCATGGTGTCATCCTCCTACAGTACAACCAGCAGCATGTCGATCAGTTTGATAAAGATAAATGGCGCAATAATGCCCCCTAATCCGTAGATCCACACATTGCGGCGAAGAATGTGCTGCGCCGAGTCCGCACGAAACTTGATGCCTTTGAGGGCTAGAGGAATCAAAAAGGGGATAATGAGGGCGTTAAAAATGATTGCGGCCATGATGGCATGGGTAGGCGAGCTCAAGTCCATGATGTTCAGCGCGCTCAATTGGGGGTAAGTCGATACAAACGCCGCAGGGATGATAGCGAAGTACTTGGCGACGTCGTTCGCTACACTGAAAGTGGTGAGGGCGCCGCGGGTCATCAGCAGTTGCTTGCCGATCTGGACGATCTCCAACAATTTGGTGGGATTGGAGTCCAGGTCGACCATGTTGGAGGCTTCACGCGCAGCCTGGGTACCACTGGCCATACAGAGTCCGACATCTGCTTGAGCAAGGGCCGGCGAGTCATTGGTACCGTCCCCGGTCATCGCGACCATGTAACCCTCATTCTGGTATTCTCGAATGCGCGCGAGCTTGGTTTCCGGTTTGGCTTCCGCGAGATAATCATCGACCCCCGCTTCTGCGGCAATGGCGGCGGCGGTCAACGGATTGTCGCCGGTCACCATGACGGTACGGATACCCATCGCCCGTAATTCAGCGAAGCGGGATTTGATGTCGGCTTTGACAATGTCCCGCAACTCGATGGCACCCAATACCGCCGCGCCAGAGCAGACCACCAGAGGGGTTGCACCACCGCCCGCGATTTTCTGCACCTCGGCATCCAATTCCGATGGCCAGGCTCCTCCCAGCGACTGGACCCATAGCTGCATGGCGTCAGGAGATCCCTTACGCAACTGCTGCCCGTCCCAGTCCACCCCACTCATACGGGTCTCGGCAGAAAAAGGGATCAATTGGGCGTCAGTGGGCAAGGTTTCCCGGCTTTGCGGGTAATGTTTGTCGGCAAGTGTCACGATGCTTTTGCCCTCAGGCGTATCATCGGCCAAAGAGGCGCGGCGGGCCGCTTGCGCGAGGATTTCCTGAGTGACGGCTAAAACGGGGTAAAACGCCGCTGCGGATCGGTTGCCGTAGGTAATAGTGCCGGTTTTATCGAGAAGCAGTATATCCACATCGCCAGCCGCCTCGATGGCGCGTCCGGAAGTCGCCACCACATTGGATTGCAGCAAGCGCACGATACCGGCAATGCCGATGGCGGGTAATAAGGCCCCGATAGTGGTGGGAATCAGACAGACCAGCAAGGCTACCAGCACCGTCAGGCTGATCACTGATCCGGAGTGGCCGGCATAATGCACGCTGTACCAGGAAAATGGGAAAAGGGTGACGGTGACCACGAGAAAGACCAGCGTCAACACCACCAGCAGGATGCTCAGGGCGATTTCGTTGGGAGTTTTGCGCCGTGCCGCCCCCTCCACCATGGCGATCATTTTGTCGAGGAAGGTGTTCCCGGCCTCCTGGGTCACCCGGATGATGAGCCAGTCCGAGATCACCCGGGTACCGCCGGTGACCGCGCTACGATCCCCACCGCTTTCGCGGATGACGGGCGCGCTCTCGCCTGTGATGGCACTTTCATCGACGGCGGCGACCCCGGCCACCGCCTCGCCGTCCGTGGGCACGAGATCTCCCGCTTCTATCAGGACGAAATCGCCGCTGCGCAGCCTTGCGCCGGGAACCTCCTTATAGGGCGCATCACGTACCGGTTTGAGCAGCTTTTTGGCAGTGACTTCCTGGCGGCTCTGCCGCAGGCTGTTGGCCTGAGCCTCGCCCTGACGCTCGGCCAGCGCTTCCGCAAAATTGGCAAAAATCAGCGTAAGCCAGAGCCACAGGTCGATCACGCCGGTAAAGAGCGCCTGGCCGTTCTGCACGACCAGATCGTGAAAAAAGAGGGCCAGCAGAAGCCAGGAGCCGACGTAGACGACAAACATCACCGGATTACGCAACTGGCGACGCGGGGAGAGCATGCTGAAGCTGTCCCACAGCGCACCCCGACTCTGATCTTTCCAGTTGATCGGAGATGCCGCAT
>JAPTWR010000203.1 GCA_028065135.1 Acidithiobacillus sp.
CGAACAGGGTCCTTTGGCAGGCACTCCACAAGGAATACCAGGCGCGCAAGGTCACATTGGAGTGGGTGCGCGGGCACAACGGACACCCGGAAAACGAACTGGCGGACCGGCTGGCCAATCGGGGGTTGTGCCTATGAGCGTGTTTGACCAGGAATCGCTCCGGAAATCCGGCAAGGTTTTTTGCGAAGATTGCAGGCACTTTGAACCAGGGTCAAGGCATGGCGAACTGGGCTTTTGCGCGCTGACGAAAAATCGCCAGGTTCGCGTGGAGGAATCCGGCAAAACGGTACCGGATCGCCAGGGGTTGCCTCCGGATACCAACCCGAATAACGGGTATGCGGCGTGTTTCCCGAAGGCGCCCAGGATTTGTGCTAAATATCAGACACATCTTAACGCAGGGGAGGGCACGACTCGGTGAATCACATCATGATCGACATCGAAACGCTCTCGCGCAAACTGGGCGCGGTGGTCTTGAGTATTGGCGCGGTCGCCTTTGACCCGGATTCCAATCGTTTGGGCGAGACCTTCAGTATCCGCCTGCCGGCCCAGGAGCAGATCGACAAAGGTGGCTTCGTCGAAATGGAAACCGTCCTTTGGTGGATGGAGCAGTCCCTGGAGGCCCGAAACGCCGCTTTCCAGGGGCCTTGCGCGAATACGGTGGCGCACGGCCTGGGGAAGTTTTCCCGATTTCTGCAGCGCGTCCCCGTAGATCGATTGCGATTATGGTCCAACGGCCCGTCTTTCGACTCGGCGCAACTGCAGTTGCTCTTTGACCGCTTTGGCGTTCCCTGGCCGGTCAAATACAATGCCGACCGGGATTGCCGGACGATTTTTGAATTGGCCTATCCCGGCGAACGGGTGCCCGTGCCGGATGACGGGGCTGTCCAGCATGACGCGCTGGCGGACGCGATCTGGCAGGCGAAAGCGGTCCAGACGTGTATGCGAAAATTGCGATGCAACCCCTTGGGTGGATACGAAAACCCAAACGCTGTCCTGCGTACTGCAACAAACTCAACCCATGTCTAAACATCTTTCTGAGGTGCGTACCGAAGACACCATTCTGGATTTGTTGCGCATCCAGGGGTGGTGTACGGATAAAGTGCCGAAGGGATCGCTCGTTCGGCAGAACGAATACAAAAACTTCCCCGCCCTGGCGAAAATGTTCAAGGGCAAAAGCAAAAAAAGCAAAACGGGTTCGGGTGACGCCTATCCTGATTTTCTGCTCATCAATCCTGTGTCACATATTCCGCTTTTGGTGATAGAGGCCAAGGCGAAGCTGGAGGATATTGATAAAGCGCTGGAAGAAGCCATCTGGTATGCGTCGGCATGTCACCCGGCTGGTCACACCATGATTGCCGTCGGCGTTGCCGGTCAGGAGCATTCCACCATAGGCGTCAAAGTGGCCAAACGGGTGGATGGCGCATGGAAGGATATCGTTTACAACGGGCACCGAATTTCCTGGATTCCCACGCCACAGGACGTCGACAATCTCATCGCCATGGCCGACCTGCTCGATCTGTTGCCTGTCGTGCCGAGCCCTGTGGTTTTGGCGGAAAAGGCTGACCTGATCAACCGGATCTTGCGTGAAGCCGCCATCAAGGATGAATACCGTCCCGCCTTTGTTGGGGCCATGATGCTGGCGCTTTGGCAGAGCAAAGGCAATATCCGCAAAGATCCCGACTTCATCCTGGGGGACATCAATCATGCCTGTCAGAAAGCCTTTGGTACCACAGGCAAAGCAGAACTTGGAAGAATACTGCGGCTACCCGAAGCCAACCAGAAACTCGCCGCCACGGCATGGGAAATTCTGGCGACGCTGGAAAAGCTCAATGTCGTGACCGCGGTGTTCGATCATGACTATCTGGGGCAATTGTACGAGACGTTTTTCCGGTACACGGGCGGCAACACCATTGGCCAATATTTCACGCCGCGCCAAGTAACGCGGTTCATGGTCGACTTGTGTGAAGTGAGTAAGGATGACCGGGTTATCGATCCCGCTTGCGGCACCGGGGGATTCCTGGTGGCGGTCATCCAGCGCGCGTTTGACGTGGAACAGGCGAAATATGAGGACGTGGTTGAGATGGTTCGGCACCACCTCATGGGTTACGATTCTGAGCCATTGACCGCCGCTCTGTGTGTGGCCAACATGATTTTGCGCGGAGATGGAAAATCGGGGATCGTCAATGAGGATGTGTTTCATGCTTCCGCTTTTCCCGCGAATCAGTGCGATGTGGCCTTGATGAACCCGCCGTTTCCACACAAGGCGACTGACGTGCCTCCCGAGCGGTTCGTGGAAAAGGCGCTCGAAGCGCTTCATACGCGAGGCAAATTGGCGGTCGTTCTCCCAACGAGCATGGTGGTGAAGAAAAGCTATTCGGGATGGCGCAGATCGCTTCTTGGCGAGCATACGTTGCGAGCGGTCATAGAACTGCCGCACGAGACGTTCCAGCCCTTTGCGAGCGCGACGACCTGCGTCCTGCTGATCGAAAAGGGCATCCCCCATAATAGATTGGCCGCAACCAGCTTCGTTCGGGTTCAATATGATGGACTCATTCTGAAAAAGGGTGCCCGCGTCCCCCGTCGCGACAAAAAAAACCAGTTGGAAATCGCCGTTGACGCGGTGATCAACAAATCGGTGATTCCGGGGTTTTCCGGCAAAGCGTCTGTGACGGACCAGGCGGAATGGTTCCCCGGCGCGTATATTCCGTCCGGGGGTGTGGAGGAAAGCGACCTCCGGGAATCTGTCGATGATTTGATGCGTCGACACGCATCCTTTTACACGCGCTATGCGCTGGAGATTGCCCAACAGCGGGCGTTGGTGGAAGCGGGTGAATTGGCGCCGCGTGACTATCGCGGACTACTCAGTAAAAAACGCCTGAAAAATGCCGCGGCGATTCCCGCATATTCTGGCACCATCGGAGAATGCTTCGATATCTTTTACGGGCAGAAGGCATTGCATAGCCGTGATGGAATCCCTCCCGGAGAAAGCCTGATCATTTCACCAACCGAACAGTACAACGGCACTTATGGTTGGCTGTCGTTCAAAACGCTCATTCAACCGCCGTTCGTCACGGTCGCGCAGACGGGCAGCATCGGAGAGGCTTTTGTCCAGACGGAACCCTGTGGAGTGAATGATGACTGTCTGATTCTGTTGCCCAAAAAAGGGAAGCGTCTTTCCGTCGCGATGTTGTTCATCGCCGCCGCCGTCATTCGGCTTGAAAAGTGGCGATTCTCCTATGGGCGCAAACTCACGCCGTCACGCATCGCCGAGTATCGTTTTGACGTTTCCGGCCATCTTGAAGCATGGGCTATCGAACGTAGCGGGCAATGGATGGCGATCACTGAACAGGTTCTTTCGGCTTATCAGGGCGACACTGAAATTGATGAGGAGATCATCTGAGACACGCCACCCTCAATGTCAAAGTCGATGATTGCCGCCATGCAGTTTATGTCGCTCGCCCGTCACCCTTGGGCAATCCTTATGCAATCGGCCCGGACGGAGATCGCCAGACAGTCATTGACCGGTACCGTGATTGGCTTGCCGCCCGCATTGCCGAACGTGACCCCGTGGTTTGTACGGCGCTTCTGGGTATTCGGCCTGGACAACCGCTTTCCTGCCACTGTGCGCCGGCACCCTGCCATGCTGCAGCCATCGCGGAAGTGCTGAATGGCGGTGTACAGGACCGGCTGCGTTATCACGGCCAGCCATCTTTGCGCTACGCCGGCGTCGGCTCCCGGAGTACGCCAGACCATGTGCTGCAGGTGATACGGAAGGTGGCGCACCGGCTGTCGGAACTTGGGTACACGCTGCTTTCAGGCGGTGCGGCCGGGGCGGATTCGGCCTTCGAGGAGGGCTGCTTTGGAAAAAAGGAAATCTATCTGCCCTGGCCGGGATTCCGGCAACTGAAAGGAAGACATTACGTGACGCTGCCCATCGCCGAGGCGTTTCGTGTTGCAGAAGCCGTGCATCCCGCATGGAAGCGGTTGAACGATACCGCACAGGCACTCATGGCACGCAACTCACATCAGGTGTTGGGCGCGGATTTGCGATCACCCGTGGACTTCGTGGTGTGCTGGACGCCGGATGGGTGCGAATCGGAAGCCGCGCGGTCACGGGCGACGGGAGGCACCGGGCAGGCTATCGCGCTGGCGGATCGGTGGGGGATTCCGGTGGTAAATCTGGCGAGGGGGAAGGCGGTGCTGGAACGGTTGGCGAGTTTGGTGGCGTGATGAATAACACTAACAGGCCATTAATGCCCATTTTGTTCGCGCTTGCTGCTGCAATATATTTCGGCTTCACGATCATGCATGGGTGGATCTCCGGCAAAATACAGGTTCTCCTTTTTCGGATGGCTTACGGTCCGGCTTCATATGCCGAGCATCCTTTGTGGTACATCTTTGGCATGGGTGAGTGGTGCTTTCTTCTTGCCCTTTCTGTTTTAGGTGTATGGCGGCTTTTGAGGAAATGATCGTCGATGATGAGTTTGGCGCTGACAACACGAAAATCCGACCAATTATTCGGTGGCCGACGGGCGTAGTGTACAATTCCTGTCTGAGGTACAAACAACGAGGGCCACTATATGCTCACTTCACCAACCGGTCGCGCCGGCACGGTCCATAGAGAAAAAACGGAATGCATTCATTTAGGTGACTGGTTCATTTGCGAAACACAAAAGAATGGGCGTCTCCTGGTTTGCGTTACGGAAATCGGCAGCAATTATGTGCATCTGTATGGGCTTTCGCTGGACGTTGAAGGCCACGGCGGCCACTTCTCCTGGCGGCAGCACAGAAACGAGCTCCACGAACTGCTTCCGGTACAGAACTGGCAGGAGCTTATCGCCGGCCGGGTAACCCGGTATCAGGAAAAGTCCGCCGAAATCATGCAGCAGGTGCAGGACATTACCCGCCGCCTGGGCGTACGTCCTCAAAACACCATGATCGGGGAGACAGAAGGCGCCGATACGTCTGGCGGCACCGCATTGGCCGTCTTGTCCGCCGAAGACGATATCTCGAAATATGCCTTGGACCTGAAAGCCGCAAAGGAAGACAACCTGCCCACCCTGTTCAAGCGAATGAAATTCGTGCAAGAGCGCATGGCTGACTGGATGCAAATGCCATTGATTCCATTGCGTGGACAGATGAGCACGCTCGAATCCGTTATGGAACCACTAAAAGAACGGGTTTTCCAGGTGGGGCTCTACGCGGGACTCACCGAGCAGGCGGAGCAGATTGCGGAAGGTGTGCCCGCCGCATATCACGACAAGTTACATGTTTTTCAGCTTCGCCGATATATGGACGAAGAATGCCTGCTGGATTATAACGCTGGAGGCATCGATATTCATGGCATCCATGCCTTTGACGCCTGGTTGGCGAAACCGGAGAACCGAGACCGCATTCTTCCGCTCCCGCGGTGTATGGTGGCCATGCGCGTCCGGCGCGTGGTCAAGGATCGCGATTGGGAGGGCAGCCTGCGCCAGTTGGGGATCAATATCGAGTTAGAGCAGATGGACAAACTCACCTTCCTTTTCGTTCGCAACGGCGAAAACCTATACCGGATCAACACGGAAATTGACTTCCCCGAGTGGATTTTTCCGAACTCCGGCGATTTCATGGGCGGTGAACCCCTCATGTTCAGAACGTTTGCTGACCGTGTAGACGATTTCATCACGGTTCGTGCTTATGAATCGATGATGGCGGAGAACGCCGCATTCGAGGCGAATAAGCAAGCATGGGAAGCGGAAAATCCAATATCGGAGTGGGCAGCAACCCACCCTGAAGAAACAGATGGCGAAAGCCAAGGCAGAGTGCAATGGTTATGGGAAAACGCGAATCCATACTGCTGGCACTCCAAGCCGCATTCTGACCTGCATCGCTATGAACCGCTGACGCCGGATTCGATCCATTACGACGATGCCATGCGAAAGATCAACGACCAGCAAAAAGAGTTTAACCGTATCGCGCTGGTCATTCAGGGTCTGCTGGATCGCTCCACCGCACTGCACCCGCATCCCCCCGTCAATCTGGCCACCCAGGAGGGCTTTGAGCAAATGATTGTGCTGGTGCGTGACGGCTCCATGGTGCTGACCCACGGGGAAAAACCGGATTTCGAGGCGTACCGCCGCAGACTCAACGCGCTGATCACCCCGGATTCCGTTTTCGTCGGCCAGGATACGGCCTGGGCACTGGCGGAAGGCGAGAAGGAGACTCGGAGGATGGACACCAACTGGCGAAATCCCCCTCGTGGAGACTGGCGGCCCAAGTTTCATCGGCCCTACGGAAATCCCGGCCCCGGCTTGGTGTCGCGGGCTAGGCAAGTGACGTTCAAGAAAGGAGTGGCTACTAAGGCGACTTTCGCATGGGAGCGGGAGCGCGCCTACAATCATTACAGTGACGATCGCTCTCCGGTCCCGGTCAAACTAACGGTCCCTGTTGGCGATCTGCTGAACGTGTCCGCCTACCAAAAAGGGGATTTCAAAATCTTCTTCACCGATCCGCGAACAAGAGCGGAATATCTGCGATGGGCACCGCTGCTGCTGACGGCTGAAAAATGGTGGCAAGAACATTCAGGCTAATCGTTATCGGCAACCTTTGCCTTCTTCTGGATGCCTTACCAGATCATCCCATCTGTTACCATGCCCGTTTAGTCCCATTGGAATAGGAAGCAAATGCTGATTCATGCACTTACCGATATGGGCTTCTACCCATCCCCACAATGGCAGACTCCGCCAGCGTTTCACGCGGCCTTGGACTCGACGCCTGCAGCGTTCAGGAAAGGGGCGATTCTGCAATTCGAGGACGCCGATCACCTACCGGTCGGCGAT
Organism: Acidithiobacillus sp.; assembly: GCA_028065135.1. Next base: position 6,822 of record JAPTWR010000203.1, read on the forward strand.
GTGTCGCCTAATGCTTTGCGGCAGGCGGTAGCGGAGGCGCTCAAGGAGAATTTCCGCAATCCCTGGCCGTACACCTGGGTTCAGGTTTCCAAGGAGCCACCCGAAACCGTCACGGTGTGGGCCACCGCATCTGCAGGAAAAATGATAGCCATCCTGCATGCGCGAGCGAACACGGGCGTGCTCGATTCCACGCCGGACGGCTCCTGGCCGGTGTACGAACGTCTCCCGATCACCACGATGCAGGGTGCTTTCCCAGTTCCGCTGACACCATATCAGCAGCGGCTTTATCAGGCGATGAAGAGCGCCGGTTATGCGGTAACGAGCGCAGATGTTGATAGATGGCACGGTGCGCTGGTCCAATGGCGGTCTTACAACGATCCCGGCATTAAGTGGGTCAGTTACTTCGACCAGGGGCGCGCCTTGCATTATTTCCCGCGTGCCGGTTACGGATGGCCGCAGAGTGCGGGATGTGTCGAAATGCCGGATAAAGCCGCGCATCAGGTTTTTCGTGCGATTCATTACGGCACCGTGGTTACGGTTGCCACCCCAGGCCATGTAGCCCAGGCCAGTTAGAACCGTGTTTCAGGAGGTTTTTTAGAAAATGGATATCCACACCATCGACCAGCAGTACGACCAATTACAGGCGAGTTCCACACAGGTTTCCGCGGATATGCAGGTCATCGCCGATCGGCTCAAAACCATCGCCGCGAAAGGAAATCGTGACGCGGTGGACTTGCTGCAGGACCTCAAGAAACTCGCCTCAAGCATCCAGTCCGAGCAGCAGCAAATGTTCTCCCTGTTGCAGGCGATACACGACGCCGCGCGGAACGAGCACCAGGAGCGATGCGCGAGCCACGGCGCAGATCGTCCACAGGCCAGCGGATTCTATCACCATATGCGCGGTTCCGGTTTTGCCGGTGCGATTGAGCGCGGCATTGGATTCGGCATTGGCGATGAGTTGATTCGTCGGATATTGTAGAAACAACAAAAGCTTGAGGGACGCGACTGATGGGAAGGGAAGCGAGAATACACCGGCAGAGGCGCGAGGCCGGTATAGAAACTTATCGTGGGATGGCGCCGCAGAAACTGAGCATCGTCGAGATTGGGCGCGAAGATGTCCAGTCCATCAGCACGGTGGCAACGGTGTCTTTCCTGAAGGACTTCGTGCATCGCCACGGTCTCATCACTCTATTGCGAGACGGACTTCCACAATATGGCGGCAGTCAGGGTTTTTTGGGGTTTTCGTTCAGCGGATATGACGTCGATTACCGCGAAATCTGGGAGATCCCGGAAGTGCGAAATTACGTTCAGACGCTACTGCAAGATTTCCCCTTGTTTCCCTTCTTGCTGGTAGACCAGGCTGAAACTTCGCGAGGGCAGATCAGCCCGCTTCTGGAGTCTGGCGCCAATCTGTTTTTCCTGACGGGAATCGAACCGGAGAGACCCGTATCGGGTCGCGGTGGCGTGATGATGTCCAACCGCGTTTTTTTGAACGTACTGCGGACGCTGGCGGCGTCGGCCACCCGTCAGGGGGTGGCGGACTTTTGTGCCGCTGATGCTGGCTTGGCCGCCATGCTGCCCGGCCTGGTGGACACGAAGTACCGGCGACTGTTTTCCCAGGCTACCGGCATTTCCGTGACCAACCACCAGCAGGCGTCGGATTTTTCTCCAATCGCTGCCTTTGCCATGTAATGGCGCAATAAGCGCCATTCACCCGTCTTTTTATCAGCATTCAGCGTTGTTCGCCATGGGATAATCGCACCATTGTACGGATGTGATGGGCGGACATGGCGATACGAAAGAAACATTTTGGTTGCGGACACAGCGGACTTGGCCGCTTTTGTCACCGATGCGCCCAGGCCCTCGACCTGCAACGCCGGCCACAGCAGAAGTCCCGGGATCAAATTGATCCCGAAGTGTCCCCAAGCACCGACTTCCGCCCGGCGGACGGTGGCGAACCGATATCCCTGTCTGTGCTTCCCACTCCGTGCCTGACGCAAAAAGCCCTGTCCATACTAGCGGACATCGTGGATCATCGCGCACCATACACGCGCTACGGCGGGAAGCGGCTCTATTTCGATCGCTCCATCATTTCTGTGCCGATTGGTTACCACTACCGTCTGTTGCTGCGGGAACTGGAAGACCGTCGCAAAATCCCGCTCCAGATCATGTCTCACGAAACCTATAACCACTACCATGGTTAGCCGCAATCGTGTTCCAACCCGTCGCGCGAAAATCGCAGAGCGGCAAGCCCCTCGTGTTGTAATGGGTTTATCCCATCCACACAGCGAGGATTCTGCAATGGCAGCACAGAAAAACGCTTCGTCACACGGCATAATTGAGATCGGCACCAAACGGATGAAGCTCAAGGAATGGTGCAACCTGCCTTGTTTTGATGGCCAGCGCAATACGGAACTTCGACTTGAAAAAGCGATTCGTCCTGGAGGGCATTTATCCGGTGACTTCATGCCCACATGGACTAAAGTGGCGGCATACTATCTCGATGGGGTGCTGCATATTGTGGACGGACACACCCGCGCGCTGGGTTGGAAGACCGGGAAGGTAACCCCTCCGCCCGATGGCATGGTGAAAGTCGATGTGTACGAAGTGCATTCCCCTGAAGAAGCACAGGAATTGTATGACACCTTCGACAATGACAAAACCAGCAAGAACACCGCGGACAAAATCTACGGCAAAATGCGGCAGATGGGGTTGACTGACCAACTGAAAACAGCCTTTTTGAAAAATGGTGGATTCGCCCATGCCTTGAAAATGGCCGCCGGTCCCAGAGTGTCGATTGACCTGCTCCTACCCCGTGTTCAGGACGCACTACTGTTGCTGGACCAGATTAATCCGAAGAAGGGGCTTTTCCGTACCGGCATCCTGGCTGCGGCCTTTGTGACGATTCGTGCATTCGGCCAGGAAGCGGTGACTCAATTCTGGGGTCCGTACAATGCGCGTGACTTCGTGGTAAAGGGCAAGAAGATGAATGGTCCCGCTGCCCTGGACAAGCGCAATCAGCTTTTTCTCTTGGCGCATTTGCGCGGTGGGGAGGAAGAAAAGGCGATCTGCCTCTATGCCATGGACGTTTGCCAGAAGCATCTGGCTGGCAAAACCATCCTGCTGACCAGCGAACCGCGGTTTGACGAAATGATTGATGAAATGCTGGATCTGGAAAAGATACCGGCCTTTTGCAAGCGGTTGGGCCTTGAGTACGGAGCGGGGAGCAAATAACTGATGCCTGATTTCTGTACAAAACTGGTCATATTTGCTCGAAACGATCAACAGTTATCGACAGATACCAAGGATATTTTGAAATGACTACCGCAACACGCACATTACAAGCTGATGTTCCCGATGTCTTGCACCCGATCTGCAAAGCCATGGGCATTGTGCGGGCGGACATCTGGCAGCGTTATGGGGCATTGGGGACCGTGGGCAAGTCAGCCAACGATGTGCGCAAGGAAATCTCGGCGGCGCGGTTGTACGTGGACCTTCCGGTGGACGGCACCATCCGCAACGAAACCACCAAGGATATCGTCAACGACATACTGCTATACAAGGCTGCGGCCATGCAGAAGGTGCGGAAAGCCGTCGCCGCACGGACCAATGTGGCATCTGAACGCAAGCGCCTCTACACGCTGCTTCGCAAGGATCAGTGGCTCACCGACAACTTTCTGCACCGGCAGATGCGCAAGCATTTCCGTCATGGAAAATCGCACGTTGCCAACCAGTTCGTCGTCCGCTCCGACAAATACACCACGGAAGTAGTGGACGGGCACTTGACCATAGTTGTCCATATCGCACCGAAATATGGCGCACCAATCCGATTGACCACTACGTCCAGCGGCAAGAATGTAAACCTGTCAGGCAGCAATCTTCGCATCATCGTCAAGGATGGCTGCACAGAAATCCACTACGCCACCACGAAAGAGGCTGGGCGTCCTTGCGGCAGTCAAATGACGGGCATCGATAAAGGCTATACGGAAGCGTTCACGGATTCGGATGGCATGGCGCATGGAAAATCCTTCGGCGCGGTGCTGACGGAATATAGCGATAAAGCATCCGCGACGGGAAAGGCGCGAAACAAGTTATATGCACTAGAGAAGAAACATCGGGAAGCGGGCCGCACCGCTAAAGCGGACCATATCAAACTCTGCAATCTCGGACGCATCAAGATTGATAACCGCAAGGAGCGCACGCATAAGCAACTGCGCACCATCGCGTACCAATCAGCACACTCGATTGTGGACAAAGCGGCCGTGGTGGTTTCAGAGGATTTAACGGCTCCCATTGCCAAAAAAAAGGTATGGAAGCGGTACAACAGACGTATGAGTACATGGGCCAAAGGCGTGCTCGCCGAAGCCCTGGACTCCGTATGTACGCAGCGACAGGCGGAACACTGCCTGGTGAATGCAGCCTACACATCGCAAATGGACTCCGTTACGGGTTTGCTGGAAGGCAAGCGCGTGGCGGATAAGTTTTACCGTGCAAACGGGGATGTGCTCCAGGCTGACCACAATGCTGCGTTGAATGTGCTGAGAAGGTACGAAGATACCGAGATAACTCGGTTCACTCCCTACAAGGAAGTCCGACGTATTCTTCTGGCACGTTCTCCGGCGCAACTGAGCGTCAAGGGGCACGAGTTGCAGGTGATGTCTGCCTATCAACCGTGTGCGGATAAATCCTCTGTACAATTTTGTACAGGTTTATAGGAGCAGCAAATAGTGGATCCGGTTTTTCAGTGGTTCGGGGGGAAGCGCATGATCGCCAATGAGGTCTGGAAGCGGCTGGGCAAAGTCACCCGTTATATCGAGCCTTTTGCCGGTTCGGCGGCGGTATTACTCGCACGGCCGGAGTTCCAGGGCAGGGAGGTCATTAACGACCTGGATGGTTATCTGGTCAATTTTTGGCGGGCGGTAAAAGCTGACGTTGAAGGTGTTGCCGCGGAACTGGTATCTCCGATCAGCGAATTGGACCTCATTGCGCGCAAGCGGGTGTTTGTCAGAGAAGCGGAATCGCTCACGGAACGGCTGAAGGCTGACCCCAAATGGTACGACCGCGAAATGGCCGCTTGGTGGTTTCATGGACATTCCGCATCGGTTGGCAATCGTTGGCTGCGCGTCAATGAAATGCCCAACAAGTTCATGCCGGCCATGGATACCAGAAGCATTTCCGACCGGATTAGCGATCTTCGTGCTGTGCAGCAGCGTCTGGTGGATGTATTCATTCTCTGCGGTGAATGGCAACGGGCACTGGATTCTGAAAAAGTGACGTTTAATGGAAGCGACACCGTCGGGATTTTTTTTGATCCACCATACGGGGCGCCACGCACTACCAAAATTTACGCGGACGATCGCATGGACGTGGCCGCTGACGTGACCCGTTGGTGCCTGGAACATGGCGACGACAAGCGGCTGCGCATGGTGGTTGCCGGATATGCGGGAGAGCACGCGGAACTCGAAGAAGCGGGTTGGACCACGCATAGTTGGATGGCCCAGGGCGGACATGGCAACCGGCGTGCGGATCGCAGCAATGACAACCGCACCAAGGAAACCCTGTGGATAAGCCCGCACTGTCAAAAGATTGAGAAACAGGTGCAGATGAACTTGTGGGTAGCCGTGGACAATGATCCATCGCTTTCCGAGCCTGTCGATATTGCGGAAAACCACGACCTGTCCGTGCAGGCTGCATCCTGCGGATAATTTGAAGGAGCGTTATCATGTTGCAGAAGGTTACTGATCCTACGGGCAATATCCAGAAAGGCCCGTTCAAGAAAGGCGGAAGTGGAAGTTACTTTAACAAAGAGGCGTTAGCGGGTGAAATCATCGCGCTACTGAGCGTGCGTCCGTCGTTACGTGCCGGCGAAATCGACCGGCGCTGTCCCAATTCGCCAGAGCAACAGGCTGTGTCGGATACCTTGCGGCAAATGCGGAAGCAGGGCCTGGTTCAGATGAGCCCACAAAAAACCTGGAGGCTGTGTGAAGGCGTTCAGTACAGCGCTGAACACATGGAATCGGTGCTCATGTTTGACGAGAAAGCGGCAACACCTGTGGACATAGGCGTACTTAAGGAGAAATTACTTGACGCATTGCGCGAGGCATTTTATCAGCCGAGGAAGAAACATTTGACGCACACGGAACTGGTGGCCAGATTTGTCGCCAATGGTGAAGGCACAAAGCACGCCATATCGCAGGCGCTGGAGCAATTGGTGAAAGAAGGTTTGCTGATCAAGCCCGGCGATCGCGTACATGACTATATGTATAATTACGCTTATTTTGCTAAGCATCCGAGTTTGTTTGACAGTTTGCCTGACACCGATGATCCATCCTCGCACTCGCCGGAACCGGTTGACGTGGAATCACGGCACGATGATTTCACGACAGCAAAGACCAATTCTGGTAATGACCAATTAGAGTCATCCACGGGTTATGACGGCGCACGATTGGATAAAATCTGGTTTTCTGACCTCGCTGCCAGCGATCACGACCCAGACGATAGCGATGAAAGTGAATCCGACCGCCGTCGCCGTAAAATGCGGATACGACGGCGCGTATTAGTGGCGCAAACGCGGATTCAGGTTCAGGTTCGTCGGCGGCACAAGGTGAGCGAGGAATAACCGATGCGCAAAATCTATGTTGCCGGTCCAGACATTTTTCGGCCTACATGGCCAGACACTGCCCGCAAGATCGTCAATGCCTGTGCATCGTGGGGATTGGAGGCGTTGCTGCCCATACCGGCGGATCAAAGTCTGGACCGTCCTGAAGTCCCGGGCATCACCATGCCCGGCAAGGCGCAAGATGCGAACGCCGTGTTTGCGTCTTGCCTGGACATGATCCGATCCTGCGATGCGGTGGTGGCCAACATTACTCCGTTCCGCGGGGACGAGCCGGACTCTGGCACGGTGTTCGAGATTGCCACGGCATACGCCCTGGGGAAGCCCGTGGTGGCCTATACGCGGGATACCCGGCTGACGCATGAGCGCCATGCCCACAACGGCAATAACACCGCATATGGGGCATTGGTGTGCCGGTCTGGATACCTGGTTGAGCAGTTCGATCTGCCTTGCAACGTGATGGTGGCACAGGCATGCAAGGCCATCGTTTTTGGAGATGTCATCAGCGCTTTGCTTGCCTTGAAAAATTTGAGTTTCGATGCTTGATCTTTTCTCGCAAATTTTTGTGTCGACGAACTTCGTGTGTATAATGATTTTCTAACATCCAAACAGCTTCACGTTCTTTCCAAATCGAGTCCAAATCCGTGCGTCCGGCGCTATTTAGCCGGGCGCACACCAGAACTTATTCATGTAGGTTCCGGTGTGCGTTGCAACGCACAACAGCAGAACTCCCAGGCATGGGAAGGAAGCCTCCGCAGTCGTTTAAAGGTCAAGACCCGGTAACTGATTGGCGTTCAAAGTGCGGAGCACTAGCGCAACGGATCGATTCGCCACCGCGAGCTGCAAATTTATAGATGATGGAAAAATTGAGAGATGCAGGATTCGAGGCCCGATCTTGAGAATCGGCAAGACAGGGGCCGTAGGCATGATGTCATCCATGATGGCTCATTACGAACTGATGAAGGAGAAGGGCATGGATCAGCAAAATGTATCCTATAGCGACAGATATCTTGAGGCGGATGCGGCCATAAAAAAGATGGATCTGGACAACCGAAGAAAAATTATAAAAACCGCGAGTACAATAATGATAACCGTGTTTATGCTTTTTCTGTTGGTATCTCCATTGATCTCTGGTGCGCAACGTAAATATGAAGATGCGGTACTATATCACGGTAGGATTGCTGTGCAGCTCAGCATACCTGAGATCACCCACTTTTTTGGTATTTACGAGTTTATTGGTCCTGGCGCATTTACATTTGGATTTGGTTATGCGCGTCCTATTTTGTCGAAAGAAAAAACAGGAAGCGGCTGGCTGAACGAAGTATGTGCCCCATCAAAATATTTCAGTGAGCATGGAGCCTGTAAAGCGTTTTAACAGAACTGGAGGACGCCATGATGAAAAACTATATGCTTGTCTTGACCGCGCTTCTGGCTGCCGCCCCGCTCGCCTCTTTTGCCAAAGTGTCCCAG
>JAPTWR010000172.1 GCA_028065135.1 Acidithiobacillus sp.
TCCCACGCCGCGCTCCTTCCCGCCGTGCCTTCAATGCCTTATATTCAAGCCACATACATAACAACTACCGACCGCAAGAGAGACGCATGTTCGAGCAGGCCTTCAAGAATATCGATGACATCCTCCACAAAACCGGCGAGACGGCGTTTCTATTTCTGCAGCACTTTTCCGCATGCTGAAGGCTGGTGGCCGGGGCGGAGTGGTCATTAAAAACACCTTCCTGAGCAATACGGACAATGCCTCGGTCAGTTTGCGCAAGCTGCTACTGGAAGGTCTCTTGGCGGTCTGTTCTGGTGCTTGCTGCGTGATGTGGGGCGATTCAGTATGTTATTAGGTAGCAGGGTCTGAGGCCCATGGGAAAAGAAAACTCCAATAGGCAAGATACCCCATGAATGCTGTAGAAATCGAAGCCGCCATATCAGACCTCGCCTGCCAGCCATTTGATGCCGTGGAGTTCCCGTTCGCGTTCCTGGCCGCTTTCGGCAATAAGGACACGGCCCTCAAGCGCCTGCGCACGGGCAACAACAACGTCTCCGATGTGCCCGGCGGCGTGCTCCAGCGCAACAACATCCATATCGCCGTGTGCGCAGAAGGCAACGTGGGCCAAACCCTCAAGGCATTACGCGCCAGCCCGGCCACCGCAAAAGCCAAAGCCAAGTTCATCCTCGCCACCGACGGGCTGACCCTGGAGGCCGAAGAGCTGCTGAGTGGCGAAACCATCGCCTGCGCCTATTCGGATCTCCCCAACCACTTCGGCTTCTTACTGCCGCTGGCTGGAATCTCCACTATCAAGGAGATCAAGGACAACCCCATTGATGTGCGTGCCACCAGCAAACTGAACAAACTGTACGTCGAGCTACTGAGCGAAAACCCGGACTGGGCCTCGAGCGAGCGCCGCCACGACATGAACCACTTCATGGCCAGGCTGGTGTTCTGTTTTTTTGCCGAAGACACCGATATCTTCAATGACGAGGGGCTTTTCACCCGCACGGTAGAACAAATGAGCGAGCGCGACGGCACCAACACCCATGAGGTGCTGGAAACCATCTTCCGTGCCATGAACATCAAGGTTGCCGAGCGTGCCAATGCCCAGCCTCGCTTGCCGGTCTGGGCAGATCGGTTTCCCTATGTGAATGGCGGCCTATTTTCTGGCAGTACCGAGGTGCCTCACTTCACCCGTATTGCGCGCACCTACCTGCTGCATGCTGGCGGCCTGAACTGGAAACAAATCAACCCGGACATCTTCGGTAGCATGATTCAAGCTGTGGCCGATGATGAAGAGCGCGGCGCATTGGGGATGCACTACACCAGCGTGCCCAATATCCTGAAGGTGTTGAATCCGCTGTTTCTGGATGACCTGCGCGCCCAGTTGACCGAAGCTGGTGATAACGAGCGCAAGCTGCTGAACCTGCGCAAACGCATGGCGCGCATCCGCGTGTTCGACCCGGCCTGCGGCTCCGGCAACTTCCTGGTCATCGCCTACAAGCAGATGCGCAAGATAGAGGCGGAAATCAACCGCCGCCTAGGCAAAACCCAACTGGGCAGCGAAATTCCGCTGACCAACTTCCGGGGCATCGAGTTACGTGATTTTCCGGCGGAGATTGCACGCCTGGCGCTCATCATTGCAGAATTCCAGTGTGACGTGCTGTATCGTGGGCAAAAGGACGCGCTGGCGGAATTTCTTCCGCTGGATGCGCAGAACTGGATTGTCTGCGGTAATGCGCTACGGCTGGATTGGTTGAGCGTCTGCCCACCGACGGGAACGGGGGTGAAGATGGTGGCGGATGATTTGTTTAGCACGCCGCTTGACCAGACGGAAATGGACTTTGCAAACGAAGGAGGCGAAACGGTTATCTGCGGCAATCCGCCGTATTTAGGTTCCACTTGGCAAACAGAGGAGCAAAAAGACGATCTCAAAGCGATTTTTGACTATCGCGCCAAAAACTGGAAATCGCTGGACTATGTGGCGGGCTGGTTTATGAAAGCTGCAGATTACTGCACGCGCGTTGAGGCCTCTGCCGCGTTCGTATCGACCAACTCGATTTGCCAAGGGCAGCAGGTGCCTATTCTGTGGCCGCTGATCTTTGCCACAGGCAATGAAATTAGCTTTGCTCACACTTCGTTCAAGTGGGCCAACCTCGCCAGCCACAATGCGGGCGTTACGGTGGTGATTGTGGGTATTTCCAACCTTGCGCCCAGAGCGCGGCGGTTGTTTACCCTCAACAACGATGATGAAGTTGTGGTCAAGGATGTGGCTCACATCAATGCCTATCTGGTGCCAGGCGCCGACGTCATGGTGGAAAAGGCTCCTCGCCCTTTAAGTAACCAGGCAGAAATGCTTCGTGGCAACATGCCTTACGATGGTGGCCACCTACTGCTGTCTCGCGATGAAGTTGCTGCACTGGGACTCACACCAGAACAACAAACCCGCTTTATCCGCCGCATCTACGGTTCGGCGGAGTTCATTCGTGGATTGGAGCGTTCTTGTCTCTGGATTGAAAACCATGACCTCAATGAGGCGATGAGCATTGAAGCCATTCGCCAGCGCATTGAAGGCGTGCGCGCGATGCGACTGGCGAGCCGCGATAATGGCGCAAAGCAAATGGCTGCACGGGCACATCAAATGCGTGAAATGAATATTGGGCAAACGCAAACGATTGTTATGCCGGGCGTTTCATCTGAATCTCGTGAATCTCTGCCCGTTGGAGTAGTTGATTCAAAAACAACAGTCACAAATCTCGCCTTTGCCCTCTACGACGCACCTCTCTGGAACATGGCCCTTATCGCCTCACGCTTGCACCTAGTCTGGATTGCAACGGTCTGCGGAAAGATGAAAACCGATTTCCGCTACTCCAACACCCTCGGCTGGAACACCTTCCCCGTGCCGCTGCTCACCGAGCAGAACAAGGCCGATCTGACCGCCTGCGCCGAAGCCATTCTGCTCGCCCGCGAAGTCCATTTCCCCGCCACGATTGCCGACCTCTACGACCCGGATAACATGCCGGAGAATCTGCGCCATGCCCACGAGCGCAACGACGAAGTGCTGGAGCGCATCTACATCGGCCGCCGCTTCAAAAACGACACCGAGCGGCTGGAAAAACTGTTTGAGCTGTATACGAAAATGACGGCGGCAGCGGCCAAAGCCAAGCCTGCTGCCAAAGCAACCAGGGGGAAAGCTAGTTGAGCGAGCAACGCACGCTAGCCCTGATCGACGACCTGCTTCAGCGTCCGGCAGAGACCTCGTGGGTGGAGTTCAAGAAGAACAATGCTGATGCGCAGATGATCGGCAAGTTGATCTCGGCACTGTCCAATGCGGCGCGGCTCGCTGATCAGCCGTTTGCCTATGTGCTGTGGGGCGTGCGTGATGGCGATCACGCGGCCATCAGCACCACATTCGAGCCTTCCAGCCAGTTGCAGCAAGGCCAGCCGCTGGATATGTGGTTGGCGCAGCGCCTGCAACCGGCCATTGCTTTCAACTTCAAGCTTGTCGATTATCACGGCATACGGCTGGTCATGCTGGAGATTCCTGCAGCCGCCAGCAGTCCGGTAGAATTTGAGCGGCAGGCTTTTATCCGCATCGGCAGTGCCACACCCCGGCTTTCGGATCACCCCGAACGCTTGAAGGCCCTGTGGGCGAAATTGCAGCCCTATGCCTGGGAAACGGGCATCGCGGCGCAATTCCTGAGCGGCGATGAGGTGCTGGCGAGGCTGGATTACGCCGCCTACTTTGACCTGACTGGTCAGCCGTTGCCGGACAACCGCAAGGGCATTTTCGACAAGCTTACAGCCGACATCTGGTGCAGGGTGATGTGGGCGGGCTATGTCCCGTTCTGGGCATAGGAGGAGAAGGGGCTTGGAAAGTTTTGATCAGGTTTTGATTCCGCCCGCCGGAAACGCGGCTGTAACCGGGTGCGAAGCATAAAAACAGCTATATGACAATAAGTTATGAGAAAACGGTGGCCCTGGAAAGTTTTGATCCAGTTTTGATCGCCAGATCCACACACTTTGCACCACGACGACGGAAACCATGAACGCAACGACCAATCCCACCAATACCTACACCGTGCCGTCGGTATCCATCACCACGGCGCGTACGGGTGCCTCCAGCAAGGCCAACGTGCTGGGCATGCGCGCCATGCAGGAGCGCGCTTACGCCAAGCGCGGCGAGCAATACCTGCTGATCAAATCGCCCCCGGCATCGGGCAAATCCCGCGCACTGATGTTCATTGCTCTGGACAAGCTCAACAACCAGGGCTTGCGGCAGGCCATCATCGTGGTGCCCGAGCGCTCCATCGGCGGCAGCTTTGCCGATGAACCCCTGAGTCAGCACGGCTTCTATTGGGATTGGCAGGTGGCACCACAGTGGAACCTGTGCAACGCTCCCGGTGTGGACGAGCCACGCGCGGCCAAGTCCAAGGTGGACGCGGTGCGGAAGTTTCTGGCAAGTACCGACCAGACGCTGGTCTGCACCCACGCCACCTTCCGCTTTGCGGTGGAAGAACTGGGCATCGAGGCATTCGACAACCGTCTGATCGCCGTCGACGAGTTTCATCACGTCTCCAGCAATCCGGACAACAAGCTGGGGGGCCAGCTCGGTGCCTTCATCGCCCGTGATAAGGTGCATCTGGTGGCTATGACCGGCTCCTACTTTCGTGGCGACAGCGAGGCGGTGCTGGCCCCGGCGGATGAAGCCCGGTTTGAGACGATCACCTACACCTACTACGAGCAGCTCAATGGCTACAGCTGGCTCAAGTCGCTGGACATCGGCTACTTCTTCTATACGGGCCGGTACGTCGACGCCGTTGCGAAGGTGCTGGACCCGGCGCTAAAAACCATCGTTCACATCCCCAACGTCAACTCGCGCGAGAGCCTGCAAGACAAAGAACGCGAAGTGAATGAGATCATGCAGGCGCTGGGCGAATGGAAGGGTATTGATCCGGCCACTGGGTTCCACCAGATACAAACCACGAACGGCCGCACGCTGAAGGTGGCGGACCTTGTGGACGACAGCGACCCGGCCAGGCGTTCCCGCGTGCTGGCGGCACTGAAAGACCCGGCGCAGAAGGACAATCGCGACCATGTGGACGTCATCATCGCGCTGGGCATGGCGAAAGAAGGGTTCGACTGGATCTGGTGTGAACATGCACTGACCATCGGCTACCGCAACAGCCTGACCGAAATCGTGCAGATCATCGGCCGCGCCACCCGCGATGCCGAGGGCAAGGAACGGGCGCGCTTCACCAATCTGATTGCCGAACCCGCCGCCGAACAAGCCGCTGTGACCGAGGCGGTGAACGATCTGCTCAAGGCCATTTCCGCCAGTCTGCTGATGGAACAGGTTCTTGCACCACGCTACGAGTTCACCCCGAAGGACATGGGGCCGAAGGAGGGCTTTGACTATGGGCCCGACGGCTACCAGCCAGGCCGCACCAACGTGGGGGTGAATGAAGGCACCGGTCAGTACCACGTCGAGATCAACGGACTGGCCACGCCGGAAACCCCTGAAGCCACCCGCATCTGTAAAGAAGACTTGAACGAAGTCGTCACCAGTTTCCTGCAGGACAAGACGGTGCTGGAGCGCGGCCTGTTCGACCAGGAAAACACCTTGCCTGAAGAACTCACCCTGTTGCATATGGGCAAAATCGTGCGCGAGCGTTACCCGGAATTGAACGAGGCCGATCAGGAGGCTATTCGTCAACATGCCATCGCTGCCATGAACATCACCCAACAGGCCAAGTTGGCGTTGGCCCAGGCCGATGCTGAAGGTGCAACTCAAGGCAATACGGCCTTGCTGGATGGAGTGCGCAAGTTCGTCAACGTGCGCGACCTGGACATTGACCTGATCGACCGCATCAACCCCTTCGATGCCGCCTACGCGGTGCTGGCAAAAGCGATGGATGAGAAATCGCTGCGCCAGGTTCAGGCCAGCATTGCCGCCAAGAAGCTCAGCATTCCCGAAGATGAAGCTCGCGAGCTGGCAAAACGCGCCCTGCTGTTCAAGAATGAACGCGGCCGCCTGCCGAACATCCACTCCGCCGATGCATGGGAAAAGCGCATGGCCGAAGGCGTGGCTGCGCTGGCGCGTTACCGTGCGCAGGCCAAGGCGGCTCAGGCGCGAGGAGAATCCGGCAATGGCTGACATGAACGATGATGAGCTGCTGGATGCACTGGGGGTAGAAGTCGCCCCAATGAAGGCCTCCAGTAGAACCCCGCGCGAGGAACGTATCATCGCGGGCTTTGAGGACATCCTGCGCTTCCATCAAGCGCATGGCCGCGCCCCGCTGCATGGCGAGGGTCGTGACATCTTTGAGCGCCTGTATGCCGTGCGTTTGGACCAGATACGCCAGTTGCCGGAAGCGCAAACACTCCTGGCCGGGCTGGATACACCGGGGCTATTGTCTGGCGCGGCAGCAGCATCAACCGATGTGGATGCGATGGACGAAGACACCTTGCTGGCGGAGCTGGGCATCGGTGATGGCCTCACGGATCAGAATGACGTCACCGTGCTGCGCCATGTGCGTTCTCATGTTGAAAAGCGTGCGGCGGAGGAAGTGGCCGAACGCACGTCGTGCCAGGATTTTGATCAGTTCCAACCGCTATTCGAGCAGGCAGAACGGGATTTGAAGTCAGGTTATCGCATGGCGCAGCGCTTTGGACGAAATGCCAGCATTACCAGCGGGGACTACTTCATTCTCGGCGGGCAGCTTGCCTACGTGGCAGAAATTGGCGAAACCATCAAGGCGCCGAACGGCGAAAGCGACGCACGTCTGCGCGTCATCTATGCCAACGGCACAGAAAGCAATTTACTGCGCCGCTCGCTACAAAGGGCACTCTACAAGGATGACACCGGCCGTCGCCTGAGCGAACCAGGCATAGGGCCGCTGTTTGGCGATGCGCCTGAGCCAGACGACATCGAAACCGGAACCATCTATGTGCTGCGCAGCCTGTCCAGCCACCCATTCGTCGTCGAGCACCGCGAGTTGATTCACAAGATCGGCGTGACTGGCGGCAAGGTGGAGACCCGTATCGCAGGCGCAGAAAAGGATGCCACATATCTGCTAGCCGACGTAGAGGTGGTTGCCACCTACAAGCTCCACAACCTGAATCGCACAAGGCTGGAAAACATCTTCCATCGCTTATTCGGCGCAGCACAGATTGATTTGACCATCGAAGATCGCTTCGGGCATCCGGTCAAACCAAGGGAGTGGTTTTTGGTACCACTCCACGTGATTGACGAAGCGGTTCAGCGCATTCGGGATGGATCCATTACTGATGTGGTCTACGACCTGAAGAGTGCACGGCTGGTACGCCAGACTCAACAGTGACTCGGCGATCTGTAGGCTGATCGGCAGCAATAGACTGATTGCAGACATTCAGCAGCGAAAAGCAAAAGATATCATCCGACCAGTAACAGTCGTTCATGATTGAAGATGACAACGGGCGTATTATACCATGATTGTGGACGTTATGTTGCACCGTTAGTGCAATCGAATTTGCGTTATGTATAAGGAATATATAATGAGCCTCTGTTTAACAGGGGGCTTAAGCAGAGGTTGAGAGGTTGCTACGTACAAATGCATAAACTTACGATCAAGATGGGCGGACGAGAAGCCACCCACCCCCTACCACAACGTTGGCCTCAATAGAACGAAGGACTTGACCAGTGCAGGTAACCGATAAGGCATACACGGAGCATCAGGTATTCGCTGAACTTGATCGATATGCGAAGTTCTATAAGCAATTAGCTATGTCAGTATTCCAGTTCGTACCGATGGGTACAAAAGCCATCTGCAACATCAACACCTACGTTTACTCATCCATGCAGGGCACAGTTGAGTCGATTAAAATCATCCTTCTTTCCGGGCGTATCAATGACGCATACGCTTTGCTCCGGAAGTACTACGATTCGGCAGTAATTAACGTTTATTCAAATCTTTACCTGAAAGATAACTTTAGCATCGAAAAATTTATCGTTGAGAAAATTAACAACTGGCTTCAGAGTAAAGAAAAGCTCCCAGATTACCGAGTGATGTCTCAATACATAAGAGCGTCAGAAAGGCTCAAACCGATTAACGACTTGTTATACGGAGATGACAAATACAAACGCCTGCGCGACAGATGTAATGATCATACGCACTACAACTTCTATCGCCATGTGATGCTCAATGACAACGAGATTCATATAGAGAACCGCGGCCAGTTGCTTGAAAGGTTTAGAAGAGATACGCAAGATATATTTACGTTTCACCTCGGATATGTCTTTTTCTTAAACGACCATTACATGATGTCCAGCGATCATCTGGACGCACTTGAGTGCGGCATGCAGCCAGAGGAGAACTCCCAGTATTGGGTCGCGCCATTTATTCAAGACATTTTCCGCGAAGTCATTACTCCGGAGCGCCCTGACATCACAGCCACTATCAAGGCGAACTCTGCGATGCAACTCTCATGAGCGATTTGAGGCCTAACCCAACGCTCCAGCAGACAAGCGCCGGCGGCGGTTTCGCCCGCTTGCGGCTTCAGCTAGCACGTTAGTCTGTCAAACAGCGCCCCATATTGAACAGTTTCTGGCTGAAATCAGCAGCATGATTGACCAGGTTAACAAAAAAATAGGAAATCCCCCGGCTCTGCCGGGGTGACAGTAGATGTTTGACATATAGTGGAGTCCATCGGAGAACCGACGCTGTGAGCCGCCAAGCACACGACGAAGGAGATACCGATGGACGAAGGATTGAGCCTAAGGCACAGCAGGTGGGAGTGCAAATATCACCTAGTATTTATTCCGAAGTGCCGACGTAGGGTGTTGTACGGTCAGTTACGGAATGATCTTGGGGAGGTATTTCGGGCCCTGGCGCGGCATAAGGAAAGCCGGATAGAAGAAGGGCATCTGATGGTGGACCATGTCCATATGCTGATTTCGATACCGCCGAAATACGCGGTGTCGAGTGTGGTGGGTTACATCAATGGCAAGAGCGCGATCCATATAGCGCGGACTTACGGTGAACGGAAGCGTAATTTCGTGGGCCAGCATTTTTGGGCGCGTGGGTATTTTGTTTCGACGGTGGGTAGAGATGAGGCGATGATTCGGGATTATATTCGCCATCAGGAGAAAGAGGATGAACGAGTGGATCAGTTGAACATATGGGGCTGATTCGGGCCACCCTGTGGTGGCGCCAAAGCTGAGGGGCCGCGTTAGCGTCCCCGTTTTAAGCCGCTTTGAGCGGCTCACGAACTAAAGCTCCCGGCTTTGCCGGGAGCTATTTACTCGATTGGCTCTTCGATGTTTTGAGTGGGTGGGATGGAGACCGCAGACCATGCTTCTGGGGCCGCGCCAATCACTGGTCAACTACTGTCCGCGTCGATCATCCCACAACTTCTAGGTAAAGCATTGGCGCGTAATAACATGGTTACCAACGATATTTTTGGCCTACAAGGTGAGTATCGGGGTCAGTTCACGGTCTCCATATGACGTCCTACTCACCCCTTACCTGGTCCCATGGGGACCGGATCTACCCACTCGATCTGTCGAGGAGCCACTCGATTGCCCATGCCCAGTATTTCCGATGTCGCGTCAATGGGTTGCAATGTCGACAGGCCCTCGGATAGGTGATCAGTATTTGGTGCGGATGGTTGATGAGGTGTTAGCGCTGATTGACATTCATAAGCATTTAAAATTTGAGATCAGGTTGCGGCCCGTTAGGGCCGTAGCGCCTATGGCGAGTTGCTATGCGCATTCGCACGTTTTCTACTGGCCGATTACCGTTTGTATCCGCGACGCGATGGCATCAGATAGCACCGAAGGTCCTTGCGCATTGTTGAGGTACTTAACATAACGAATGTGCCTAAGGTCAAATGGCACATCATCTTGAGACTGCGCAATCAGTATTACTTCCTTTCCAAGTGCATGCGCAATGCCAGCCTCATAGAACACGTTGGGATTTTTGCTTGAAAGATCACATATCACAACTCGCGCTCTGGCGATCAGGTTCACAATGTCTTGTATTACGTAGTGATGTTCCCAGAAGTTGTCTGCGCGCATTGGCTTGAGCCCAAGGGAGTTTACCGCTGACTGTATTGCTGCGTAAACTGGATCGAATTCCGCTGCAAACGGCATCATTATTGAAACGAGGCTTGGCTGAGGCTGATGTATGGCCTCAAGACTAAAGACTTGAGAGGCGGGTTGAGCCTTTTGCTGATTCATTAACAAGAACTTGAAGAGGTCTGCTTGCTTTACTTCCCAATGCGTATGTGTGAGGGCGTTCCTGCTAATGCCGAGCTGTGACGCAAAGCTTTCGATGTCCTCGTTCGGTATTGGTTTGATGCCGTTTTCGGCGACGTATTGGATAGCGGTTTCCGTTGGTCCCTGCACAACGGAGGTTATATTGACGACACGAGCTAATTGCGGACCATCGCCGCCTACTTCGGTCATGAGGAGTGCAGGGAATCTGCTGACCTTAGTGGCATCAAGCCGTCCGCCCTCGTTCAGGACGAGCTGTCCGGGCTCCTCGTCAGATTTAATGTAGATCCGACGATTTGAGATAGACCCACCACCATCAGGCCAACCGCTATATGCCACAAGCAGATGAAACATCCAAAGTCCTCGTTATTATTGATTCGCCTGCACCAATGGAAACATCTTACGGCAGAGAGGAATGGCTGCTTCTGCTGCCCTGCCGCCGTTGCAGCGTTATAAATTCTCTTGCAGTTTTTGATGAATGGCATAACGCCACTTCTTTAGATAAGGAATGCAGCTACGTAATGAAAGCTCTTTCTCGTCACACAACTCAGCCAACAAATCGCTTAACAAATAGCAAGAAGGGCCTTCTTTAGAAATTATCCGGTCAATAGTTTTCTGAGACCTGGCATCAAGTTCATCCATCCAGATATGCCATTCAGGACTGTGCTTCCAATAATTTCCAGCAGCATGCACTACCAGGGATATTGCCACGCCATTCTTGTTTTTAGGGCCGAGCTGTAGAGCTACCCCTTTGTCAATTCTTTTGTCTTGTAAAACGTCAGCCAAATACCGCTGCATCGCGCAAAATCCAGCGCCGATAAAGTACTCGCCTTTTTCACACAGGCCATCACTTTCAGGATCAATAGAATGTTTAATCCTTAGGTTGATATCGGAAAGATTCTTATCTATCGAACAAAGTAGCTCTTCAAGATATGACAACTCTGCGTCCCCAAAGATAAGGTCATTATGTTTTCCAGAAGTTATGTACATAGGTACTGTTTCCGGTTGTGTTGAGAGTTAGGCCGCAATCCACTGCTCAGCATCAGATTGCTCTTCATTCGAGAACACCTTGACCAGCCCGGCAGCAGAAACGCAAACATTCGCATCGCATTGGCGACCCAGTGAACGTCCGTCACGACTGGGAGTCGCTCCCACGCCTTCAAGTGCGCGAGCCCAAGTTTGGCGTCATCCCACATAGCTCCAGTGGTGAAGCCCTCGAAATCTGGGTGAGTTGATAGAGCACTCGTATCCGCTTGTGCTTCTGGAGCGCTGCATCAAGGGCATGGATGAGGACTGTTTCATAGGCTTTCGCATCGATTTGACCAGAAGCGCTGACGCCAACTATATGCTTAGGAAGATTGCTTAGTAGCTTCATCATGGCGAATTTCCTTTCTGTAAGGAAAGAGAATCGACCGCAGAGCGGGGAAAACGCGGCGGCCCATCGCGTTGAACGTAAATTCGACAGCATTGAGAATGCAGCGTGACATTCCAAACTGTATTATAACGTCCCCTTGCCATCCTCGGTTACAAGCAGCTGTTACTTGCCAATATTACTCGTCCCCAGGCCTCACGGTAAGAACCGCTTCCGCTGCACTGCCGCCGTTGAGCCTACTGGTTGTCAACAAACAGACTGCGTGTGGAAATTCATTACCGCAAGTTTTTTAGACCCTGCCTCGCAACAGCGCCCCTGCCTTTCTCCTTGCCTTCAGTGCTGCGTAAATCTGGCCATAGGACTCGCACCTATGAAGTAATTTACTGCTAGTCGGACCAGGCGAGCCATGCCCCCACCACCAGCACGACAACCATAAAACCCAGCCACAGTCTCGCGTAGCCATCGCGAGATATAGGAGTTGTGCCGGGGCGATCGCGGGTGCGAGTGATTCAAATTTCGCCCCCTGGTTAGTTGTTGTTGGTACTACCTTTATAAAACATCTCTCCGGCCGCCGCCAGAGCGAGTGGGCCGGTATGGGATTCTCCAGCAGATATAAAATGCGACTAGCGCCATTCTGGCGAACTCACACACTCCGGGCGCAGCGCCTTGATGGCCTGCTCCACCGGTACTGGCACTGCGGGGGATTTAGGGTAGATCCGAGCGGTAATACCTACGCCGTGCGGGGCATGAATCAGCTCTATGGAAATGTTCTTCCTTGAAGACCGGCAGATCAGGGGTTGACGCAGGCGGGACCACCTGAATGCCAGAGTCTGAGCAAGTTCCGCCCCCCTCAGAACCGCACTCGCGGAAGCCGCCAGCGAGGTTGACAGGTGGTTTCCGCCTTGGTGATGAAGGGAATATCGTCGTCAAATTCCTCCATCGGTGCAGCCCCCATGTCCCCGCCGCCCCCACCACCATGCTGTGGCGCTGGAGTGCCACCGTCGGCCCCGTCGCGGCGCCCACCAATCAACTGAAGCCGGTCGCCCACGATCTCCGTGGAATATCGCTCCTGACCGTCCTTATCGGTCCATTTTCTGGTGCGGATACGTCCCTCGATGTACGCCTGGCTCCCCTTGCGAAGATATTCTCCAGCGACTTCTGCCGTCCTCGCGAAGAGTGCAACGCGGTGCCACTCGGTGCGCTCCTGGCGGTTGCCGTCCCGATCCTTGTAGGACTCCGACGTGGCGATGGTCATATTGGCGACCGCCGTCCCATCTGGCATGTACCGCATCTCCGGGTCTCGCCCCAGATGGCCCAACAAGATCACTTTATTCACTCCTGCCATGACTTTCTCCTTGAGAGATGACGAACCGTTCTTTTTTCGGTTCGGTATAGATCGGGAGTGGGTCACACTGCGCACAGATCCAACAGGGAACACTGGCGCGGAGCATGCCGCTCATACCACTGCGTAAGGCGCGGATTCATCCAGATCCTTTCTGTCCGATCTCGATCAATATCTTCACCGGCTTGCCCTGACCGGTTCGCGTGACAGGAGTGGGCAAAATCCACAAAGAACCATCCTTGCCCGGATTCCAAATGATCCGAATATAAATCACTGGGATAGCCAGAAATCGCGACATAGGCATCACATGCGCAGAGCACTCGAAGCAGGTTTTCGTGATCCTGGTCACTCATCTCATCGGCATATTGCCCGTCTCTGCGGGTAGCCTGGAGATAAGGCGGGTCACAGTAGATGACAGCGGATGGGCTATCGAATCTCCGGACCACCGCAATGGCATCATCGTTCTCGATCAGCGCATACCGCAGCCGATCCCGAACCAGTTGCAATTCCGAATCAATGACGGCGGCCATGGACCGAGCCTTATTGTCAAAAACCTTGGCAAAGGCCCACGCCGGGTTTTTGCGGGTGGACTCGGCGGCGAACGCGGATCTGGCGATATAGAAAAACCGGGCGGCGCGTTCGAGGTCTGGCAGGCTTGCCGGGTCCGGAATGGCCCGCCACTCATAAAACAGTTGGCGCGAGTAGGGGGTGTTCTGCAAATACCGGATCAATTCGTCTGTGCGGTCACGGAGCACGCGGAAGAAGGTCACGATCTCGCCATTGGCATCATTGATGACCTCGATGCCGGAGGGACGACGGGCAAAGAATACCGCCCCGCCGCCAAAGAACGGTTCCACATAGGTCAGCTCCCGCGACGGCTCGGGAAGCCGGGCAAGAATCTGGTCAGCCAGTTTCCCCTTGCCGCCCAGCCAGGGGAATGGCGGATGTACGCTCATACGGAAGCCACCTGCAGTGCAGCCAGCACCTCACATTCACCATTCTCCCCACGAAGGTATGCCTTGCACGACTCGAAAAGGGAGACCACTTCACGGCTGTCGGCCCGGCCAACGCGCAGGACCTTCTTTCGAATATCGGCCAGGTTTCGATTGCCCAGCAGTTCACGCAGCGAACCTGCTTCAAGGCTGATTTCATCGGTTTTCTTCAGCACCTGAAGAAAACCGAGAATGGCACGGTATTCCCTGGCCTCGGCCAGGTAAGGGATGAGCTGCCTTGCAGCGATTTGCTGCTTACCCACCTGAATCAGAAGGTCCAGAAACTCCCGCTGGTCGGCGGGCATCTCATAACTGTCGTCTTCCTCTTCCAGGTCGATACCCCCGACCGCGATGGACACCTGGTCCTCCAGCGAAAGTCGCTCGCTACTGCCTCGTGCCTCATGGTCTCCCCTTTCTTCCAGCGCATATTCCAGGCGAACCTCTGTTCGCGCTCCATGCAGCGTGGCTTCCATTCTTTCCCGCTCCCGCATTTTCTTCTGCCGTTTTTCTCCGGAGAGATTCTTGAGTTCCGATCGCCTCTGCCGAATGGCTCTTTCCAGCGATGCTTTTGAGAACGTCGGCTCGTGGGGCAACACGGATTCCGCATCGAGCCGTTTTCGATAAATGAAATCTTCCATGGCATCACGGGAGGCAAACCGGGTATGCACATCAACGAATGTCGCAATATTGGGGTGCGGCACAGTCGCCAGGTCGTGTTTCTCCGTAAAGTGTTGCAATGCCTTGGTGGCCGCCGTGACGGCAAGATCGTGATGATCGTCGCGATGATCTGGTATAGACCATTCAGCCGTCCTGATTTTGGATTCGATG
>JAPTWR010000149.1 GCA_028065135.1 Acidithiobacillus sp.
AAGCATCATGGCCTTGCGATGTAGAAATACATTGTAATGCATCGTAATTTCCTGGCGACGACGGCAATGTCGGCGCCTTTTTCATTACGTGCATGACGGGCCGGAGCGGGCCGGGCGCTGCCGGACACGGGTATCAAAGCGGAAGCGGCCGCCCAGCGATGAGCCCTGATCGTCGGCAGAAGACTGGAAGCGGTCATTCATTGGCGGCAATCAAATGACATCATCCGACCGGTTGCTGCCCTTCGCCCTACAGCTGCGAGCGACAGCAACTGTAGCAGAAGCGGTCGCCAATCGTCCGCAACCTGACGTTTCTCTACGCATGGCACTTCTTGTACTTCTTGCCCGAGCCGCAAGGGCAAGGATCGTTACGACCAACTTTGCCAGACGTTGTCCGCGTGCCAGTTCGCTGTGGTGGCACAAACTCCGTCACCCTATCGTTGAATTGCCGCATCTCGGGCGTGCCGAAGAAGTTCCACTCCTTGTTCTGCTCTTCGTAGTGGGCCTTCATCTCGTCGGTCCACGTCTCACAAGGCATGAGGATGAAGTCTTCAGCAGCCGTTCCGCCCGAGAACTTGGGTGCGTCGATGCCGATCCCGATAACCTTCACGAGGTACGGAAACCTGTTTTTTGCCGCGCCACATGCGATTTCAAGAAGTGCCTGTCGCTTCTCGCGGTAGTCGGGTGCGGCGCGGAACGCATCAGGTGCGCGCAACTGCAGCAGGACGTAGGCGACGTTTGGCTCGAACGAGGGCAGGAAGGTGACTTGCCGGGAAAACGGCCCTGTGTCGGGGAAGCGCTCAACGGCGAAGAGCATCTTCTCGGCAAGGCCCCTGCGCAAAAAGCGCGGCTCTTTGACCATCTCATAGATCGCGCTCTCGCCCAGTAGGATGTCGGAATTACCGCCGAGCGTACCGTCCAGGCTGTTCTGGCACGTACGCTGAATCAGCTCATCCCAGAAATATGAGATGCGATTTTCGTTCTTAGTGTTCTCGTACAGATCGGTCTGCACAAAGTCGTGCCACTCTCCTTCGCCGATAATGACGCCGTTGACGCGGTGCTTCTTCGGCCCGATCACATGGCGCTTCGTAGTGGCGTCGTAGTTCAGAAGGTAGTGGCCTAGTAGGTCCTCCTCGCCGCAATAGCTCAGGCAATCAAAAACGGAGGCGGCCCGGGCCTTCTCGTCGAGATACGCCGCGAAGTCGTTCACCGTGTCCAGCTCTCGCAGCACGATGGGCATGTTATGGCTGTCAAGGATGTGAACCGGGTTCCGCTTGTCGATCTCGATGTGGAAAGGCTCAGTGGGGCCGCCATCGGTCTCCGTGTAAGTGATCGCCAGACTGCCGTAGACGTTCTGCGGCGAAGCCCGCTCGCAGGCCTCCTTGGCTCCGTGGGCAACGATGATCTTGTTGATGACCACCGCGTCTCTGTCGAATGCGAAGGGGAATGGCTTGGTGCCCTTCGCGTCAAGGAAGATCGGTCTGGCGCTGCGGATGTAGCGCTCGGCACCATGCGCGGTCTTGACTTGGCGGTCAATGACGTTGCGCTTCCAGCGGCCCCACAAGACCTTCGGGTCTTTGTCAGGGTCTTCCGACAGTTTGTTCTCGCGGTCGAAGAAGATGAAGACATAGTTACCGAAGACTGCCAGCAGGTCGCACAGCTCGTGCCCGTCATCCTTGTACGGGTTCGGATAGCTCCAGAGTTTCAGGAAGGACTTGTCGCAGAACTCCGCGAGCATCCTTTCCGTCGCCGTGACCCCGCGCGATTTTCCCGTCATAGGGGCTTTGCTCCTATGGACTCGGCGGTCTCACGTGTTGCCTCGGAGACCTCTTGCAAGAACGCGTTGAGGTCCGGAGAAGGAGTCACGTCGGAAATTGGTGCGGCGCGGTTGTAGATTTGCCAGCCCCGGCCCGCATATTGCTGAACCAGACGGGTTACATCCAACTGTTCAATCCCCTCGACGATAAAACGGACGAGATGATCTTCAGGGAGCCCGTCTTCCATGGGTGGGGGCAGGAGATTACTGGTCTTGCGGTCGGGGTCGATAAAGTGCGCCATATTTCACTCATCACGTTGTGCCGCATGGTAGCGGCGTTTGCTGAGCGCCAGGCCAACACACAGGGGCAAAGAGGCAGGACTTGCAGCAGAGCCGCTCATCAATGAGAGGAATTTGACAGCGCCCTTCGCGGCGGTCCTTCAGCCCCTGGTGGGCGCAGTGGTGGGGCTGATCGTCCGTGAAGAAGGATCGTGGCCGAGCTATCTGCGGCATGGAGACTGCGGTCGTGCCGATCGCCTCACCTGCGGCGTGGCAGGCACTCCACCGATGGTATCCGCACGCCACGTCCGGCGCCGGCTTCAGGAAGTGTGTCGCTTGTCCAGTAATGAGCACCCAAACGTCTGGTTCTATTGCGTGTCGCTTGATCAATGACTTGCTCTTTACACGATCGACGTTCGTGTTGATCGGGTAGCCTGGAAAGTCATCGAGGGCGGAAGGTTGTAACTCGAGGCCAAGCTGCTCGCCGGTGCGTGTCAACAATGCCTCAGCGGCGGCCGCGACCTCGCCAAAATGAGGCTCCAGCGCCAGCTCCAGATCGTCGATGCCGCGCTGATAAGAGAGCTCCAACGGGTCACTGCGCTCGAGCACTGTCAGTAGCGCCCCGTCGTTTCGTTGAAGCACAAGCGCCGGATAGACCAGGATCCGCGGTCGCCTGATGAAGACTGGGGATCCGCTGGCCTCATAGCTGACGTGGAGCGCGTGAAAGCAATCCACCACGGCCTCTGGGGTGGTGTAGTTCCGCACCTGGGTCGCGCGGATGTAGTACGGCGTTTCCACGCAAAGCGACGCCTTCGACAGTAGACTGTATAGTTCCAGGGCTCCGGTGCGAAAGTCCGGCTTCCGAAAGATTTTGATATCTTCAGCGCTGGCTGGCCAAGCATTGATAAAGGTGGCCATAGGCTTCGTGAACACGACAAGCCATTGGCCGCTCGTGATCACCGCTCGGGGCAAGGGATGTTGGTGGACATCCCAAAGCCCCTTCACGTACTTGCCGACCTGCTCCACGTAGTCGTGCCAGTCGGCTGCTGCCGGCGAGTTGGTCCGTGTGCCCCCGCCCCGCCAGTGCTCGACTGCCTGGGCAATGAGGTCAGCAGGGTTATAGCTTGTGTTGGCGCCTTTGGCCTGGGGCGTGATGAAGGGCTTGTCCCATGCCTTTGCCTCGATCAGCAGAACCGGGGCATTCGTTTCCGTGGCAACGCCCAAATAGTCCATGAAGGCGGTGGTGCCGTTCTTAAGACGCGCCTCTTCCGCCATGTTCCCCCCGAGCCCAAGCTGCCAGCCAAGTAGCTCGGCGAGTGCGTTGAGAAGGTGGATCCGAGTCGTGTGCTCGAGTGGATGATCAACGCCTGCGCCAGCGTAGGGTTCAGGGGCGTCTGTAGCGACCGTGCGGTCGAACCGCTCAAGCAGCTCGGCAAGGCCGCGCTGAAAAGCGGCTTCCTCGGTCTCGCAGGTCACTGGATGAGTTCGGGCAAGCGATACAGTAGTCGCCGCGCCGCCGGCCAGCCCGCCTCCATAAAAATCTCAAGGCAGTCGACCAAGGCTTGGCGACGCGCCTCGTCAGCGAATATTTCCTTGTCGTCTGCCAGGAAGGTCCCGACTAGGCGCACCATCAGATCTGCGCCCAGCGACTCGTACTGATAGCCACCCCGCAAGCCGCCGGCACGGATGACGTGGGCCGTCAAGTCGAAGGCCTTCGCCGCGCCGTAAGGCGCAAGAACCTCGATCAACAGCATGAGATGGTAGACAGTGTGTGGCGAGGCGTTGTCTCCGATCCGTTCGATCGTGGGGGCTATCTCCTCTAGGAAGGTCGCGCAACTGGTGTCACTGAGCCCATCGGTGCCACCGCCTGCCCGGCCCGTCGCGAAGTAGAGTTCCATGCCAGCGATGTCGAGGAGATTCATGCAGGCGCGCAAAGCCTCAACTTGGTCATCCGGAATCATCATCTTGGGGTCGTAACCATTCAGTGGTGCGTTGGCGGCCAAGACGATGCGGTAGAGCAGACGCTGAGCACGATGACGCACCGCGATGTCTTCCGCCTGGCCCGGTCGTAGCCCAAGGGCGACCGCTTCCCTGAGGGTCACGACGATCTTGTGAAGCGGTCCCTTGTGGACGACGGGATCCGCGATCCAGCGGCAAAGAATGGCATCGGCGGTCGGGCTCGAATACGTGACTGCCAGGATCGTGTGTAGGTCAGCAGTCAGTTCGGCGAGTCGTTCCTCTTTGGCTGTACCGCTAAACCAATCCAGGGCGGCGGACAGACATGTCTCGGTCCGGGCCGGGTCGGCGTGGAGTACCCGGCGCAACACATCGACGAGACCACCAAGGACACCGAAGTTGGTCTCGCGAATGAGACGAAGGGCCAAGCGATTCCAGAATCCATCCCGGTCGATATCCCAGAGCCGGACAAGGTGGGTCGCGGCCTGTAGCCGAGTGGCAGGATGCGCGTCATCGAGCAAGCGATCGATGTCACTCGTGAGAATGGGGTAAAGGTCCGGCCGTTGCAGGCAGACTTCTAGCGCAGCAATAGCGGCGTCGACGCGTGCGGCGGGGAAACTCCATCCCTGCGACTGCTCGAAGCGAGCTTCGGTGTCGTCGTCCACGGACGGACTTTCCGAATAAACAGCAATCATAAGGAAGGCGACGAACCTTTCGGCTGGATCGTGATCTTCCGCCTCCACCACAAGGCGCTGACCAGCGGCGAGGCGGGCGCAGCCTTGGCCGATAACGCCTTCGCCCAAACGACGGAGATCAGGATTGAGTTCAGAAGCGGAGAGTCTCTGTACCACGGCATCAAGGGCCGACAACCCCTGCCACGTTTCGATTTCCGACTTGGCGGATTGTCCCGCCTCCAGACCGAAGTAGGTCTGAGCCTCTTCAATGGCGGTGATCATCGTTGCGTTCGATGGGTGAGACCGCTCGATATCCGGAATCCAGTCGAGTGCATCCACTCGGCCCCAACTGGTGTTCATGTGGAAGAGGCGGTCGTTTCTTTGTTCAATTGCTGCCGCTGGCAACACCGCAAGACATGACCGAGCCTCTTCGGTTACAAGTTGGTCCGCACCGATGGCGCTGAAGAGTCGATCAATCAGCGCCTTCCTGGCCGCCAGTGGATCGGTGAACCGCGACAGATCAAAGTCGGGCGCTGACTCTTCCAGCGTTTGCTTCTCGGAATGGGTGCGTCGGGCATACCCAGCCGCTACCAAATCGATCGCATCCTTGCGGGTATCGGGTTCCACGATCCAAGCTTCGTTCGCTGCAATTGGCCACAAAAAATCAACCAGTCTGTCATCTCGCCGAACGGCTGCGTAGAAGAGCCTCGACCAGAGGATCGCCGACGCCGTAGTCGACGCCAACTGCTCTGCGATGGAGAGGGCCACGTCCGCCGGCAGGGCGACGAGGGTAGTCATGAACTTGGCGACCAAAGCCTCGCCGTCCTGTGCATGTGGGGCGTCCGGATTGTTCGCCCAAATGTAGCTCATGTCCGGTTTCAGGCGGACCATCCGGTCGCCAATCGTGCGCGTGATGAGGTCTCGCACCTCCCCCGCGCGGGGGAGGTGGGTTCTGGCGATATAGGCTTCGACCGCGCCGACAAGTGCCTCGACCGCCTCCGAAGGATGGCTTCTCAGAAACTCCGGAAAGAACTCTGAGAGGGAATACAGCGCGATGCTATAGTCTTGGCGAGCGTTGGAAGTGAGGGAAAGGATGCGGCTGTCCCCTAGGCGCGTGACCACATCCGAGTCGACGCTGCCGGCATAAGTCTTGGCGTAGACACGCGCTACGAAGTCCGGAGCTGTCGGCGCAAGCTTGCCGATTTCCCGACACAGTGCAGGCACGTCTTCCCAGCTGTGCGTTGTGAACCGGCGCGGATCAAAGACCGCATCCAAGAGGGCCCGAGACGCGACTGGGTCGGTCGCAAAGGTAGTGACGACATAGGGGATAAGCCAAACCGCTCGCGCATGAGGCTCCTCGTGATCGAAAGCGTCGCGCAACAACGCCCTCGCGGCTATGCCGACCTCGGTCGCTACCTGAGGTGGCGTGGCCGCATTGAGGATCAGATGGACCAAAAAGCGCAAAGAGAGAGATATGCGCCGGACGCTGCCCGCAAGCTCGCCTGCGAGAGCGACCCAGGGAGCGAGCTCTACCGTTGAATCGTCCTCGAGCCGGACCGCCAAAGCGGCAATTACGTGACCGATGGTGGCGGTGGCCCGTGCGTTACCGGAATCCACATGCCGGGCCAAGGTCAAGGTATCCGCCACCGTCTCGGGAAGCTCGGCACTGAGTCGGCCCGCAGCGCTGCGAAGTATTGGATCCCCTTCGCTATCAGCAACGATCTGTTCGACTGCGTTCCAGTATCGGCAACGATCGGCCTCGGACGCCCACATCTCCTGCAGGAGGAATCCGAGGGAGGGGGCCAGCATCAGACCCTTGGCCTCCGATTTCGGGAACCTAACCCTGCCAGAGATGATTCCATCCGTGTCAAGCAGGAGCCGCGAGGCGACGTAGTCGAACAGCAAGTGATGCCGAAACTGGACGTAGCGGTCGTTCTCTACTCGGATCAGCACGGCGTGGACGCAGAGTGCGTCTAAAGCTTCTGGATAGGACTCTGCCGCAACGGAGGTCGGGACGCGCAAGGCCCTTGCATCGACCATGCTACGCACCACCCGATGCAAGCATGCCTCAGCAGCGGCACCTAGTCCTGCGATCCGATGGTCCCAATAGAGATGCAGGAGACCCGCTTGGTTTGAGAGATCGCGCAGGGACTCAGCGACAGTATCGGACTGGAGGATCTCGTTGATCAGTCGGGTGTTGAATGGTACCTGTGCCAGCTGCCGAAGCTTCGCCGGCGCGCCCTCCAGCGCCCGGCCGAGTGCTGGCGCCTGAATCAGGACCTGCGCGAACTCGGTCGGCGACCACTGCGGGACGAGCACGTGCCGCACCGTGGAGAAGCTCGGATCACGATAGGCTTCGTCCGGTGGTTGCCCAGGAAAAAGCTCACGGAAGCGAATGCCCATGCGAAGGTCGAAGGTCCTGATCGATGCGACGACCTTCCAGCGTCCCTTGAACGCCAGAACACGTTCGATCAGTCCCCGGAACGTGCCTTCGCCCCGGCCGCCCCGTGTGGCGTCGAGGGCATCGATGATCAGCCAACCGTCGGTCGGCCCGTCCCAAGCCTCAAGTACATTGACCACGTTATTCTCGAGGCCGAGCTCGCCGCGGAGACCCTCAAGATCGTTAACGTTGTAGCGGTCAACCGCAAGTTCGACGACGTCGCCTCTCTGCCGCAGCTCCCGCGCAAGGGTGTTGATCACGGCGCTCTTCCCTGCGCCAGGCTCGCCGATGATCAGCAGCGACCCTCCTTCAGCTGCAGCGAGCACTGCGTTCTGGCACTCCCGCGGGATCTGGATCGTGCCCGCGCCCTGGTCGATTGACTCATTGCGCTGCAAGGCGGCAGCGATTTCTGCCGAATGCGTCCGAAGGACTCGGATGTCGTCGGCGTAGCGAGGCGGCGCGGCCAGTGCAATGTGCTCCTGCATCAGGGCAAGGCGAAGATCCGCCAGATTCGCACCGCCGCGCTCGGTCATCCACCGCTCACTCAGATGGCGCAAGGCATTGATAAGGGCCCGCGACTGGTCCGGCGCCGTAATGCCTGTGACGATCATTTCCATCAAACGGCCATCCGCGCCGTCCGGATCGAAAGTCCAGACATGGATCAGGTGCGCAAGCTCTGAAACGATCTCCGGCGTCCACGGCTCGCTGGTCGTGTCTCGCCAGGCCGCTTCAGCGCACTGCTTGAATACCTCTAGGGCACGCATCTGAGCTTGAGTCAGAGCCGGGGCTCCCGGTTGGATGCACAGACGCAGTGCCGCCGGCAGGTCGGTGCGTATGGAGGCCGGGGCGTTGGGCCCAACCGCGAGAACCAGACGATCGCGTTGAGGATCGAGTGGTCGATCCCAGAGTTGAGTTCCCTGGCCGTCCCTGCACACCAGCCAGTGTCGCACGAATTGTTGAATAGTTTTGGCGAGCCCGCCGGTGGGCACGGCCGAGAGGTTCACAGAGGTCTTGGCTTGGATGGCAATGAAGCCCTCTGAGGTAGCGACCAGGATATCGTCCACCGGCGCTTCGGTCTCGAAACGCATCCAGAGAGGTAGCACGCTGCCAAGACCCAAGGCGTAGTCGACAGATCGCTGGCTGAGGATGCTCAAGCCAAAGAAGACGCCTAACTGCGCCTGAAAGGCTAGCCCGCCAGCGGCCGCAGCACCGCCGCTGGAGACGGTCGGGGGTTCAACATCTGTACGCGGTGGATTCGTCAAGGTCAACCTTCGCTTTGCTGCAGTGAATATAAGGGCGTACTTCGCGAATGCCCCGCAGTTCGATCGAGCGAGTGAGCTCGGAGCGAGCAACCTCGCTCCAGTGCGTTCGTTGGACGCCCAGATGCCGGGCTTAATGGCCCAGTATTCCTAACTGAGAGCATAAGCGCATCCACGCCGTGTTTAACGGTCACCTCGCCAAGCAAGAATTTCTTGCTCCGGACGAATTGACTTCTTCATGGCCTTCAGCGTAACGCTACTTTTCCCTGTCGCGCCACCACTGCCGAGATCTCGGCTCGTCATCTTTGGCAACACGCTCACCGAACATCCTCATCACGTCCAAGTTCCGCCGATCGTGGCTGCGCTCCCACTGACCGCTTCCCGCTGGAAGCGGGTCTAGCCTCCTCACGTATCGAATGGCAGCTATTGGCCGATATTAGTCGTTCTCTGGGCGGAAGGAAATGTCCGCTGCAAAATCGACCATTAGTCGCTCAATGACCACTGGTTTTCCGGGATTTCTGATGTCGACCAAGATATCGTTAGAAGTTGGTTGGCCGCACAAATGTGAATTCGGGTACGCCCTCGGTCCGAAAGACTTCTTCAACTAGACAGGTCATAGTGATCTCGGGGCTGAGCGGAAAAGATGTCTAACGCCGCAAATCAGCCGCGCCGTCTCTTGGCGTCGACTGCATTTGCCTTGTTAGCCATGTATTCCTTCATTTTACTTATAAGTGGCGGCATGCCCTTTAGCGAATCTGCAAGACTAAAAATACTATCCATGTCATCTTCTTGTATCAGGTACATTGCGATTTCCTTCTCTTGAATAGCTTTCTTAAAGGCCTCTGCCACATCGCTTGTGATCTCAAAAGGAGGAGACGGAACTTCCAAATCCTTCCTTTGAATGGCGCATTTAGGATAGTTATACTGTTCGTCAATTATGCCATTCTCGAAGACCTCGTGGATGTACAGCCAATGCGGCTTCGCAGTCTTGTGAGGCGTAGATGAACCCGTAATACGCCAAACGAGTGCCCACTTGTTCTTCTCCACTTTATCTGTACTAGCGAAATGAATGTCTCCCACCATTATGGACTGTATGGCCTTTACGTCGTCTGAATACTCGCATTCGATGGGCCTGAACCAAAGAACATAAAAATGGTCTTCTGCAAGCGGCTCGAAGTCTAATAATGATCGCATGTTTCTGTTCTCTCTTCGAACTATTCGATTGGCTATCGCAGCCCCCCAACTCATTTCTAGCTCTTTGAGTCGCGCCTTCTTCGACTTTGTTGTTGGGTACTGCTTTTGAGCCCGCTTCTTAAGGTTATCGAAGACTTGATTAAGTTTCTCTAGGCTTTCAACAGCATTAACTTCTACGCATAACTCAACCAATCTTTCTCCGCTAAGCCCATTGCGCGTGAGATTGGCGCTTCCGATAACGGCCGACACGTTTCCGATATACGTCTTTGCATGTAGCTCGTCAAGGAAGAAGATCTTATCCCAGCCAATCCGTTTGGCGAGGTCTGTGATTGCCCTAGGATTGCTGCCGAAGGTTGGCGAAACGATTATCGTGCCCAAACAATCCGCATCTGGAACAAATGTGTTCCAGTCAGTGCCAACATATGCAACTGCAATCTTCGACGGTTCGCATCGAAGTATTGCCCGCTGTATTTCACTGTCGACCAAAATCTTCACGACATTCCCTTTTGCTGGTTAATGTTTGAGTTGAGACGCAGACGCCGTCTTGCCGGTAGCTGTCGCCTCGAACAAAGCGTTAGGCCACATACTCACCAGCGCTGACCGGCCAGACTTCAACAATGATTTGTTGTGGTATTTCGCCACCATCTGCGGCACGAATTGAAACCTCTTGCTCATCTGGATATCTGGGATCGGGAAATCTAATCGACACGACTCCCAATGGCGAAAATAACCTCTGATCTAAAACATAGACGTAACCGTCGGTGGTCCCGTTATTCGTTGCAAAGGGGATAGCGATCCGAGATTCCTCTGTGATAGAAATGAAGCAGCCGTCATGAATACCGGTGACGAGTTGATGCCCACGTGCAGTGTTGACTTCGGATGAAAATCTTTGGAATGTTCCGTCCCGTCGTAACTCTGCTCCACGATCAGCATCGTTTCTCCTCATCACGATGTCCACATTGCTCCCAGTGGGAATCAGCCGCCCACCTTGGCGATGATGAATTTCCGTGGAGACACCACGATACAGAAGGGTCATGTATTCTCCAAGTGGCCCTATATGCATGGATGAAAAGGTGGGTCCGGCACTGCCCCCTTTATGCCTTGGGATCATACCCCAACTTTTTGTCGTCAACCATAAGGAGTGAACATCATGGGGTCATACAGCACCTCGCCAGATTGACCTAGTATCCATCGCCTGCCGTTGCCGACACTACAGGGCACCTCGAATAACCAATCATTTTTGTGATTCGGCAGAGGAAGAGGCTCTGGCTCACAATCTGAGGGGGTTTTCACCACCATTTTTTAACCTATTTTGGTCCCTTTGGGGACATTTCCTGAATTGCGGGCAGACTACCCCGCAAGAAATGCGAGCCGACGCAGGTTGTAGACGATGCCATCATGCCGATGGCGAAGGATGCCCGTGCCTGACCGATGGTCCGGATGCCCTTGCCGTCACACTGAGCGATCCCGAGGCAGAAGCATTCCTCAACTACTTGGCCTTTTGAGGGCAGTGTCTCGGCATCGACCCAAACCCAAGTGTTGAACGCCCACGCGCAAAGCTGGACGGGAATGACTGCAAACGCTGCCTTGGTGCCATTGGTCGCAACAGCAACCCGGGGAACGAAGCGTGGGCGTAATGACCCGCCTAATCGCAGCAAGAGTCAGGGGGCACGTTGGATGGCCGATAGGTGGGATCTCCTCTCATACGCTCGAAGACTGTGTAGTGAATGACTGCATCATCTTCGATCATGCGTGGCATTGCCTTCGGCGAGAGATTCCATTTTAGCGCATATTGGTGCGTATCCTTGTCGCGTATCCAGTGGCGGCGTGGTATCCATTGGGCTAATTTCCAGCGTGGGTGGTCGAGTTCATTGTGCAACACCGCCATCGGATCGGCAGGCGTTTGGGTGCGTGGGAGATTGCTTTCTAAAAAAAGTGACGACATTTTGTCTCCATTGATCTCAAGCCCAGCCGCGCGCGCCTCGCTTAGCATCCAAGAGAGAGTGATCTTCGCGAGGCCACTTTCCGCTTCAGGATAGCCACCGCCGACATCGGCGTGATTACCCGCAAACCAGACCTGCTTCACATCAGCGCTGGATGGCGATGTGGACCATAAATTTGTACGAAAAAATTTCCGCATCTCGTCAATAGAGATCGCATGCCGCACCGTTTTAACGATTGGATTCCAATGTGTATAAGGCAGGCTGAACGGATCGTAGATTGAACCTACGCTTGATACGGTATCCCACAGCCCTAAAAAATGGATGTCCGGAGTGACGTCACAAAAGGCCTGCTTGAATTGTGTGCATATCGGGAGATCTAAGGGCTGTTTCTTTCCAGTACGGCTTTCTTCGCGGTCGTTCTTTTTCTTGGCACGGGTCGTTTCCGCTTCAAATAGGTTGATCGCGTATGAGATTAGATTGCGGCTTTGCGGATACATGAGACCGCAGACGTGGATCATGGCAGCAAGGACGCGCACAGTGTAGGCGCCGCGGCTAAAACCAATTAAATAAATTCTGTCTCCCGGGGAGTAGTTCTCCATTAGAAATTGGTAAGAGGTGGCAACATTTGTCCGCAGGCCATAGCCGAAGAGAGAGCCCATATACCTGGTGATCCACTTCGCGACCGACGTCCACGCGCCGACAGCGGGGAACGTTCCCAAACCCGGGACGTAAATCGCAATCTGTTTGTCATCCTGTCTCAGGAGTACCGTGAACAGTTTTACGACATTGGTATTGTTCGCACCGAATTCATCATCGGTCCCGTCGCAGCAAATAATTATATTCTTTCCCATGAATTCTGCTCCCTCAAAGGGTTTAGGGTAAGTTGGACAGGCTTTCTACAAGGACAATTTCCGTTCTCGATTGTTGTTGTCGCGATTATGGCCTCCGTTGCGAGCTTGGAGAGCGAAGCAGCGCCGAGCAGTCCGCGTGGTTTGCAGCAGCAGGCGTGTGCGGCCTACCGCATAGTGGCCGTCCAGTCACAGTGGGGGATAAGCGTGCCCTCTGCGCCCCATCTAGTGCGTGACGGCGTGCGCGGACACAGGATGATCCCGCGGGGCCCCAAACGATTTGTCGCCAACGCAAGGCTGTTTGCGCACGGACGCGCAAAACGGCTTGCTGAGTACGGCGACACCCCGGCGCTCTCCAGTTTCTATATTTCAGTATGGCACTGGCCCCGGGGCTGGGCTAGGACAGGAACCGCTCAAGCCCTTCTTTCGCACAAGCGAGTGCATCTTCAACTGTGTTGAACGTCAGGTTTGATACCTGAATCACTCCATTCGTAAGGTTGTTGGTATGCGCCGGGATATTCGCTGCCCCCTTTGGCAGATTGGCGGCTAGTTGTGCTAGCGACTGCTGTAACGCATTTGGGGGAGATTGATGCGCTGCATGCAACTCCTCATCCGTAGGGTTGATCGTCGGTAGTGCAATATCCCGTGGCCCCTCATTGCTTGGTGTTGGCAGAGAAAGTGCGTGAAGAAGAGTTGGTGCCTGGGCGTCCCGCTGGGTCAGGGTAGCATTCAAGCCATACAAATCCCGCAAGGTCGCAATTATCGACGTGTGATCGAAAGGGCAGAGACATCCATGTGGTGGCCGAATGATGGATCCAGCGGGAACCCAGGGCGAGACAATCACCGCGGGTACGCGCACACCATAGCGATCGAACGCAAATCCATCGGGCTGGAGATTATCCGGCGGGACTGCTGCTGGTGGAGGTACGTGGTCATAGATTCCGCCATGCTCGTCATACAGGATGACGAATAGCGTATTCTTCCACCCAGGACCATTTCGCAATGCATCATAACAGCGTGCGACCAGGCGTTCGCCATAGGCGACATTGTGCGGCGGGTGTTGGTCGTTTGGCATGCTGCGTGAAATAGGATCAGAAAAGTAGCGCGGTTCAATGAAGCTGTAATTGGGCAAGCGCCCGGCACTCGCATCGCTTAGGAAATCTTCTTCGAAGGAATACAGGTGATCCGGCAATTCACTCCAAAGGCGAGCAAGTGTGGCTGTCTGAGGAAAGTCGTGGTGGTATATTCGCCAACTGCGCTGATTGCGTGTCAGGAGATTGAAGATTGTCTCCATCAGGTAAGGGAATTGTGGCGGAGAATTGTTGACATAACCATCGGCTGTGCCAGTGTGAAGGAAGAAGCGGTTTGGCCAGGTCTGATTGGGCGCCGATGCGTGCCAGAGGTCCGACACTCCGAACGATCTGGCTAATGTGCTTAAGACCGGCAGATGCTCGGGACTGAAGCCATGCATGACTGCGCGAGGATCGTTGCTGGCTGTCTGCATATAATTGGCCACGAAGCCGTTCATAGTGGCAAGTGACGGCGGGCCGTTATCGACGCCATAGATTTGCTGGGTCATGTCGGCGAATGATTCATTCGGATCGGGCGTGGGGATGCAGGCAGCCTCCACTGTCATTTCGCGACTCGTCCAGACCGAATATTCTTGCCCATTCCAGAAATTGGCCTCTTGTCCTGACAGCCCTTCGAAATCCGGACTTCTAGGGTAAAGCCGACCAAGTATAGAATCGAAGGAACGGTTTTCCAGCATCAACACCACAACATGCGCGATCTCGGCCATTGATGCCTCCTGGAGTAGGTCAAGCGATCTTTCAACACAAAACGGCGGCAACATCTATACGGCAGGCTACGGCTGATGAGTTGACTACAGCTACTCTGGCACCACATGAGCACACAGACTGAATTCTCATTCGAAAGCATCTAGGAAAGCAAGGACTTCTGTTTTTCAACTCCATAAGCTGGGTGGCCCCCTGCGAATGACCCCCTTCCGCTGCGCTGCCACTGGAGGTAAAGAGCACACCGAGGGGGCAGAAAATCCGCAAGACGCCAGGATGATACTTTTTTGTCTGGGAAAGGCGTTATATAATTTTTGACATAATGATCCAGGATGAAACATTAATTCTTATGTAAAATCCAGTGATCATAAAATCAATGGGTTACGGTGGTTTCAGGATGAAACTTTTTTGTCGCTGAACATATGAGTGTACAAGTAAAACAATGTTCTATACCTGGTAATAAAGTCGTATACTGGAAAATAAAGATATATACTTGATATTAAAGTTGTAGACTGGCTGGCCAGCAAGTAATCAGCAGAGCGTTTATTGCAAG
>JAPTWR010000006.1 GCA_028065135.1 Acidithiobacillus sp.
TGAGTTTATGTTTTGCCGGCAGTGCGTTGTGCCTCAATGATCGAGACTTGCACGTTTCTATCGCCGGGCTTATGGCCATGAGTCAACCTCTGCTGGAGGTTGCAAAAACGGTAACGGCTTCTTATAAAACGCTGCCCCGTCGCGAAGATCGTTATGACCGATGAAGGCGGCCGGGTTTTCGTCGACACCAACATCTTCGTTTACAGCATGGATGCGAGCACTCCCGATAAACAAGTGGTCGCCTCCCAATGGCTCCGGAGCCTCTGGTCCAGTCGTAAGGGCCGCACCAGCCTGCAGGCACTGCGGGGGTTCTATAAGGACTGATAACCGTGAAAAATCCGTTCATTCCCACGGAATAAATCATTCCGCCACTTCCCGCATCACCCCCAACACCTGCGTTGCCGCGTCCTCCCAGCTATAGAGCGCCGCCCGCGCCGGGCCTGCAGCCGACAGCCGGGCGCACAACGCATCGTCCTCCGCCAGCCGCCGCATCCCCGCGGTGATGGACCCCACATCCAGCGGGTCGCAATAGAGCGCAGCGTCGCCGCAGACCTCCGGCAGGGAGCTGACGTTGGCTACCAGCACCGGGCAGCCTGTGGCCATGGCCTCGATGGGCGGCAGACCAAAGCCCTCGTAGAGGGACGGGTAGACCAGTGCCAGGGCGCGCCGATAGAGGGCTGGCAGCAGCTCGTCGCGCAGGTAGCCCAGCATCCGCACCTCGCCGCGCTCCACCATCCCCGTCAGGACCGCGGCGAAATTACTCTCCTGCCAACCCATCTGACCGACCAGTACCAGCGGGTGCGCCTCACGGATCGCCGTCGGCAATGCCGCATAGGCCGCCAGCAGACCCGCCAGATTCTTGCGCGGCTCCAGGGTGGAGAGAAAGAGGAAAAAGCGCCGATCGTCTCCCAGCAAAACCCCATCCAGGGCTGTTTCCACCTCCGCAGCCGGAGCTACGGAAAAACGCCCGCTGATACCGGGATAGATCACATGGGTCCGCCCCGCCACCTCCGGGAAGTAATGCAACAATTCCGCTTCCGTAAAACGCGAGTCCGTCAGAACGGCCCCCGCGCGCGCCATGGCCGGTCGCAAGTGACGGGTCAAAAAGGCCACACGGGCCGGCGGGTGGACCTCCGGATAGCGGAGATGGGAAAGATCATGCACCACCAGGACGGACGGCGCCCGGGCGCGCGGCAGGACGAAGCTGGGCCCCAGGATCAGATCCGGCGGCCAGAGGCGTTCCAGCCGCGCCAGTTGCCGCCCCTGCAAGACGAACTGCAGCTCCCGGCCCAGGGGAATGCGCTTGCGCCACTGCAAGGGACGGGGAATGCGCAGGCCGGGTTGCCGCGGTGGCTCCTGCGCCCAGGACCGCGCCGTAAAGTAGGCCAGAGTCGCCTCTCCATCCGCGACCAGTTGCTGACACAGCGCGGCGGTATAATGCCCGATCCCCGCCAGCCGCCCCGAGAGGGTGGTGGCCTCCACCGCCACGCGCAGCGGCCCGTTACCCTGGGAGACTGCGCCTACGACGGTAGGCGACGACAGGTCGTAAGGCCGGTCCCACAGCGCGAAACCGATCGCCCGCACATTGCGCCACCTGCCTCGGAGCAGTCGCCGCGCAATGCGCCCCAACGCGCCCAGAGTCATCGCCAGGCGCGGCCTGAGGGCGTAGCGCCGCAAAAACCGGCGGGAGGAGGTGGTGACATAATAATCCTTGAGGGGATTGGCGTGCCCGAGGCTGGACGAGCGCTGATGCCAGATCATCGCATCCCCGGCTACCGCTAGCTTCCAGCCCTGGGCGCGCAGGCGAAAGCACAGATCTGCATCCTCCCAATACATAAAAAAGGTATCGTCATCAAAGAGACCCGTGCGTTCCAACGCGTCGCGGCGCAAAAGGATGCTGGCCGCGGTCAGATAATCGAGACGCCGCGCAGCTACCGGCCGCCGATGATGCCGCGCCACCCCCGCCCAGCGCCAGACCCGCCCCCCACCCCAGGTCTGTACCCGTTCCGGCCGCTCCAGGTCATAAATCACCGAGCCTACCGCGCCGATCTGCGCATCCCCCTCCATCACCCGCAACATCGTCTGCAGGGCATCGGGATGGGGCACAGCGTCATTATTGAGCAGCCATACAAACTCCGCCCCGCGCTCCAGAGCGAGACGTATCCCGACATTGCAGCCGCCGCCAAAGCCCAGATTCTCCCCCGTTTCCACCAGCTCCACCGCAAGGCCCCAGCGCGCGATGCCCGAGCGCAGCCGTTCCAGATCCGCAGGTTCTGAGCCGTTATCCACCACCATTACCTGCGCCTGCTCCCCACGCAGATTCGCCACCGCCCGCAGGCAACGGAGGGTGTCGGCGGCGCTGTTCCAGTTGAGTAAAATGGTAGCGACAGTTCCGGTTTTACTCATCAGGGCCTTGCGGGGAAAGTGAGTTGCGTCACCGGGGACGGAATACTAAAGCGCGAGAAGCGGTGAAATTGAATACGAGGCCAGCCAGGGAACCTGCGGCAACCGCCAGAACGGGTTCTTTTGAGAACATCGCTACGGTCAAAACCAAAAGCGCATATACCCCATTATTGACCACCGCGCCCACGGAGTTGGCCGCCACATAATGCAGCCACTCCCGTAACCAGTGGGGGCTGGCGTGGTGGGCGAAGGTGAACCGCCGGTTCAGTAGCCAGGTCACGGTCACCGCCACGGTAAAGGCGACAGCCTGTGCGGTGAGGGGATCTACACCAGCGCTGGTGAATGCCCATACGATGCTGGCGTCCACGAGGAATCCTGCCACACCGGCAAGAGAAAAAAGGACAAACTCGGTTTTAGGTGAGCGCATGACTAACTCGCCGGCTCATCCGTGCTACCAGCAGTATGGCCGTTTGGTTCCAGAGGCGATGGATAAGCACTATATTGCAGATAGGCGAACATCTTCGCCTCTCGCCGCCCGCGCGAAACCGTGTCGAGAATAAGCCCGGTCATAATACTCAAAAACGCCACCAGCATAATTCCCATAGCCAAAACTGCGGTTGGAAGACGCATTACCAAACCCGTTTGAAGAAACTGGAGTACCACCGGAATACCCAGAGCCAGGGAAATCAGCATCAATACCAGACCGATCCACCAGAAAAACTGCAATGGCCGTTCATGCTTGAACAGGATGCTAATCAACCAGAGAATGCGTAGCCCATCCCGATAGGTGTGCAGCTTGCTCTCGGACCCTTCGGGCCGGCCACGGTAGCTACCCTCCACATGCGCCACGGGCATGGATAGCTCCAGGGCATGGACAGTAAGTTCCGTTTCGATGTCGAAGCCTCCAGATAGTGCCGGAAAGGACTTGACAAAGCGTCGAGACAACACCTTGTAACCAGATAGCATGTCCTGGACGCGATTCCCGAAGATATACCCAACCATCCCGGTCAGCATCAGGTTACCAAAACGGTGGCCCACGCGGTAGGCCTCCTGTTCCGTCTCGCGACGGATGCAGTTCACCAGATCACAGGGTTCTTCCAGGGCCAGACGCAGCATCTGCGGTGCGATTCCGGCATCATAAGTATCGTCACCATCCACCAGAATATAGAAATCCGCCTCAATGTCCCGAAACATCCGTCGTACTACATTGCCCTTTCCCTGCATATCTTCACGACGAACCATGGCGCCGGAGTCGGCTGCTTTGGCTGCGGTGTCATCCTGAGAGTTGTTGTCATAGACGTAGATAGCGGCTTC
The DNA here is from genome assembly GCA_028065135.1 of Acidithiobacillus sp. The sequence continues at coordinate 3,718 of JAPTWR010000006.1, forward strand.
CGGCAAGGCGCGACGAAAATCCTCAACCACTTTGCCGATGGTAAGCGACTCGTTATAGCAGGGAATCAGGACCGCGATTTCCGGCGCGCGGACTGCTCGTCCCGCAAACTTATGCCCTTCATTTCTCATAAGGCTTCCTTCCCTGTTTCCTGATTCCGAAATCGCGGTATAAACAACGCTTGGTAACCTTGCCAAAGCAACCCGGCTAGCCCAAGCAGGAAAGCGACCCATGCGTAATCACTATAAGGAGGCGCGAAATGGAAGCGGACCATATTCTTTCCTGCTCCGAGAGGGATGGTCTGGAAGATTTCTTCATGGGCGGAGACTGCCATATTCGAACCGTTCACGGTAGCCGACCAACCGGGCATATAGAGCTCCCGCCGTAATAGTGTAGAAGGCGTATGGCATTGCGCCACCACAGTCTCTCGTGTCTGTTCGGTTAGTGAGCAATCTCCGTGCAAGATGGTATAGTAGGGAGCTGGATGAGGCAGCTCCCAGATATCCATGAGGGCGCCGGAATAGACCTTGCGGACGCCGGTCGCGGTACCGCCATATTCCAGGGAAAGCTGGAGGGCCTTGCCGGATAGGGGTCCCTGCGGCCCGGTGATTCTCTGCGCATAGCCGGGGGCTTGCGGCCAGAGCCAGAGGGCTTCGGGGCGATTGCCGCCAACGTGTGAGAGGGTGATAGTCAAGGCCTCCCCCGGCTCGACCCGCAGAGAGTGCGCGAGGGGGATAGAAAACACGCTGTTGTCCCTCGATTCCGACAAGGGTCTGCTGCCAGCGACACAGCCATGGGCAGCCGAGCAGATCTTGATAGCCAAATTTCCGTTGGCGGTATTGCCGTAGTTGCCCTGGAATATGCCTACCCCATTGACCGACTCTTTGCTTTTCCATCCGGTCGGCACGGCAAAGGCGATCTCCGCCGATTGCCCGGCCAACAGCGGGAGCGGGGTGTTGCTTGCCTTGCCCGCCGGGATGGTTGCAGACGGAACCAGGCTTTGGCCGCTGTCGGTGATTAAATAGCGAACACCGACTTTCTCATAAGCATGAATCCTGTTCAGGATGGTTTGAGTGGTGTTGCCGGGATACCAAGCTGGCCAGAAAATCACGCCGGTGGATTTCGTTAGATCGGGGAAGAGATTCCTGGCGACATAATGCTCCCAGTTGGTTGCGATGGGGAGATAGTTATAATTCAAGCTTGGTATATTAAAGTATGCTGCGTAGTTAGGCGCGATTGGATCTAGGGTAAAAAAACGGTTGGTTCCAACGTGATTCTTCAGAAACCGAATGGCGCTCTCATCTACATGGCCCGGTTTGACTGCGGAAAGTTCAGGGATCATATACAGTGCCGAGGCATTCAACGCGATCAGAGCTGCGAGCAGGCGTCTTCGCTTTTCGCCATGCATAAATTTCCATGCAAGGATCAGTACGACTAACCCAAGTAGGGTCGCTCCCCAATTCACTATGAAAAGGATTTTCAGTTTGTGTATTAATTCTGGTGACCAATGATCGAGAGGCTGCCAGGGCCAGTTGGCATATACGGAGAACCCCAACAAACCTGCACAGAGGAGTGTTGGCCATACGATGGATCGCGCACGAAAGCGCAGATCTTCCAATGCGAAAGCCGCGAGCATAATCACGGCAAACTCCCAGCTCGGTGGTGAGTAGCGGAAAAAAGCTGCATCAACCAGTAATGGGATATGGTTCATGATAGCTATCACCGGCTGTATTCCGAAGGATTTGGCGAGGGCGATGACAATCCATCCAGCTAATATTATTTTCAGGCCTCTTTCCCGTTTTCCTGCCAGACCGTAGATAGCTATGAAGATGAGTAATATGCCAAGATAACCTCCGGTGCCTCCCCAAATGCCGGAGATAAAACTGCTACCATGCGAATCTGCAGAAGGTCCATATAGGTAAGGCATGAAGATGGTCGAAAATGCCTGCAATGGTAAAAATGCATGCCCCAATTGATGCGCACCTAGTGCCGTTGAGTTCATCAGGTAATCAATGAAAGCGACCAGAATTGGTGCTGCAAATAATAATCCGAGCACTCCGCCAGCGCTAACCCGAAGCAAGAACCTCCAGCGCCAACCGTCAACAACATAACGATAGATAGCCCATGCGAGAGCGAATATCCCGTTGATGTAAGCCTCTTCTGGGAAACCCGCATATAATGATCCAGCAATGGCCATGGCTATCCAGAATATGCCGAGAGCGCTTTGATCTTGTTTCCGGGATTTTTCAACGCCGTAAAGTAATAAAGGCAAAAAAGCGATGACATTGAGTACGGCGATGGGCCCTGGTGTCCATGAAAAGGTGCCATTCATTTCAAACAATATGGCAGCAAACAGTGCGCTCGTACGGGATAAGCCCAATTCACGGATCAATGCAAAAGTAGCCAGCCCTGCCATGATTTCCATGGTGATTTTAAGCCAAAGAACGCCGTTGGGCAGTAACAGCCAGAACACGAAGGGCAAAAAGAAAGCATTAGGCTGCATTTCCCCTGCAAGGGGTAACCCTATGCCCGAATAAGGATTCCACCAGGGAATAATACCATGCATCCAATCCTGGGCCGCCAAGTGCCCCAGGGCTTGTGTTGTCCAGCCGAAATTCGGATCACCATAAGATAAACCAGGCAAAGGACCTGGTTGGACAGCAGCAGTTATCCATGACTGCTGCCAAATAGGATTGATGCTCAATCCAAAAATAAAGAGCGGTAACTCCACCAGAAAAGGCAGCAGGATTAGGAAAATGATCGGAACCCAAGGATGATGATCAAACCATTCCGGAGCTGCGGTTTTAGCGGGTGCTTCCTGAGCTTTTTCGTCGCCGTCCGACCGAAACTGCTCCGCTTTCCAGAGGCTCATGCACCACTCTCGTGCACCTGCAGTTCAATCCGCAGCGCCCGATCCTCATGGCCCGGTATCTGATGCCCCCAGCGATCATTCAAGGCGTAAACCCAGAACGCCACTGGGTGCGTGGCGCCTTCCAGACGGAGATGGAAAAATAGTCGATCCTGCCCCTGCAAAGAAATCTCTCCTTGGGTGAAAGGCATCGGCAGCACAGCGTTATCTTGCGAACTTTCCAAGGCGCTATGGGCATGTGCGCTGTGCCCGTCACCATCTTGCAGATGCAGAATCAAAGTCCCGTTGGACGCTCCGCCATAGTTGCCTATCAATATCGATATCCCGGTGAGCATTCCACGAATCCCCACGGGTATGGGGAAACTACCCTGGAACTCTTCACCGGACGCCAAGACCAATGGCTCTGTCCTCATGTGGGGTATGCCATAGGGGACATCGATGATGGCCGGTTCCCGACGCCACGGATATTGAACCCTTGGCCGCCACGCCAGAGAAAAGTCCTCCCGTTCGAGGGTGAGGTTGGGGTTATAGGCGGGATCGCGCTTCAGCCACCCCCCCCAGCGCCATTGCATATAGGCATGTTCCCGTGCAAATCGCTGTAATTTCTCAGGATGGATATCGCTGCCGCGGGACTTGGACTCATGATGATAGAGCAACACGTGCGGGAGCCAAACATTGCGTAGACCTGCTTCCCGCAAACGCAGGCAAAGGTCCACGTCATTGAAAGCCACCGAGAGTTCAGAAGCCATGCCCCCCGCTTGATCCCAGTGGCTTTTCCGCATCATCAGGCAAGCCCCTGTAACGGCGCTAAAGTTTTGTACCAACGCGGCACGGCCAAAATGGCCGTGAGAATCTCCCGGAAAATGTTTATGTGCGTGGCTTGCGATTCCACCCAAACCCAGAATTACTCCGCCATGTTGAACCGTGCCATCGGCATAGAGCAATTTCGCCCCTACCGCTCCAACCCCTTGACGCTGTGCCTGTCCAAGCATTTCATTCAACCATTGCGGTGTAATAACTTCAGTATCGTTGTTCAATAGACAGATATATTCGCCGTTCGCTTGAGGCACGGCCCAATTGTGCATGGTCGCATAATCGAATGGATACGGATAAGACAATACCCGATAGCCTGGCCGACGTTGGACATCGGCGAGGTAAGCCAGCGTGTCGGCATCGTCGCTTTGATTGTCAATAACCAAAATTTCGGAATATGGATATTCCTTAATATTTAGGCTATTCAGGCACTTGCGAAGATCAGAAAGACCGTTCCTGGTAGGTATGATGATGCTTACTTTTGGAGTGCCATTTACAGAGAATCTGGGTAAATGAAGCGCGCTATTGCAAGCGCCGTCCAGAAAAAACGTCTCTCCCCGCCGTTGCAGGCTTTCGGTAATTGCCATCTTTGCTGCGTTAACCACATAAGGTTTGGCGGACAAATCACTGGCCGTAGAACCATCGAGTATCCGCCAATGATACAAAACGGCAGGAATATGGCGGATTTTCTCAGGAGAAAGGTCCTCTGTAAAACGGAGCACCAAATCCCAATCCTGACTGCCTTCGAATCCCTGACGGAACCCACCGTAACGCAAAACCCGGTCTTTTTTGTAGACGCCCAGATGACTTATGTAATTTTGGCCGAGAAGAAGTTCAGGGTTCCAGTCCGGCTTGAAGTAAGGATCGCAACGGCGATCTTTTTTGCTGATCTTGTCTTCATCGCTATAAAGGAGCTCCGCTTCTGGGTGGGCCATGATCTCCGCTGCCATCCAGTAGAGGGCATGCTCGGCGAGCGCATCGTCATGGTCCAGGAGGGCGACATAGTCGCCAGTAGCAACTTCCAAGGCGCTGTTGGAGGCTACGGAAATATGACCGTTTTGTTCCCGGAAAACCACCTTGATGCGGGGATCCTTGCGCGCATATTCCTCCAACACTCTGCGTACATGAGGCAGCGGCGAAGCGTCGTCGGCGATGCAGAGTTCCCAGTGAGGATAGATCTGAGCACGCACCGATTCGATAGCCTTGCGCAAGAATTTCTCCGGTGGGTTGTAGGTGGGCATTACCACGGAAAAGATAGGCGGATTGGTGAAGGATGCAATATGGGTACGCATGTCAGCACGGTCCGCATCCGTCAAAGTGTCATATTGCCGGATCCACGTCTCGTAATCACCGCGAATCTGCCCAGTGAGTAGCCGTTTGGCGGGGTTGCGCAGCGCGCGCTTGACCCTGCCCGGAAGGGGGGTGTGGTGGTAGAGCGTACGGGCAAAGGCATAGCGATGTTCATGGCCTTGTTTTCCAGGAGTCAACAATAACCGGCTAGCCCGTATACTGGCACGGAGGGTGCCAGCAGTAATGCGTAGGGGTTTGGTCAGCTTCCAAGAATGGGAACGTAATGTGGCCTCCAGTTCCGTGGCCAGACGCTGGTTTTTGTCTTCGGCAGACTGCAACGCTGCAGTCAATTCCTCCGTCCGCACTTCGTTTGACTGGTGCATGGACTCCAGCTCTGTGGCCAAGCGCTGGTTTTGTTCTTCGGCCGCCCGTAGGGCCGCTGTCAGTTCATCCGCCTGCACCTGGTTTGTCTGCTGCATGGACTCCAGTTCCGTGGCCAGACGCTGGTTTTTCTTCAGAATATCTTCCCACTCCTCCTGAACCGCCAAGTAATCGGCAGACATGGGCCACGATAGCTCCACCTCCAGATGTTCGGCTCGGGAAATTATCTCGGGGGATACAGGTAGTTCCAGCCACGGATCGTCGTCCAACAGGGACAGCACCATGCCTTCCTCCCCGGTCTTCAGCGGAGCCGGGAAGATGCCGTGCAGTGATCCACGGAGCAGTGTTTCGACATCGCCATCCCAGGTCCAGAGACAATCAGTACCATCAAGCAGACGCATGGCATACAAGCGCAGAAACCCTTTCCAATCGGAAGGATCGAACCGGAGCGCCTGCACCAATCCTTTGGGGAACGTGAAATGTACGCGCTGCCGATCTAGCCCGATGGGCAGAAGGATGCGTTCACTACGGGTTTCGGTAAAGAGTTCGTCATTACCACGCCAAAAGACCTGACAAGCGAAACGCGGCCCATGTGACACCGCCTTATCAAGAGGGAAAATAGGCGTAACATTTTCTCCTGACTTTTGGGGATAGGCCTCAACGATAAACTGATAGGTAATGGCGTCATCCCGATCCTGCATTTCTCGCAGCAACGACGGGCTGATGATTTCCATGGGGATGGCAGAAAATTCTGAATGTTGAAGATCGACTATAGTGCGGTCTACTATCTGCCCGGCAAACCCATTTTCGGCTAAAAGGTATAGGAAACTACGCCGGGTAAAAAAACGCAGATGGGTCCGGTCGAGTAATCCTTCCTCTCGGTAGCGGAAGTCGCCGGACAGTAATTCCAGAAAGACGCCGATATGCCCAATGTTGGGGATGGAAATGAGGATTTTGCCATCAGGCGTCAGATGATCCTTTAGCCGTTGGAGCACCTGGCCCGGATCCCGCAGGTGTTCCAGCACGTCCGCACAAACAATTCGGTCATAGCGTGCTTCTTCCAATAGCTGCCGAAGATCGGCAGATTCCAGGTCGGTGACCATGATCCGACGGTAAAAGGGCCGGGCAATTTTGGCGGCCTCGACATTCCCCTCAATTCCATCGACGCTACAGTTTTGTTGCTCGGTGAGGTATTGGCCTAGCACTCCCACTGCGCAACCCACGTCCAGTACCGTGCTGTCGTGTGGAATGCGTCGGGCGATCTTGGCTAAGCTGTCCTCAGCATTCGGATCAAGTGGGGGGCGGGAATACAGGTGTTGCTGTGTCTCTGTTTCGGTAGTCATAGCGAGTGATCCCGCGACGCCAGAACGATGCCATAAGCATGGTCGACCAATCGGTGAATTTCAGAACGACGGCGCAGATACTCCTTGTCCATGCGCACCTCGTAGGGGAGAATGCCGTGCCAGCGCAACGGGTTGAGTGAGACGTGGCAATGTTCATACAGAAATTTTCTGGAGCGGCGGAATCGCACCGAAAACCGTAGGATATCCCACCGGCTTGGGACGGACATTTTTCCGGCGTGCGCTCCGGCTTCGGTTGTCGCGGAGAGAATTGCCTCCGTGTTGCGGCCTCTTTCCCTGTCGTCGGTTCCGTTGTCTCTGCTCATCTGATTAAGCCTCAGCAATGCCAGGCCGGCAACCATGTCGATGGACTCGTTGGCCGCAACCACTCGCTCCAGTTCGTTCTCCAGTTCCTGCAAGCCGATCAGTTTCACAAACTTTGGTTCGATCGGAACCTCGAATCCGCTACAGTGGACATGATGTTTTTCAAACACATTGGCGAAGCCTAGCGCAATCCTCTCATAGTGGAAGCAAAATCGCCAGTTACCCCGCATCACGAATACGCCGTTATCCAGAATCCGCTTTTTGAATACGCGAAAGGATAAATCCAGACCATGCTTCAGGAGTTCTCCATATAAGGAAATAATATATTCACCCCACTCCCGGAAGAATACGATCACTTCCACTTGGCATCCGACATCGTTCAAACGGTGTTTCAGCGCTATCAGGGCTTGTGGTCTGGAATAGAGATATTCAAAGTCTTCTGAGGAAACTACCACAGTATGGCAATCTGACCCGCTGATTTCTGTGCATAGATCGTCCAATGTGCCGTAGCAGCCCTGGAAGCGATGATCGTCATTCAACTCCCAGGCGATATTGTGATGCCCGCTGTTTGGATCTATGCAGCCGGAAACGGGTATCAACACGCCGCGTTCCTGCAGGCGTTGCTTGTTGACCCTTAAAAAGTGCTGTAACGCCGTTGTTCCGGTTTTGTGTGTTCCTATATGTAGAAAACACTTTTTATTCACTAAAATTATTCCTTACCGATATATCGTAACCTGATTAGCACGATGTTTAACCTGTACTTTTATTGATTATATAGGAACTGAACGCCCCGATGCATCTCATTCCGTAATGACTGCAAACCGGTCAAAGTACGGCCAGCCAGCGCCCGGACTCATTTGGGTCCTGCTGCAGTCGCCCTGTTTCCACTACCCGACCATGCTCCAGTCGTACAAACTGGTCACAAAATTTGTTGACCTGCTCGGTGCTGTGGGAAACGAGGATAAGGGTCATGCCCTGGACGCGGAGTTCGGCGATTTTTGCGTGGCATTTTTCCTGGAAGGGCTGGTCGCCCACGGCGAGGATCTCGTCGGCCAGGAGGATGTCGGGCTGCAGGTGGACGGCCACGGAGAAGCCCAGACGCATCTGCATGCCGGAGGAGTAATTCTTGAGTGGGGTGTCGATGAAGTGGGCCAGCTCCGAGAATTCGATGATGTCCTTGACGCGCTTTTGGGTGTCGCGGTTGCGGAAGCCATAGAGGCTGGCGTTGAGGAAGATGTTTTCGTAGCCGCTGAGCTCGGGATGGAAGCCGACGCCAAGCTGGATGAGAGGGGCGATGCGGCCGTAGGTGATGACCTGCCCCTGGCTGGGTTCCAGGATGCCGGCGATGATCTGCAGCAGGGTGCTCTTGCCGGAGCCGTTGTGCCCCAGCAGGCCCAGGGCCTCGCCCTGCTCGACGCGCAGGTTGATGTCATCCAGGGCGAGGAAATGCTCGCGGCGTTCGCGCTTGCTCTGGTGAAAGAGGGCGAGGAAGCGGGTCTTGAGGCCCATGGCGCGATTGTGGCGGAGAATGAACTCCTTGCGAACGTGCTCGACGAGGACGGCGGGGGGCATCAGAGGTCTTCGACCAGGTGCCGGGCCCTGCGGCGGAAGAGGATCGTGCCGACGGTGAGGGTAGCGACGGTCCAGCCGCTGGCGATCAGGACGTGACTCAGGGCGGGCAGGGTGCCGGCGTAGAGCAAAGCGTGAAAGAGGTCCATGAACTGGGTGAGGGGGTTGAGGGAAATGATCTCGCGAGTGGTGGGTTTGAGAACGTTGATGTCGTAGCCGATGGGAGTGAACCAGAAGCCGAACATCAGCGCAATCTCGACCAGATGCTTGAGGTCGCGCAGTTCGACCTGCAACACCGAGAAGGTCAGCACGATGCCCCAGATGAACGCGATATATAAACCGAGCGCCAGCGGGTAGAGCAGCAGCCCCCAGTGATAGACGCCACCCAGAAACGGATAGAGCACCACCAGGATCAGGATGGCGATGATCCATAACGCCAGCGTAAACAAGAGACTGGCGGTGGGCACCAGAATGCGTGGGAAGTAAATCTTCTGGATCAGACCCGAAGCGCTGGTGAGGCTCTCGCAGCTCTGGCTCACCGACTGCGAAAAGAGGTTGTAATGCAGAACGCCGATGATCAGATAGAGGATGTAGTGGGGCAGGTCGCTGCGAAATACATGGGTAAAGACGAAGTCATAGAGCAGGATGAGCGCGAGCGGATTGCCCAGCGACCACAAAAAGCCCAGCGCAGCACCTTGGTAGCGTACCTTGAGGTCTTTGGCGACCAGATTGCGCACTAGGTCACGATATTGCCAGTAACGGGCAAAGCCGACGGCGGCGGCGCTGGACGGGGCGATGGTACTGGTCTGCATGAGCGGGATTGTGCGTGCTGCCGCCGGACTGGTCAATAGTGGGAGCGTCGCTGCGGTTGTGAGGCGGCTTGCGTATCTAATGAAGTTCACGGAGTGAAGGGGTATGCTTGCACTTCACACAAGCCAGAGGGCAGGTGTTGATTGATGAAAATGACCATCTGGCGAAAAAGATTTGCAACGATCTCGGCATTCCCTAGGCCATAGGGTCCGGTGCCCCGATTTCCGATGGAGAATGATATGCGGCGAGTAGCCATCGTCCACGACTGGCTGGTGGTGTACGCCGGAGCGGAGCGGGTGCTGGAGCAGATGCTCGCCTGTTATCCCGACTCCGATCTCTTCAGCCTGGTGGATTTCTTGCCCGCCGGTCAGCGTGCCTTCATCCGCAACAAACCGGTGAGCACGTCTTTCATCCAGCGTCTGCCCAAAGCACGAAAGAAATACCGGGCTTATCTGCCCCTCATGCCCCTTGCCGTGGAGCAGTTCGATCTCTCGGCGTATGACCTGGTGATCAGCAGCAGCCATGCGGTGGCCAAGGGGGTGCTGACCGGGCCGGACCAACTGCATCTGTGCATGTGCTACTCCCCCATACGCTATGCCTGGGACCTGCAGCATCAGTATCTGCGGGAGGCGGGACTGGAGCGGGGCATCAAGGGATGGATGGCGAAGTTGATCCTGCACTACATCCGCCTTTGGGATGTGCGCACGACCAACGGGGTGGACGCTTTCATCGCTATTTCCCGGTACATCGCCCGGCGCATCCGCAAGGTGTATGGGCGGGATTCCACCATCATCTATCCGCCGGTGGATGTGGCGGATTTCCCTCTGCGCACGGACAAGGAGGATTTTTACGTCACCGCGTCGCGCATGGTCCCCTACAAGAAGATGGATCTGATCGTCGAGGCTTTCAACGCCATGCCGGACAAGCGCTTGGTGGTGATCGGGGACGGGCCGGATTTTGCCAAGATCAAGGCCAAGGCGGGGCCGAACGTGCAATTGCTGGGCTTTGCAGGTCCTGATGTACTACGTGACCACCTGCAGCGGGCGCGGGCCTTCGTCTTCGCTGCGGAGGAGGATTTTGGCATCGCCCCCCTGGAGGCTCAGGCCTGCGGCACACCCGTCATCGCCTTTGGCAAGGGCGGGGCGCTGGAGACCATCATTCCTCTGCCGGAGGTGGAGTGTGCCGCGCCGTCCGCCGCACCCACCGGCGTATTCTTTTACGAACCATCCGTCGCCGCCATCATCGCCGCCGTGGAGCGCTTCGAGGGTGCGGGTGCGGCCATCACCCCGCAAGCCTGCCGCGAAAACGCCCTGCGCTTCGCCCCGGAGCGCTTCCGCACGGAGTTCACGGCATTTGTGGAGCGGGAGTGGGCGGCGTTCCGGGGTGGTTAAACAGGGCGGATGTTCGACTGGATGAATTGTAAGGTACGCTCGCGCCGTTGCGATGGTGTGTCTTGACCCGCCACCGCCTGCACCCGATAATACGCAGCCCTGTCGGGTATCTTGCCAGGGCCTTTGGGGGATGTAGCTCAGTCGGTAGAGCAGCGGCCTTTT
>JAPTWR010000103.1 GCA_028065135.1 Acidithiobacillus sp.
CAGGGCGAATCCGATATGCGTTGGCTAAACATACGCAGACAGGTGGCTATGAATATGGCTTGAGGTTGGTCAGAAAGCTGCCTGGTATTATGAAGCAAATAGGTGAGTTAAGCTTTTATTTTGGGGGCTAGTGATCCTGGGGGTGGATAACATCATTTCCCCGTAGGGCGTACGACTACTACTGTGGTCCCTGCCTGACTAAAGTGGCGAGAGCGCATACAATATAATAGTGGTAGCCCCTGAATCCCACACGTTTAGACTCAATACTGTTTAGATAGATAAGATGATCGGAATGGGATCACAGGGCTGATGCAGCAGATCGCCCCGATCTCGAATCGGATACGAACGCATCTTTTTTCTGACGCCACGCGGATTACGCTTCCCGCGACTGGTCACCGCCCGTCGTGAGGCAATCTTTAGTCAGGACGCTGTGTATCCATGCTGGCCTACTCCGAGGGGGAATAGAGCCAGCGGCGGGTAGCCGGCGATGTAGTACGCGAATGGCATGCGTGAAAGACAAATTCTCAGCGGCCTGCCCGGTTTGGGCGCTGCTTCGGTCATTAAATGACGGACAGCAGCATGTACCAGAAGTAAGGCGTAAAACTCCTGCTCCACCAATTCGGGGCGCTTGCTGCGGAGCAGCACCTGCCGGTCTGCCAGGTGGGTTTTGAGTTCATCCAGACTGGATTCAATGGTCCAGCGCTGATGATAGAGCGCTGCCAACTCCAGGGCAGGCGCTTCGGTCGGGGTCCATCCAGTTGGTGACCAGGCGATAGCGGGGTTCTGCATCGGGGATCCCGTCCAGGGTGTATTCGATGACGCGCACCCGGACACCATCGCGTCCCTTCTTCCGGTCTTGGCCACTGGCATAGAGGTGCTGAGGCAGGACCCATCGGCCAGCCCTCCTCTCGGGGCAGCTTCAGGACGCTACCGAGGCGGAACAACTCTGGCATAGAGCACCATGGCCAGAACAAAATACACCAGCACTTCATGCGGTAGCCCGCGTTGTCGCTGGCTTTGTGCGTCATGTAACGCCAAGGCATCCCGGACTTTTCCCACCGGACAACGCATGGCCAGATAGCCTACGGTCAGGTAATCCGCCAAACGCACACCCGCTGATCATTGCGCTTTGTCCTCGCCATAGCGCTGCCTCCATCCTGGGTAACCGGGCTATAGCCTCACAGAAATCTAACTAACTAAACAGTATTGGCCGTAGGCCGCATAGGTGCGCCCGGCGGCGCTGGGGTGCAGCGTAAGCAGCCAAGCGAACAGCGCCAAGCTCGCTGCTGCCGGCAGCAGCAGCCACGCCGGCTTGCCCTGCTTGAGTATGAGCCACGGGAGGTAGCAGCCGACGATCTCAGCCAGCGCGGTGAGGGCGAACAACCCGGCGGTCTTGGCCAGATCCATCATCGATTCCGCACTCCTCTCGATTTGTTTGCCTCGGCGAACGCACCGTGGCACGCGCACCCTTCGCCATGGGCTGCGGTTACCAGCTCGTGCAGGATGCCGCACTCGGTGGTTGCGTGACCCGCATCACAGCGTGCGCGCAGTTGCCCAAGCTGTCGCTCCAGGACCCGCATCGACTTCAGCCGCGCATGCACGCGCGCCAACTGTTCGTCGATCAGCCGGTTCACGTCCGCGCAGTCGTTGCGCGGACGATCCAAGTAGTCCAGCAAGCGCCGCACGTCTGCCAGCGGCATGTCCAGTGCCCGGCAGTGGCGAATGAACGCTAACCGTTCCAGGTGGACGTCCCCATAGGCACGATAGCCGTTAGCCCGCCGGGCGGCCGGGGGCAGCAGTCCCGCCCTCTCGTAATAGCGAATGGTTTCCCTGTCCACGCCGGTGGCCTGTCCGAGTTCGCCGATGCGCATGATTTTTGCCTCCACGATGCTGCCCCGATTATATTCGCTTGACCTTGTAGCCGCTACAGAGTTTTAAATGGCGGCATCACCCCTTTCTTGGAGATTGGCATGACTGGTAATTGCGGCGTGGAGGGAGGTGAGTGATGGCGTGCTCGTGCTCCGTTTCGCCGGCACTGACAATGCCGCCGCCGTGGAAAAATCCGCAGGTCGTGACATCGTCCACTTCCGGGCTTCTGCTCGCGCTGGGCTTTGCCGGGGGCTACCTGGGGCTTCCCCACATCGCCGAGATCATCTTATATGTAGCCGCGGTCATCATTGGCGGCTATTACTTCGGCCGCGAGGCGTTCGAGGAACTGGTCAGGGAGCGCGAGATCGGCATCGAACTGCTGATGTCCGTCGCTGCCCTCGTCGCCGGTGCGATGGGGCAATGGCTAGAAGCCGCCACGCTAGTATTCCTGTATTCCATTTCCGAGGCAGCGGAAGGTTACACCGCCGAGCGCACGCGACACGCCGTCCGGGCGCTGATGGATCTGGCGCCGAAGACCGCGCTGGTGCGCCGAGGTGGCCAGGAATCGCGCATACCCGTCGAAGCGTTGCGGGTGGGAGACGTTTTTGTCGTCCTGCCGGGGGAATCGGTCGCCACCGATGGCGACGTGATCGACGGCCATTCTGCGGTCAATCAGGCGCCGGTGACGGGGGAATCGGTTCCCGTGGAGAAATCCCCGGGCGGCAAGGTATTCGCGGCCAGCATCAATGGCGAAGGCGCGCTGACGGTGCGCGCGACCAAGGCGTTCGCGGACAACACCCTCTCCCGCATCATCCATCTGGTGGAAGCCGCGCAGGCCAGCAAGGGTCGCAGCCAGCGCTTCATCGAGCGCTTCGGAAAGCGCTACAGCCCCGCCGTGCTGGGGGTCGGCGTACTTATCGCCCTCCTGCCGCCGCTCTTCGGCCTGCCCTGGGCGGAATGGCTGACCCGTGCCACCGTCTTCGTCGTGGCCGCGGCGCCCTGCGCCCTGGTGATCTCGATCCCCATCACCCTGGTCGCGGCGCTGGGCACAGCCGGCCGCAACGGCTTGCTCATCAAGGGCGGCGTCCATCTGGAGAACCTGGCCCGGGTGAAGGTCGTGGCGCTCGACAAGACGGGCACCCTCACGATCGGCCGTCCCGAAGTCACGGACGTGCTCGTGTTCTGGGGGCACGAGGAGCGTGATGTGCTGGAAGTCGCTGCCGCCCTGGAATCCCGCTCGCAACATCCCCTGGCCCAAGCCATCGTGCGCCACGCCCAGGCGGACGGCATCGAACCGGCGCCCGCCGAGGATTTCCGTTCCCGTACCGGCGCGGGCGCCGAGGGCTTGGTGGGCGGCCGACAGTTCTACATTGGCAGTCCCAAACTGTTCGCCGACTTGGCTGTTCCGTTTGGCGATGTGACGGATCAGGTTCAACGCCTGCAAAGCCAGGGCAAGACCGTGGTGATGCTCGGGACCGATTCTTCGATCCAGGCATTATTCGCCATCAGCGACCCCTTGCGCCCCGAGGCGGCGGACGCCATCGCCGACCTGAAGCGCGCCGGGATCGAGCGGGTGGTGATGCTGACCGGCGACAATCCGCTGGCCGCCGCCGCCATTGCCGAACAGGTGGGGGTCGACGAGGTGCACGCCGAGCTGTCGCCCGAGGACAAGACGCGCAAGGTCGCCGAACTGGAAGCCCGCTACGGCAAGGTGTTGATGGTGGGCGACGGGGTGAACGACGCCCCCGCGCTCGCCGCCGCCCACGTCGGTGTCGCCATGGGGGCCGCCGGCACCGATGTCGCCCTGGAAACGGCCGATGTTGCGCTCATGAGCGACAACCTGGCGCGCCTGCCCTATCTCATCCGCTTCAGCCGGCGCACCTGGGGCGTGGTGCTGCAAAACCTGGCGCTTTCCGTGGTGGTGATCGGCTCGCTCATCGCCGGGGCGGTGAGCGGTTATTTCAGCCTGCCGGTCGCCGTCCTCGCGCACGAGATCAGCGAGTTCGTGGTGATCGCGAGCGGCCTGCGCATGCTCAGGACATGAACTATTCTTTAACTATTCTTTTTTGATGAAGGAGTAACAACATGAACAGCCAGTACGGTTTTGGCAAGACGGTAGCCTCATCTTTCGACGCGGCCATCGAGAAAGTCACCCAGGAATTGCAAAAAGAGGGCTTCGGCGTGCTGACGGACATCGACGTGGCGGCGACCCTGAAGAAGAAACTCAATCAGGACATGCCGCCCTATCGCATCCTCGGCGCGTGCAATCCACCGCTGGCACACCGGGCACTGGAAGCGGAACCGTCGATCGGCCTGCTGCTGCCGTGCAACGTGGTGGTGCGTCAGGATGATGCGGGCAAGGTGCAGGTGGAATTCATGGATCCAAACGCAGTGCTCGATCTGGTGAACAAGGCGGAAGTACATCAATTGGCCAGCGAGGTCAGGCAAAAGCTGGAGCGGGTCATGCAGGCCCTGTGACACTCAAGGGGTAAAGACATCATGCAGACAGGCAAAGGGGCTTCGATCCTGGCACTGGGCGCAGCCGTTGCGGCTTGCCTGGCTGCCCCGAGTGCGGCATCCGCAGGCGGGCTTGCTTCCAGCGAACGGACGATCCTGGCGGGCGGGATGGGGATGACGGGCGGAATGGGCATGCACCGGAACATGATGCAACGGATGATGGGGGGGCGTGCTGCCTCCTGGGATGGACCCCGCCCGCCTGCCTGAGTCCGATTCGTCGGGCGCGCACCTGCTGCAGCAGTTCTGCATGCAATGTCACAACCTGCCGGGCCCAGGCCTGCATACCGCCTCGGAATGGCCCCAGGTGTTGGGCCGGATGAACATGCGCATGCAGATGATGGGAGGGATGATGGGCGTTGCGGCTCCCGATCCGGTGCAATTGGAGATCCTGCTCGGATATTTGCAGAGGTATGCCCAGAAGCCCATCAATGCGGCAACGTACCCGGATCTGGACACGCCTCCTAGCCGGGCCTTCAGCACGACCTGCATGCAATGCCACGCCCTGCCGGACCCGAAACAGCACACTGCCCGGGAGTGGCCATCGGTCGTCACCCGCATGCGCAGCAACATGACCGCGATGGGGAAAATCGTCCCAGACGAGATTCTGACAGAAAACAAACTATCTAAACAGTATTGCGCTTAGTATCCCTTTGCATTGTTCCGGGTTTGTTCAGGATTTACCTGCTGCAGGAAAGCTATAGTGGATGGACGATCCAGACGCAGCAGACTTGGTCACATTGGTTAGGTGCGCGGTGGCGAAGGGATGGGCGCTTTTCATGGCGACCGCCCATCTCACAGTCAGTATACAACATTATTCTTCAACCGGCGTGCGCGTGAAATTTCTGAGTATACAACATTATTATTTTTTTCTGGAGTATGAAAAATTCCAACTTATTGACTATAAAAAGGTTGTAAGTATACAACTATTTTTTATCTTTACAGCTGTATCAATAAAATTGGAGATGGAGGCTCATGTCAAAAGGTCCTCGTCGATCCGAGTCAGGAGCTATTGCGCGCCTCAAGGTTGAGTAATAGGTTGTATCAGCGGTACCACCCCACAAGGCCCTCGATGCGCGGAGGCCTCCGGGAAGCAACGACGCAATGCCACGCACCACCCATTGCCAGACCAAAAATTGCAGGCACTGCACGGTGCATCAGGGCAGGGACCGCGACGGGCGGCCCGCGCCGTGCCCGGCACTGGGCGATATTTGGGCGAATCCCCGAAAACCACGCCGCACCAAGCGCTGCAAAGCCAGTGTTTACTGGCTTTGTGATGGTCGGACCCGCGGATGGGCAATCCTGGGGTCCATGGAGTAGCCGTTACCGTAACGTAATAGCGCGACGGGGCACGCCCTCTCAAAACCCGTCATACAGGGCATCAGGAGGCGGGGTGAGAACTATAATCTGTTGATTGTATTGTGTTACTGAAACGATTGCATCAAGCGCTGAAAAGCGGCCGATAGGAAACTATATAGGGGTGACTTGCATATGAACGTAGCGTTCGTTATATTGATACTGTTTTTTTTAGAGAACGACCCATGGATAATCAGGCTCTTCAAACCCTTGCGCGTAACATCCAAGCGATTCGAGGCAAGTGCGGACTTACCCTTTCGGGCCTTGCACAACATTCTGGTATCGCGAAATCAACCTTATCTCTTTTGGAGAGAGGGCAAGGAAATCCAACCATTGAAACCGTCTGGGCGATCGCTAACGCATTGAATGTACCTTTCAGTCACATTATCGACGGGGTAGAAGCCGTCAAAAGCTTTTCAGAGGACGGTGATAAAGATAGAGAAAAAGTTCGTTTTATAGAACGATATGGCACCAATCCTCAAATTGAAGTTTATGAAATGACTATTGCCGAAGGGCATAGTCGCGTTTCCAGTGCCCACCCTCCAGGCGTATTTGAACGAGTCATTGCACTGCGAGGTGAAATGTATGTTGGCAACGAGGCGGATGGCACATTGCTGCGTCCAGGACAAAGCTACGCGTTTGCTGGCGACTCAGAACACACCTATTCCGCTCTCAATGGACCATCTACTGCCTTGGTGCTTATAGAATACCGAGAGCACACCACACAATCAGGCGGACATAAACTAGTTCGTGGATATCCACAAACCGCAGCAGAATGGGACGGGCTTCGCTCTTTTGTTGATCGGGCCATTATTGATGTGGCACATGGCGTTACAGGTTTTTATCTCGAATTGCGCGGATCAAATAGCGATATTTCTGTGGGGGAAAGCCACTTAGGCTTAAATCATTCCTCCGGATTTCAATGGCCACTCCTGATCTTCACAGGAAAGAATGATCAAGGTCTTTGGATCGCTGTTCTCCCACAAAATTATGTGAATGCTTTTACGCTGCACATGGATCATCTGAGCAATGCCGTACCGGATGTTTTGCTTTCAGCAATTCGACTGGCAGCTATTGCTGAGCAAATGCCCAGCATGGTGAATAGTGATGCCATGTTGCTGGAACCCGTGACAAAGTCATCGACCTTGGTGCTCGCAACACTCGCTTATGAAGTGGCCCTCCAACATGGATATTTATTGATTCCCAGGCAATGGTTATCCCTATCGCAGCGGGATATAGACATAACGCCAGGCACATCAGATGAAGATTTTTCCAGTCGGATCAATGTGGATTACTATACTGCCTTTGAGCTGTTTCACCCCGCATATGCGCGTCAGGTAACCGCTTTGGCCGAGGATGTCCTTACGTTTGATCCACAAGGCGGAAAAGGTCTATTCATTGATGTAGGCAGCGGCCCTGGTGCAGCATTATTCATGCTCATGGAGCTTCTGCCAGAAGCGCGCGTCACAGCTTTGGAGCCGGACGGTGCAGCATTTGCTTATTTGCTCAATAACACCAAAGAGCTGGCACAATTACGCTGTGTTCAAGAAGATGTTCTGGCATTCTGCAAACCGGATGAACCTATTTCTGTTATTACGTCTGTGGGGTCTTCCCATCATTTTAATACAGCTTTTATGCTGCAAAAGGCGTGGCAACTTCTTGTCGAAAACGGAATGCTCTGCATTGCAGATGAGTTGCTTCCGAGTTTTACTGATCTGGAAAGCCGGAATAATGCTTTGATACGTCATCATGTTGCCTATGTACTTTCTTCCATGGCAAAAGTGGATGTATTGGATATGGAAGGTAACGATTCGACAGAAATACATATTTATCAATATATACGCGAGCAACTGATTCACGCTTTCATGTTGGCCATCCACAACCAAACAAGTGCATCTATCAAATATTGCCGAGATTTATTCGAGTATATCAATCAGCGCATTGTTAGCAAAAATTCATCATCAGATATTGGCGCATTAGTTCGCTTCTATGTATTAGAAATTCAGGCGATGGTCGCAGGATTTGACTATGAAATTGAGCGTAAAACTTATCCTAAAAAATTAGTCTCATTAGCTTACGGTGCAGGGTTTGAATTATTAAATCACCGACGGATATTTGCAACGACAGGTATCGACGAATGGGACGGCGGAACGCATGTTTTTACGTTCCGCAAGCGTGAGAGATCGCGTTTTGAAGGACTTTGAAGAAGACTGCTTTGTCAGCGGACTAAAAGCGAGCATGCCAATTGTCGCGGGTTATTTACCTATTGCTGTTTCTTTTGGGCTTATATCTGTACAATCCGGACTTAGCCCATATATGACGATCTTGATATCAGCGGTCATTTTTGCGGGTGCCAGCCAGTTTGTCTTGGTTTCACTAATTTCTAGCGGGGCAGGATTTTGGGACCCCTTGGTTGTCGTTCTACTGATGAATTTTCGGCATGCATTTTACGGTCCGTCCTTTGCGCGCAAACTGTCACCAGATCATGCACGTTTCCCGCGCGCATGGTTGGCGGCTGGGCTCACCGATGAAGTTTTTGCGACATCTCTCTCACATCTAAGCAAAGTGGATGAGCAGCATCGTGAAACTTGGTATAGCGGTTTACAGATAGGTGCTTATACAGCTTGGGTGATAGGTACGGCCATCGGTGCCATTTCGAGTGGGCAGATGACGCATCTGCCTATTGTGCATCAAGCCATTCATTTTATTTTGCCCGCACTGTTCATGGCATTGCTTTTAGAGTTCACGTCACGGGATTCGTTGGTTTTAGTGTTTGTTGCCGCTAGTGTGACTGCAATAATGCTTTTTATGCTCCCGACCTATCAGGCGATGCCGATAGGAATGTTAGTCGGGGCTCTCAGTATGAGTTGGAGAAAAACAGCTCATGGCTAATCCGCTCTGGTTGATTATAGCTGCGGCTATAGGCACATTTTTACAGCGGTTTATCCCTTTTCTTATTGCACACAAGGCAAGAAAGAGGCGAAACAGAAACTCTTGGTGGGAAACTTTTCTGGAAGGTATAGGCCCAGCCGCTATTGCCTCGCTGTTAATTATATCTTTGAGTCCAGAGTTGGGCATTCAGTCAAGTGCCCAAATTACTGCCGTATTGACAGCTCTATGTGTTGTTTTCCTAGCCAAAAAGTTAATGGGTGGAGTCGCCATCGCAACATTACTGGGAGCTACAGTGTATGGCCTGATAAGCTGGGCTTATGGAAGCCTATAGCGATCGCGTGGCAGCAAGTAACCGTGATGCTGACCACCGAATTGTTCAACAAGAGGAATCCACAGCTTCGCATGGCGTTCGAAATCCTCTACTTTCAAGCAAACGGGTCTGTTATGTACTGCAAATAGCAGGTAACCATAAGATCCCTCTTAAGACATAGCGTAAGCTATAAGCGGGTATGCCGGATAACATGGTGTGCTCCTCCTGTATGTTGGGACAGAATGCACCCTTCTGTCTCGTGGGCGCCGTACCCTGAGCGACGGATGACCCGGTTTTGCTGGGTTCCTCTGCCACTCCAGAAGGCCGATTATGGGACATTACGGTGAGGCTGCTTATTCTGGCCACCAGTTAGCCAGGATTTGTGTGTCGATATCCCAAGGGCACAACTCTGGAAAGGTGGAGATCGGTAGCTCAGCTTCAAAAGCAGCTTCGTCAGCGGCATTACTCCAAGCGTCCGGCAGCATTTCAGGAATCAGTCTCTTGAGGCTTGGTGAGTCCTTGATGAGATATTTGAGATCGAGCCGTTGGTTTCGTATGGTGGTCGCCCAACTCTTGCTCTGTTTTTGGGGCTGCCATTGCCATTTTATCAAGTGCATGAGCAAGATCCGTAGATGGTTTCTGAGGGCGTTTTTTTCACTTCTGCCCATGCTCTCCAATTCCTCCAGAATGTTGTCCCAATCCAGGTTGCTTGCCTTCCGGGTACGCAAAGCCTGAGATTGGGCTTCTATCCACGCCAGAAAGTCCACGTCGTATAGATTAGTTATCGGTTGCTCAAGCTGTCTTGCCGTAGTCATGAGGCACCCCCTTGTAAGGCTGTTCTGCCGAGAATATACGGGTTAAGTAGTTATGAAAAGCAAAGCCATTCTGTCATATCAGCATTTCTTTGCGGATCACCCGCCGCAACACTCGTTCCAGTGCCCCATCCTGCGCGGACATCTGTTCCTGTAAGGCGGCGTTGATCGCGGTCTGATCATTGCCGCCATGTTCCTGCGCCAGCTTTCTGTACCAGTCCAACACGTCGTTATCCAAGCGGATGGTCACGCGGGTCTTTCCCGGCTCTACGGCGACCGCACCCCGCCGGGCCTGGCTGAAATCATGCTCTGCTTTCATGGGTTCGCATCTCCTGCATATGCTTTGCGTTCTCCTGGGCTGGCTTTACGGGCGGATATGAGGCGTATTTCATCTTCACCGCGCTCGGTGTACGCCACCGATCAGTACTCGATCCAGGAAGTCCCGCCCCATCGTCACCAGACGCTGCTCACCTTCGGCATCCACATTCTCCGTGGTCAGGGCGCAGTCATCAGTTCTTCGGTTGGTATGCTACAGGACTCTCCGGAATGCAGGACAGCGAGCCACTATTCTGCTATGTATAGATCTTCGAAGTCCTGCACCGCTTCCGCAAACTCGCTTGCCGCGACGCGCTGGCGGAGCTGGGCGTCTGGAAAACTTCCTGGAGCCGCCACCCGCACTCCAGTCTGGCCCCTCTGTGGGGGTCGAACAGCCCGAAAAGGCCCTCACGTCCCTCGGCTATGTCTGCAATCAATATCACCTGCATGCCGAGGCCATCGCCTGTCATCGCCTGGCGCTGCGCTATGCCCCAGGGCTGGCCCTGGCCCACTGGAATCTCGGCCTGTCTCTGCTCATGGAAGACGCCACCTGGCAGGCGGGCTGGGAAGAATATGAGTGGCGCTGGCACTGGCCCGAATGCCCGGAGCGACCCCGCCATCTGCCCGTTCCGCTGTGGCGCGGCGAAGACCTGCACGGCAAACGACTGCTGGTCTGGACCGAACAGGGCTATGGCGATGCCCTGCAATTCGTGGCCCTGCTGCCCCGCGTTCAGGCACTGGGTGCTGAGGTGGTCCTGGAAACCACGGCCCCCTTACAGCGCCTGTTTCGGCAAAGCTTCCCGGATGTGCAGATCATCGAACGACCGGATCATCCCGATCAGATCCGCTGTGATAGACCGCTGGATTATGCCATTCCCCTGATGAGTCTCCCGCACCGTTTGCAGTTACAACCGCAAGACCGCCCCCTGGCGACCGTTTATTTGCGCGCGGACCCGGAAGATCAGGCCCGCTGGGCCGCTCAATATGCCGCCGCTCCATCCACCAGACCCCGGATCGGATGCACAGTTCTGTCTCATGCTTATGACGCGCCGTAGGCATACTCAATGGTCTGCAGGGTGGCGCCGCCGTGGGATGCCTTCAGTATTTCGATGCCTACCACGTTGGGTTCCTTTGCATAAAGATACAAAACGCGACATAGGAAATTTCCAAGAGCCTTGACGGGCAAGGCGTGCAGCCGTTTCTTTTCCCCCCGAAATCGGTGGCCTGAAACGGGAGAGGTTTCGGGAAACGCCAGAATGCTTGTAGCCCTTGTGAATTCAGGCTAGTGCAGAGTTTCCTGTGGGACTTTTGGTACCTTTATGCAGATAGACCCATGTTTCAGGTGGTGAGGTTCTGAAATAGTCCGATTCGTGCTTTTGGGCAAAAACACCTGTTTGTCCAGCCTGCGAAATTAAAAAAGTGCAGCCCATCCTGTCGCTTTCCCCCTTTGCACTGTAGTAGACTTAGTTCATTGAACTTGGTCCACAAGGGGGTGGCTATGCGCACATACAATATCCACGAAGCGAAAACGCAGCTTTCCAGGTTGGTGGAGAAGGCCGCCGAAGGGGATTCTTTCGTGATCGCCAAGGCGGGAAAGCCCATGGTGAAGGTGATCGCGCTGGAAACGCCGGACGCATCGCAGAGGAAGCGGTTTGGGTTTCTGTCCGGTCAGATCAAGGTGCCGGATGATTTCAACACGATGGGTGCCGACGAAATTGAGTCCTTGTTCGAGGGCGGTGAGGGGGGCGAGTGAAGCTGCTGCTGGACACGCATCTGCTGCTGTGGGCTGCAGACAGCCTTGAGCGTGTGCCTGTAGGCGCTCGTGCGCTGATGGCTGATCTGGAAAACGAACTGCTTTTCAGCGTAGTGAGCCTTTGGGAAGTGGCCATAAAAAGCGGATTGAACCGTCCGGACTTTCAGGTGGATGCGCGCTTGCTGCGTCGGGGACTGATCGACAACGGATACGTCGAGTTGCCCATATCCGGGGAACATGCCGTTGCGGTGGACACCTTGCCGTCGATTCATAAAGACCCCTTCGACCGGCTGTTGATGGCGCAGGCAACGGTCGAGGGATTTGTACTGCTCACGAATGATGCGACACTGAGCCGGTATCCAGGGCCGGTCCGTTTGGTATAGAGAGCTTCATCCGATGACGCAGTTCCTTGCTGTTGTGATCTCCATGCCCCAATCGCATACCGTTGCTATAGGTATGTCGTGGGCTATAGGCCGAGTTTACAGGGAAGTACGCAGACTCCCGGTTATGGCACCCTGAGACCAGGGACTCCACGAAAAGGAGTGACGGATGACTATTGAAACCCCAACCCTTGCAGGGGCGGATGGATTGCTTCCAATCCCCTGAGGGATACACAACCATTAATACATTGGCCCATCCGTCGAAGCGCGGATTTGTGCTAAATTGAGCGCATACCGTTCAATAAATGGTCGCTGTTATGAGCATGAATCAACACACAAAAATTCAACGCAGACGTTCTCCGGCCCTGCGGCTTATCACCGCACTGGTTGGGGTGGCCATCCTTTCAGGATGCGTCGTCGCTCCTGGTGCGTACGGATACCGCGTGCATCCCCTCTTTCACCCCGGATGGGGGCGCGGCTGGAGGCGGTGATCCCATGGATGCCCACAAGAAAACACACCGTGACCGCTTCATATCCAGTTTCCTGTCGGCGGCGTTTTGGGGGCTGCTGCTGTCCGCAACATGGGCGGCTTCCAGCCCGATGGCCGCCGCACAGATAAATTTCGCGTTCTCCGTCGGAGACGGGGTCAACGCGTACTACCTGCCCAGCGTCTCAAGTTTTGTGTACGCATACGATGGCTACTATTACGACTGGGCGGGCAATGGCTGGCTGTACGGCATGGATTACTATGGTCCCTGGTATCCATTACCTTTGACCAGCGTCTTGCCACTGCCGCTCGAATATGGGCCGCCGCCGCCGACTTATCCTTACCCACCCTATTTCTTCTGGTGGAGATCCAGAGTGGCGCCATGGTATCAGGCGAACCATCCCCACTGGTGGTTTCGGCATCGAGCGGACATGGCGCATTACCGGATATGGCGATCTCGCGCGATTCCTTTGTACCGGGGCAGGCCGTTTTATCGCGGACCCATGCGCCCGATATTCCGCCGCCCGTATCCAGTTCGGCGGATCGGCAGGCCGGTGATACGGGGCCGGGTAATCCACCCTGTGGTTCGTCCGGTATTCAGGCCAGGATTTCGACAGGGCGCAAGTCCCGTTTTCCACCCACCTGTGCGCCGTCTGCCTGCGCGACCTTTCGTGCGACGGCCCATAGCGCGCCCACGCCCAATCTATCATCCGGTTCAACCACAACGGTTTCACCCGGTAGTTCGTCGTCCGCCAGTACGCCGCGTGATCCACTCGGCGCGGCTGAATAGAGGGCGAAATCATCGGGTATTGGCGCATGCGGGCGGTCATGGCGGGCAATATCATCCTTGATGCGGAGTTTGTGGCTGATGCAGGCTGGTTGGCGGTTATCCTGAAATTTCCCGTCGTGCTCGATATCGATGACGGTGTGCGCTGGACGATGATGGAGTTCATCCGCCACCCGCGTCCAGCGCCGCCATGAATACCCCGTGTCATAAACGGTGTCCGGGGTCTTGTCACCCAAGGAGGAATACGGTCCAATGATCAAGCTATTTGAGGGATAGTCGGCGGCAAGCCGTTTTTGGTATAGACAAGTCGGTGACGCCCCAGGCGGGCTACGACATTCGCAAAGTGCAGGAGTTGCTAGGTCACAAGATGTCTCCATGACTGTGATCTACACCCCAGTACTCAACAAGGTCGGGTGCGGGGTGGTGAGTCCGCTCGATATGCTTCCCGTCGTGGGGAATGAAGCGCACACAGAGATGCCGTCAAACGTCAGGATGATACTTTTTTGTCTGGGAAAGTCGTTATGTAATTTTTGACATAATGGCCCAGGATGAAACATTAAATTTTATCTCAAACCCAGAGAACAAAAAATCAATGGGTCACGTGGTCTTCAGGATGATACTTTATTGTCAGTGAACAGGTGGTGTCTACGCTGCTGCTGCGATTCAAGCGTGGTATCGGGCTTCGAGATATCGAAAACCATCGCCTGTCGATTCTCCACGGCTGGATTTTCGGGGAAGGCGTTGGGACGTTACAGAGAATGAAGGCGACCAGCTTGCTCATGTATATCCGTTTCGTCAGCACCCATGCGGAATATGACCGCATCGACGCCCGCACTATCTGAGGAGTCAGTCCATGGAAATCAAAGCCATTCATGATGAGTGCGACTATACGGCGGCTCTGACCCTGATAGATCGCCTGTGGGATGCCCCAGCGGGCAGCCCGGAAAGTGACCAGTTGGAAGTGATCGCCATACTCGTTGCAGACTATGAGCGGCAGCAGCACCCTATTGATGATCCCGATCCTATTGCCCTGCTGGAGCATGTCTTGGAGGCCCGCAGTCTCTCCCGTAAAGATCTCGAACCCTGCATTGGCTCTCGGGCACGGGTTTCTGAAGTGCTGAACCGACGGCGGCCACTCACCCTGGAAATGATTCGCCGCCTGTCAGAGCAACT
>JAPTWR010000056.1 GCA_028065135.1 Acidithiobacillus sp.
GAATCTCGATCAGGTTGGTATCATGAACATGCGTTAATTTGCCGGTGATCTGCATGGCATCAGCGCGGTCCATTTGCCTGAACGGCATCAGCCCAAACGGTTTGGCCGGGGTATCGAAAATATCGGTGGCAGGCTGTGGACCTAGTTCAGGGTTGTGAATTTTCAGTATCCGCCCGTCATTACTAATGGAAACATCAATATGTTTGTCCATGGCTTTATGTAGATAAGAACCACCAAATCCGTCTTCCATAAACCGCTTGCCGATATCCACATGAATGACACCGTATTCTTTGGTATCCAACAGCAAGCTATCCTTTTCAAAATCTTTCAGCACACCGGAAATGATCTGGCGGTTGTGGTTCTGGATTTCCAGAATGGGTTTGTCCGGATCTACGGGTTCCTGGCGCACATAGTCGGGCAGGTCCTTCCGGTGAGACAGAATAACCCGGTGATGCACCTGCTTAATGCGTTCGGGCGCCTCAATGGCTTTTTCATGACCGACTTCCAGCAATTTCTGCTGTGCGATGACATAATCCGCCATCTTTTCCGCATCCCGCGCAGCGTGGTAGATTTCATTCTTGTCGTTTTTGAGAATGGATACCCAGCCCTTCACGTAGGACTCATGATTTTCAGGATGATGGGGTATGCCCGTTTTCTCGGAAATGATGTAGGACGCCATTTCCGCACGCAGCTCTTCTTTGGCCCGCAATGTATGGTCAGAGGCCGTCCCGTTCTGAAACTGCTGTAACCTGCTCCGATTCAGGCGATGCTCCGCCATGGTGGAGTGAGCAATCTCATGCGCCGCTGTGGCATATAAATGTCCGGCATCAAGGAAGGATTCCCGGGGTGGCAGGTGAATATCATCATTTTTAGGGCTGTAAAAAGCCTGTCCCGGACTATCGAATAAAACAGGGGCGGACTTCTCATTCTGATCAAACAGTTTTTCACCCACTGCATGCATGTCGAAATCATGCGTTTTTGATGGGTCCATCTCATATGGCGGGATGCCATCGATCTGCGAGGCGTGAAATACCGTATAATACTTGGCGAAACGTCGGACTTCCTTCCTGGAAACCGCAATTTCCTTACCCTCGAACTTTGGGTTTTCGCCGCCCGGTCGCTCTATGCCTTTTTCATAGCTCTTCCAGACCTCGATAGGGATGCCGTGCTCCCCTTTTTTCACTTGCCAGTCCTGTTCGGCAGCTTGTTTGTAAGTCACCCAGCGGGGATCGCCAGTGGGGGCGACGGTCGCCAATAACATACGGTTCCCGCCGTTGTATTCCTTGCCGGTGACGGCGTTGATGGGGCCGGATCTGGGGCCACCGTCATATGGTCGCTGCCATGGGGCGGTATTTTCTTCTACCGCAGTGATGATGCGGTCAGTGACCTCCTGGCGCACATCGCGTTTCTCGCGCTTGTCGCGATCTTCGGGCGTGGCTGTACCGTGTCTCTGAGTTGGCATGGGCGTCCTCGCTGATGCTTCTGCATGTCTGAACCAACATGGAGGTATAGCGACGGACTTGGTGGTATAGCGGTTTACACCAGAATTATGAGGTGGTGATGGTTTGGTTTATGCGGCATCTTCATCGCCTCGCTCGTCCCCCGGATCGGATAAATCAAACAGACTGCATTGCCGAGAGTTTTCAGCGGCAAGCCGCTTCTGTAATGCGATGTTGATCCAGATGCTCTCCATGCGGGCGGGATCCACTTCTTTTCCGTCTGCTCTGGGTTGCCGAGTGCGGCCAGCACCGCAGACGACATCAAAGTCCTGCCGCTGCCAGCCCGCATTTTCCAATGTTGCGTAGCAATCGTTCTGGTAGCCAGAGAGCGCTGCCATTCCCTGGATGTTAAGTAGGGCATCTACCAGCTCCTGGTGGGCCTGGTGGTCCATCTCATGCACGTAACCGCCGTCCGCCCGGGTAAGCGGGTGATACGGGGGGTCGCAATAAAAGACGGTGGTCGGGGCATCCCATCGGGATATCACCGCTAACGCTTCGTCGTTTTCCACATAGACCGTCCGTAGCCGTTCGGCCGTGATCAACAGGTCATCGTCAATCGCATGTTTCGCGGCGCGTGCCCGATTGTCGTCTACCCGGGCATAGGCCCAGCTGGGCTTTCGGGATAAATCACCGTGAAAAGAAGCGCGAGTCATGATGAAGAATCGCGCAGCGCGTTCGATATCGGGCAGCGCTGAAGGATCGGCAACGTCCCGCCATGCGTTAAATATCTCCCGGCTGTAGGGGGTGAGCTGCAGGTATTGTTGCAAAGCCTCTGGCTGGTTCCGCAGCATGCTGAAAAAGTGCGTCACTTCGGAATCCAGGTCGTTGATGACCTCGACGCCTTTGGCGGGACGCGAAAACAACATACTCGCGCCGCCACAGAACGGCTCGACATAGCACAGGTGCCGGTTCGGTTTCGGAAGTGCCGCGTTGATTCTGTCCGTGAATCGGCCTTTGCCGCCGATCCAGACCAAGGGGCTGCGCATCAGACACCTCCGACTTTTGTGTTGGTTGTGGACCGATCATCGCCACTCATGAGGTCTAAAATGTGCGTAGCGAGGACGGCTGTGGGGGCCTTCGTGCGGGCGTGGCGGGCGAGTCCCCGGCGGATATTCCGCATACCGTCACTTCTTCTGGCCAAAAAACGGGCAATCTCCGTAGCCATGGCTAACTCGCCCCGCGGATCCTGAGAAACACGCAGAAGCACTTCGCGTAAGGAAACCGGCATCCGGTCCTCACCGTCCTTAGAGTCCTCGCCATCCAAAACAGATGATGCCGCCTTCTGGCGCATCTGCCGCATTACGCGAGCGTTTTCCTGTTTCTGGATGAGGACCTCCATGGGGCTGTCCATATACCGGCAGAGACCGGCATTCAGCGCGTCGGGATGGGCGTGATCCGGGTGCAGTAGATCGATGTCCATTACATCGTCGCCGTTCTGCTCCTCGTGGCCGGAACTGAGGGGCTTGGCGTGAGCCATATAGTAAATATCCTGATGAGACACGCCGATGCCTTCGGCGATGAAAGTGCGGTATTGGGAGATGGTCTGAAAGTAACCCGAACACATTTTGTCGATGTTGAGGTTGGGTATGCGCTCAAAATCATGGGATTCTATGACCTGGCGCAGTATCCTGGACGCCGCATCCCGTGCATCGGCATGGTCCGCGATGATGAGTTTTTTGCGCAGATAGGTACCCACGGCGAGAGTGATGGCGGCGATGGACTTGTTGAGGTACCAGTGCACGGCATATCCGACTTCCGCGGAGACTTGCGCCCCTTCCACTTGTTCCCGGTACACGGGGACTGCCTTTCTCAACCAGCGGTGAAAATTCTGCGCTGATGCGTGTGTGGTAACACTGGCGCGCGGATCCGGGATCAGCAGGTCCTGCGGATCCGGATCGACGAGAGGGTTTCGCGGAATTGCCACGGCTTCCACTTCTTCGTTGTCATCCAGATCCAGTCCTTCGTACCACTCCGGCGCTACCGCATAATCATCACCGTCCTCGGCGGCCTGAATCGCTTCAGGATCATCCAGGAGGAAGCCAAGTCCCTCAGTCCTGTCAAAATGCCGCGACGTGGCGCCCCAGGATTGGCGCGCCAATTCCTTACGTTCAGCCAGAGGAAGCGGGTAATCCATATCCATATCGATATCCTCATTGCCGGCGTTGATAAAATCGTTTTCTTCTGGGTTGGATGGATTGGGCATCACACAATTTCCCGGTTTTGCGTATAGTTCATGCCTCGATCCTCCCGCGCCGGTAGCTTTGCCAATCAAAGAGCAGCAACCCGCCGTTCTGGCACAGCCGATCGAATGCGGCCGCCCCCAGGTACTTCTCCACGCCTTCCACCCCTTCGTTGGACAGAATGATGGTCGGTTTCATGTCGCGATATCGGTGGTCGATGACCTCGAAGAGATGTACCAGCTCTCCATCGCTACCAAACGTTTTCCCAACCTCGTCGATAATGAGCAAATCAGCTTCTGCAAACCCGCGAATAACCTCCAGCTCCGTGCTGTTGCCGATACCGCGCTGCCAGGTCTGGCGGATCCGGGCGATGACGTCGTAGGCGGTGACATGGAGCACGCTACGGCCCATGGACAGCACTGTCCGGGCAATAGCCGATGCCAGGTGGTTTTTGCCGGTGCCGGGATTCCCGCAGAGAATGAGGCTGGATCCCTTGCTCGCCCGCTCCGCGAAATGCTCGGCGTAGTCCCAGCAGACATCCAGGGCCGTCTGCTGCCCAGGGACATCGACCACGTAGTTGTCGAAATCACAGTCGATGTAGCGGCGGGGGATGGCGGCGCTCTCCATGAGGCGTTGGGAGGCATGCTCCGCCGCGCATATCGAACAGACTGGCGCGATGTATCGAACGACATCCTGCTCATCCACCATCGAAATGGGATAGCGACCGTGGCGTGCGCACTCGCGGTACTGAGGATGGCGGTCAGGCAGGATCGCCTCGTTGGTGGGGTCGAATCCCCATTTGGTGAGGAGATCCCTGGCCATCTCTCCGACGGGAACACAAGGCCGTTCTTTACTCTTGTCTTTACTCTCGAACTTCTTCGGCAGCGACATGGTTATCTCCTAAAGTTTGACATAATGAGATCCGCCGACGGCGACCGGTTGCAGCAACTCCCGGTTGGGCGGAGCGATCGGGGGTTGCTTGCCGCCGGGTTTCCTCTTCCCCGTCTTTCCGTCGTCCTTGAGGATGGCGGCGATGTACGCGACATGAATGCCCGCCCCTTTTCTCTCCAGAGCGATTTCGGCCGCCGCCAGGATGTGCTCATCGGTGAATCGGGCGCACATCTCCTGCACCACCACCATGTGCGGTGCGGCGCGGACGCCGAGTTCCCGCAATCGCTTGCAGACCAGTCCTTCGCGAGTGGGAACCGTGTCTTGTTGACCGACTTGGAAACCTTCTGGCGCGGCGGGCAAACTACCATTTGGTAACGTTACCGGCAGTGATTCCTGCAACGTTACCGGCGCGTTATGCGCGTTATTATCATATTGTTTTTCTTCTTCTTTATATTTATCTAGTTCTTTATTGGGTAACGTTATCGATAACGTTACCTCTGCCGAGTCCGCTAACGTTACCGCAGCCGTTACGGGTGCTGTGGAAGCCGGAGTGCCTTCCTGCACTTCGAAGGCCGCGACGCGCCGCATCTGGTTTTCGCGCTGTTTTTCTTTGAACCGTTGTTGCCGCCGCCTGTTTTGCTCCCGGAGCCGTTCCATGGCATCGTCACCGCCGCTCTGGCGGCTCTGGAGGGATTGCAGAATGTCGAGGACGGTCATGGCCACGGTCTGATGGTACAAGCGCCCGTCGGAGCACAGCGTCCAGCCGTAGAGCGCCATGCCGCGCACGCGCTGCCAAGCCTTTTTGCGGTGGTCGTAGCCGGCGGCCTGCGCTAGGACGACCTCGTTATTGGGCAGACTCCCGGCCGGCACCTGATGGATGGCGAACATCCACAGCTTGACCGCCGCGCCCAATTCTTCGTTGCTGGCGATCTGTAGAAACTCCGAATGCCCCAGTTTGAGCATGTCCAGCTTGAACCACGGCACCGCGCGAATGTCGGTGTCCGGTGGAGTCAGGGGTTCCAGATCCGATGTGCCGGCGATGAATGGCAAAAAGGTGGTATCCACCGACTTCTTGTCAATGGACGGCATGGCGGCGCCCTCCGGTTTGCGTCGATGTTTCCGCTGCTTGTCCGTCGCGCGGCTTTTTCCTGGTCTTACGGGCGTGCGCCGCGTTGCGCTCTTCCTCGGCCCATTTCTGGGTGTCTTCCTCCACGAGGAAGGCGAAGACCATCCGTGCGGTCTCCTGGTGGTAGAGTCGCCCGTCCGAGCACAGCGCCCAGCCGTAGAGCGCCATGGCGCGAACGCGCTGCCAGGCCTTCGCCCGATGATCACATCCGGCGAGTTTGGCCAGAATGATTTCGTCATTGGGCAGGCTGCCGGCCGGCACTTGGAACAGGCTGTGCAGACACAGCCTGGCGGCCGCGCCCAATTCCTCGTTGGTGGCCACGTGGATGAATTCCGAATGGAGAAGGTTGACGATGTCCACCTCGAATACGGCGCCGTGGCGGAGGTCCGTTCCAGGCGGCGTGAGCGGTTCCAGATCGGACGTGGCGGTAATGAATGGCTTTAGGGCTGCAGACATGGATACCTCCCACTATTGCGGGTTGTGTGACGTGGCGGAGTACGGAAATGAGCTGCGCCATAAGGAATCAAAGGCGGGCTTGGCCAGGGCGGCGGCGGGAGTGGTAAGTAATCAATTGGCATGTGTGCCTCCATGGGGCCGCACCGCTGTTCTGGCGGGGTGGACTCCACCAGAACAGCGGGGCGGCTTTTGGTCGCCAGTATTAATGTCGCGTGAATGACGGCACTGACCTCGGACTTGGTCAGGCCGGTGGCCGCCGATATTTCGGCATAGCTGCCATGCCCTTGCCGCACCGCCTCGACGATCTGGTCCTTCTTTGGCAAAAGGGCAAGCGTCCCCGGATTGAAGTCTCCGACCCCAGGTTGCCCGCCTCCGTTGTATTCTTCACCGATGTCTTGCGGAGGGTCGCCAGCGCCGGCAACGGGTCCTGTCAGGAATGGCGAAAGCAGCGCGGGGTTACTTAATCTGGATGTCGTAGACTGCATGGCGGAGGCCTCCTGAGAGGTTGATGGTTCAGCGGAAAGCGCCGGTACCGGTTCGCGGCTTTCTGCACGGATCTGATCTGTCTTGACGGCGGTGATAGTCGGCCGCGACGGTATCGAAGCCTGCGCCCCACCTGGGGCGGCACCCCCTCGTGGCCCCACGTCCCTCCGGTAGACGGGACGCTCCCCGCGATATTCCTCACGGGGGCCTGTGGGCAGATAGGCGGGACGGGCGGATACGACGGGATCCAGGGCGCTCATGAGAGATGTTCTCGCGTGGAAAAATCTTGTAGGTTGGATTGGCGTTGAAGCCATGCGACCTTAGCTGTGACGTAGCTGCGGTTACCGTTCATGCTGTCCTCTGGATGCGGTACAGTGACCGCCCTTGGTCATTGCAGGGGCGACGGATAGAAAATATTCCGAAACGCGTGCTCATGCGGATTCCCTCTCGGGCCCTTGGGCTTGGGGAGAGGTATCACCGTGGGTGGTGATACCTGCGGTGGAGAGAGGCTGTGTGCAGATTCGGCTGTAAAGCGCGTCAATAGCACGTACAGACCGTTCGCGCGGTTCGGCATGTTTGCCTCTGGCGATGCGGGACACCGTCGCCTGCGTTATGCCAGTCTCACGTGCCACCTCAACGGTCGTGAGACCGGAGGCTATCAAGGATTTCAGTTTTTCGGAGGCAGATAGTATGTCCATGCCGCAAATATACGGCAGCGTATCCTTCGACGCAATACGTCAGCGTTGCTACCGTCTCGCTATGTGTTTCCGCATACTTTCAGCATGATTCAGACGGATTACAGCAAATGGCTCAGCCAACTGATGGCAGAGACTGGCGAGACGCAGTACTCACTGGCGGCCAAGTCTGGCGTGCCACAGCCGACTATTCAGCGAATTCTTAGCGGGGAAACCAAGGACCCCAAAGCGAATACCGTGCGCAAGCTACTACGCGCACTCGGCAGAGACCCAAATGCCTTGCTTGCCAGCGGAGGTCCTGTGCCGACATCGGGTACTGCTGCTGTCAGCGCGCCGTCATTGGAGCGTGGCGCGGATGGTTTGCCGTTCGAAGGATCGGGGCTTACCCCTCAACAGCGAGCGATGCTGGGGATTTTTGAGCGACTGACTTCCAGTCAAAAGGAAGAGTTGATGCGGGAGCTCGAAGCAATTAAACGGAAGAATGAGGAAATAATTGAAGAGCTTACCAAGAAAAGAATCGGTAATTGGAATGGGTCTTAATGCCGATATGTCTACCCTAATGTCGAAGGATGTGCAGGTGCGCTATGTTTCAGGCGAGCAACCACAAACGGAGAGAAGAAGATGGAAAATTTCGTTGAGAACCGCCTAGTCAGAGATGAAAAAGTGATAGCAATGGCTCGTATGCATTGGGCCATGTTTCTCGGACCTGCTCATGCCACGCATTGACCTGCACGTCCCATTTGCCGAGAAAGATGAGGCAAAGCGGCTTGGTGCCCACTGGGATGTCGGCCGGAAGGTCTGGTTCGTCCCCGAGGGGGTTGACCCCAGCGTATTCGAACGGTGGCTCCCGAGCGAGCCGAACATCAGCATCCGAGCGGGCAGCTACTTCATTGCCCAGACCCAGAAATCCTGCTGGAAGTGCGGCGAACTGACTCGCGTTTATGGCTTGGCGCTTCCGGCAGGCCATGAAACGCTTGGGGACGTTTGGATGTTGCGCGACGAGCCAACCATTGTCCACTACGTCACCGACCTATTCCCGGCAGTTGCGGCGAGGATCAAGGCGTTCTCGCGGCACTACCGCATCGACTTCAGCAAGACTACGCAAAGCTCTTACTGGATGAACCACTGCGAGCTTTGCGGCATGAAGCAAGGCGACTTCGAGATGTACAGCGAACCGCAAGGCGCTTTTTTTCCAACAAATGGGCGCGAAGCCTCCCTGATTGTTCTTCATGCCGTGCGAGAGCCGTTCGGGTGCAATGGCGAGTATAGCTATGGTGTTGGTCTGTTCGACTATATGCGACGGGCCTGACCGATGCCCGTAAGCGCGCCCCGTCTCCCCGGAGAGGCGTATGGTGATGCGCTCCTTTGTCACCCCTGCAGGTGGTCTACCACGCCGCAACATGGGCTTGGCCGCTTCCCATTCGGCATTCGTCCACGGTACAGCGTTCGTCCACGGTACAGCGTCCGGGTCGGCTAGGGCGGCCGCCGTGATGACTGCGTCTTCTTCCGATGCTGGCAACTCCACCAATCGGCCTGATTTAGTTTTCAGCAACATGGCGTCTTTTGACTGTTGTGATGTTTAACGCGCCGCCCAGTTTTCGAGATTGAGTCCAGGAACCCGCTCAAATTCTCGGCCATTGTTGGTCACCAGTGTTGCACTTTCATAAATGGCATGGGCCGCGATGAGCAGGTCATTTCCGCCAATGGGAGACCCTTTGCATGTCAGTGCCGCCCGGATGGCACCATATACCCCCGCAGCTTCCAATGGCCAGTCTAATATGTTTACAAATCGCAAAAAATCTCGAAGTGCAGCTTCGTTGCGCTCGGGTTTTTGGCTCCGGTGGATACCATACCAAAGTTCCGCTAGAACTATGCCAGACAGGGAAACATCTCCTACCGCTACATCGCGCAACCTGCTTTCCACCTCCGGTGGCTGGCGTTTCATAATGTAAATACAAATGTTCGTATCTAGCATGTAGTGCATCAGAAGTCCCGTGCCTGGGGAGGTAAGTCCTCAATCCAGTCGGGGAAGGCATCATCCATACGCTTGGCCCGTCGGAAGTACTCACTCCACGACCTGGGCTTTGGCGTCAAAATAATGGTGTCGCCTTCTCGTCGAATCAGCACTTCGTCGGCGTTGATCTCGAACCCCTTCGGCAAACGCACGGCCTGATTAACCCCATTGCGAAATAACCTAGCCGCTCGCTCAGCTTCTCTAGTCATGACTATCTCCCGCGCACATGCGCATATATGGCAATAGCATATGTGCGCTCCATAGATTTAGCAACTCCGATTCCCTCGCCGGCTAACGCTCAACAGTCCTATGTTAAGCCAAACAATCCATCAGCAAGGGTGCTGGGATGGGGCCAATGGTGTTAACAACGCAAAGGCCTTGTCTGGACGGGGACAGGGCCAAGCTTTGTCTCGTCGGGCCTATGCCAACGTGAGCAAGCATTGTATACGCGTGCGTGTTGACAAGATGGATACGCAAACGTATAGTGACGAAGAGCTAAACGTAATAACCGCCCGGACCCTTGGAAAGAAGCCCATGAAACGCATCCAGATCGAAATCGACGACCAAACCGCCGCGGACCTTGCCGAGCTGGTCAAGCGCCTCAACGCCAATGCCGGTCCTGAGCCCTTCAATAGCCATGGCCCACTTACGGTGAAGAAGCTCGTGGCCATGCTCCTGGAAGACGCCGGGATGGTGATCAGCCGTCCGGGGTCCTGGGAAGGCGCCAACATGGCGGACGTCCTGCGGGGACATGGGTACAAGGCATAACCCGGCATTTTTCAAAGGAGATTAATCCATGCAACACATCGGTTTTCTGGTCGTATCGAATGCTGCCGTCAAAGATTTCCGCTACCCATTGATGTGGGATGCCGAACGTAGCGTGCATGCGGTGAATTTACCCGGTCGTAGCACGTCTGACGTGTCGCTCAAAGGCGCCAAAAAGGGTAAGGCGAGTCTTGTGCTGAAGGCGGAGCTGGATGCGGAAATCAAGGCTGCCACCCAGAAAATGTGGGGGAAGTAGGATGAACGCTTCCAGCGTGGTTGCCCTAGACGTGGACGGTGTGCTCGGAGATTTCGAGACGCATTGGCGGGAATGCGCCGAAGAAGTGCTTTGTCGCTCCATGCTCAAAGTAAATGAGCAGCACAGTATGGGGCTGCGCTATGGCCTTTCCAATAAGGAAGTGGATGCCGTCTGGCGGGTTTTTCATGAGGATCGATGGGCTGACCTGCCCCTGTATGACCACGCTTCTGAATTGGTGCTCGCGCTGGAAGATCTGGGCTGCACGGTCTGGGCGGTAACTATGATCAACGAGCGGCATGAAGCCGCACGGGCGGAGAGCCTTGGCGGGCTGATCCCGGCTGGACGCATTGTTTGTGTGGGCGACAATGCGCCCGCGAGCGCAAAGGTGGCGGTGCTACGGGATCTTGGTGCGGTGGCCTTTCTCGAAGATCACCCGGCCAACGCGAATGCGGCCCTGGGGACCGTAAGCCTGTCCGTCTTGCTGGATCGGGGTTATCACGGCCTGGACGCTCCGGAATATGGGGTGACAGTCATCGATGACCCGATGGATTTCCCGGTGTTGGTGGAAAGCCTTCTGAAGCGGACGGGGAGGGCGGCATGAGCGAATGGACGACAACTTTCAAAATCATGGACAAGAATGCTTTGAAACGCCATTTTAATTGAGGAGAACCAGAATGGTAGGACAATCTGAAGAAAGCCGCTACTTTCCACTTATCGAGCAACAATATCCTGGGCTTCTTACGAGCTTAAAATCGCCACGCATTGAGGTTTTATCTCTGCGTTACGAAGATACAGATGCTGCATGTGATCGTGTTTTGGAAGATGAGCAAATTGATTGCGATGGCGGCACATTTATGAGTGCTATAGATGCGCTTCGATGTGGGGATTACGGTATCCCTCTTCCTCTTGGGGTCATTCTCATAACACTTATTGACAAAAGCAATGAGCGGATTGTCGTGCCTACCCGCGTCTCAGCGTCTTCTGGTCTGGATGCCACGAACGATATTTTGGAAGCGACGGAGAAAAACGATGAAAAACCGGTGTAAAGAACGTGTCATGACTTTCAAAGCCGGGCTCCACATTTTTTGGGAGCGGGAGGTGCTGGAATTAATATTGATGATCGGCGACTTTCTAAAATTTATTGCATATGTCCTTTTTGGGTTCTGGATAGTGCTCACTTTTTGCTGGTTATTATTCTCCCCCCTGAAAAATACGCCGCACTGGGTAGATTATCTGGGTGTGGGCAGTCTCCTTTTGCAGGCGATCACGGCGGGGGTTCTTTTCATTCGTCATGTACACCATCTGGGGAGTGCGCCTACAGGTAACCGACATACGCGACATACGCGAGGCTCGCAAAAGGGAGATACACGATGATCGTTGCAATCAGCGCAAGAATGCAGGCTTTGGGGGAGAACGGTTTTAGCGGAAACTTCGCGGTCATTGATGACGCGGTTTCTCTGAAAGCCAATCGGATATTATTGGAACGGTGCAGAAAATGAAATTTTTGGAGAAAATAAATGAGTCTGAATGACATTATATTCAGGTTTTATAGCGAAGTCGGTATAGGACCTAAAGACTTTAGAATAATATTAATCTTACTGTTCTCTTTTATGCTTGTTTCTTTTTTGTTTTTTGTGATCCGCTTTTACACAAGAGCGTACAAAGCACTGGTGGAGTCGGAAAATCCAGAAATGACAGAAGACAAGTTTCTCCAACTATCAAAATGGCCAATCACGATAGCGGTGTGCTGGCTCCTGCTTGCGTTTGCGGGTTACTACGCGATTGTCGAAACTACGCAATGGCCTAGCAGTCACGGTCATTATGTGGGTACCAACATAAAAAGCCATTCATCTGGCAGCAACTGGTCTGGAGCTGGCCAGAATACCATACCGTAAGTTCTGTGACACATTTTGTTCGTTATGCCGGTTATTATTCAAGGAAAGATAATGATAAACGACACAGATAGGGACAACCTCCGCCACATGCTCGGCATCGGTTCGCACATTAAAAAGCGGCAGTGGGGCTACCGCAATCATTTTGCTCCGGCTGGAGTAGATCTGCAGAGCATGGAGCGGCTGGAGTCCGCGGGATTGGTACGCAAGGGCCGGGCCTAGAGGAGACTCATTATTACCATGCCACAGAAGCTGGCTGCGTGGCTGCTGGATTGAAGCCATATCAGATACGAAAGGCGATGGAATTATGAAGAAGGATGATGAACAAGAGATTGCGTTTGAGTTAGCCGACGACCTGACCATGTGGGCCTCTCAGATACGCGAGGCAGGGCGGGGGGACGGTGCTCTACCGAATCCATGGAATATAGACGACTGGCTAGCGCGGTATCGTTGGTTGTATCAGGCGGAAAGGGAATCAAGGGAGTCGTGGACAACAGGAATGGCGCCATGCAAAGGCGAAGCGGAAAAAGCGAACAAAAGGAGGATGATAAATGAAGCTGTCACGATACTCCGCAGTTAGTTGGCTTGAGAGTTCAGAAGATAAAGATGGCGACCGGTGCAAATCGGAGGACATAGTCAAGCTGGAATCTGAAAACGAATCGCTGTGCGCCGCGATAAATCGGCTGAAATCCCCGCTCAAGTTGTTGAGCGCGGAAGAGGTGACGGAACCTGGCTGGTATTGTTGGCGAGGTCGAGAAGGCGAAAAAAAGTGGGTTTTTATCGAATTCAAACACGGCTTATTTACGTTTGAGAACGGTTTGAGGTTCGAGCCTTGTTCACCTTTCGGTCAATTCATCGGCCCGCTGCCGATGGAGGTGATGAATGTCGAATGACTACCGCGAAATCCGCCATTTCCATCTGTTCTGCGGCTTAGGTGGCGGTGCTGCCGGCTTCAACCGCGGGCAGGCTCGCGTCGGCTCCATGCAGGCCCGTTTCCGCTGCCTGGGCGGGATTGATTCCGACAAACGGGCCATCGCCGATTTTTCGCGCCTCGCTGGCGTACCGGGCACACGCTTGGATCTCTTCGACAGGGATCAGTACCGTGCCTTCCACGGCGAGGAGCCGTCTGCGGATTGGCGAGAGGCGACGTCGGCGGACATCCGCAAGGCCGCGAACAATGAACGGCCCCATATCGTCTTCACCAGCCCGCCATGCAAAGCATTTTCCGGGCTGCTTTCAGAAGGCAAGAGCAAAACCGAAAAATACCAGGCGCTTAACCGGCTGACCGTGCGCGGTATCTGGCTGACCCTGGAAGCCTGGAAAGATGACCTGCCGGAGTTCGTGATACTGGAGAACGTCCCCCGGATACAGAACCGGGGACGGCACCTGCTGGATCAGATCGGCGGGCTGCTGCGTCGCTACGGCTACGCGGTCGCCGAGACCACCCACGATTGCGGCGAGCTGGGCGGCCTTGCCGAATCGCGCAAGCGGTTCCTGCTGGTGGCCCGGCACATGGAGAAGGTGCCACCCTTCCTCTATGAGCCGGAAAAGCGCCATTTGCTGGCCGTGGGCGACATTCTGGGCCGGATGCCCATACCTGGAGATCCTTCTGGCGGCGCCATGCACCGAGTCCCTTCTCTGCAATGGAAGACCTGGGTGCGCCTGGCCTTCGTGGAGGCCGGTGGCGACTGGCGATCACTCAACAAGCTGGCGGTCCAGGATGGAACCCTCAAGGATTATTTGATTCTGCCGGAGCGCCGCGCCCACTACCTGGGCGTCAATGCCTGGAATGCGCCGAGCGGGACTATTTCGGGGCGCGGCGGTGTCACCAATGGGCGCTACGCTGTGGCCGACCCGCGCCTTGAGGAAATTCACGATGGTACTTTGGGTGTGTTGCCGTGGGAGCAGGCAAGTGGCGCTGTAACAGCCAGCGGACGCCCCATGACGGGACGATTCTCCGTGGCAGACCCGCGACCAGGCTACAAGAGCACTACGCATCAGAA
>JAPTWR010000176.1 GCA_028065135.1 Acidithiobacillus sp.
TGATCGTGCAGTTCCCTTGGCGCGTCCATGCGCTTGCTTGGAATTGCCGTGACCCGGCTGGTCATCATCCATGCAGCGAGCCGGGCAACGCTCCAGATGAGGGTGCTGGACTGAATCCTGAACTTGCCCACGTATATGGCCAGGGAATAGGCGGTGATGCAGCGTAACCGGACATCCAGAAATTGTTGTCAGTACGCAGTGCGCTTGGGTGACGTTTACCAGGCATAGAAAGACACGTGCTTATCCGGCTGTCTCCCAATGCCACTAAATATGGGGTTCTGTGAAAGCCCCTAAAAACTACACTACGACGACCGACTGGCCTTGCCTAGAAATGCTTGGCGAGGGTAGTGGGTTTGGGAGACAACCGGATAAGGACGGAAAGACAGACGAGTTGATTGACAGATTCAGGGTCATAAATGACTAAAATGTGTCTAGAAATAGAAGCATCACAAAAACGTTCGTTTGTGTGACAAAAAATTGGCATAACAATTGCTTTTGTGATGCGGTATAGCCAGATTTTGGGTATGCAGGTACGCTTTGCGACATCGCGATATTCTGTCATATATATCGAATCTCTCGATGGTTGCTCACTTTTTCTAAAAATGGAGACGTCCAACATGCAAAACAATTGGTCTGCTTTGGTACATCGTTGTATGTCACAAAATATAGAGCCGGATTTCCACCTCAAGAATCCGGCCATAACGCCGACGCCAGCGGCGGCCAGAAATCGGTCGGCACGCATGAAAGCACAGCCTGCCGTGGTCCTACTCGCCAGTCTGTGGGCGGCTGGCATGGGAACCGCTGTGGCCGCTACTCCCCTCCAGGTCGCCTATGCCGGCTCCATGGGAGCGGTCATGGATCTGCACCTGGGTCCTGCCTTCGCCAAGACCCATCACGTGACCTACCAAGGAGAAGGACAGGGTGCCTATGGCCTCGCCCACCTCATTGCGGCAAAGAAGCTGCGCACGGACGTATTCATCTCCATTACGCCCGGACCCATTAAGGTGCTGGAAAAGGCCGGGATGGTGAGCAAGGCGGTCCCCGTGGCCAGTACCGCCATGGTCATCGCCTACAGCCCCAAGAGCCGCTATGCCAAAGAGTTTGCAGCCGCAGCCGCTGGCAAAATGCCCTGGTACACGGTGCTGGAGAAGCCGGGGATCCAGTTTGGACGCACGGACCCGCAGACGGATCCCCAGGGTCAGAACATCATCTTTACCTTCCTTCTGGCGCAGAAGTACTACCACCAGCCTGAGCTTGTTCAGCGTGTTCTAGGCCCTGTGGAGAACCAAAAGCAGATATTCACCGAAGCCTCGCTGCTGGCACGCCTGAAGAGTGGACAGATAGACGCTTCCTCCGGATATGAGAGCGCTGTGAAATCGCTCCATCTTCCCTTCATCACCCTCCCGGATGAAATTAACCTGAGCAATCCGGCTATGGCCAAAGCCTGGTATGACACCGCGCATTTCACTATGACGGTAGACGGCAAGACCAAAACCCTGCACACCCAGCCTTTGGTGTTCTATGCCGCCGTGCCCAAAGACGCGCCGCATCCAAAATTGGGTGAGGCCTTCATCCGCTTCATGACCAGCAAGGCTGGGCAGGTCATGTTCAAGGAGACGGGCTACAACCCACCCAAAGGGGGCGATCTCTCCTAAAAGGGAATCATGAGGTCCTTAAATGGACCTCTTTTAATGCCTTGCGTCATATTCCATGAAATATCTCGATACAAATCGTTATCAAGGAAAACCACCATGAGAAAGAGAGCACTTCCCCTTGGGTTCGTAGCCGCCACGACCCTGCTAGCCACCAGCATTCCTGCTCAGGCAGAAACCCTCACCCAGTTTTTTCAGAAAAGCCACATCGATGGCCAAATCCGTTCCTATTATTTCAGCCGCCTCTATGGCACACCGAACACGCCCAACGCCAGCGCCTACTCCCTCGCGGGTCGCCTGAATGTCATCACAGCACCGTTTTTGACGGGATTTCGTGTGGGCGTGAGTTTTTATACGGCCAATTCCCTGGGCACGCAGAGCAGCGATCCCGCGCGCATTGATAAAACCCTGATGGGTATTGGTTCCTCCATTAACACCCTGGGGCAGGCCTATCTGCAGTACAGCCAACCCTGGCTAACGGTGCGTGTGGGCGATCAACTGATCAACACCCCCTGGCTCAACCGTGTGGGTGGCCGGGTGATTCCCGTCACCTACCAGGGGGTCTACGCCAAAGTCAGCCCCATCGCGCATCTGAACCTCGTGGGGCTCCGGGTTTTTCGCTGGAAAGGCCGCACCTCGAACAACTTCTACCGGGACAACCTCTATTATCCGACGAACTACCATGGGGACGCGCTCTATGCGGGTCCTAATAATCTTCCCAGCACGATACCAGCCGCGAACGGCGCGCTGGCATTTGGTGTGAAATACACCCTGGATGGCGCCAAAATGCAATCCTGGTACTACGACTTCTATCATTTCGCCAACATGTTCTACGGTGCTGGGCAATACATGCTGCATACCGGGACCGGTTTCAATCCCTTTGTGGCCGCCCAGTTCGTGCGGGAATGGGAAAGCAATAGCGCCTTCGCCCAAACCGGTACCCAACTGTTCAACCAGCCCGGTGAAACGGTCAACAGCACGGCTTACGGCGTGAAGGCGGGCCTGAAATTTCCCAAAGGCAGCGTCTTCTGGGCCTATGACGCGACGAATCTGCATCCGGGTGCCGTGGGTGGCGGGGCGATCGTTTCTCCCTATACCATCGGGTACACGGCGGACCCCTTGTACGTGGATGCCATGATTCAAGGTTTGGTGGGCGTAGGGCCTGGTCATGGCTGGCGTCTGCGTGCGGCTTATTGGCTCTGGCATCGGCGGATCCATCTCGCGACTGGTTTTTCCCAGTTCAACACCTATTTTACCGGGAACAGCAACTGGACTCACGTTAGCGTGACCTATTTCCCCAAAGGGTTCTTGCAAGGCTTGGCGGTACGAGATCAGTTCGAGGTGGCCAACGGAGGTGTCAATCTCTATCCGGGCAACGGGAAAAACGCCTTCGTCTATAACCGGGTGATGCTGACGTATAAGTTCTGAGCAAAGAAAGAGCGACTTGGAATTTTCTGCCGCGCGCCTCATCCAGTATCGCTGTGTGAGGCGCGTGTAGCGATGATGTGATGTGCTAAACTTTACCCACGCTCTCAAACATCCCAATATCCACTAAGGAAAACTCTCATGAAAACCAGCCTACGCAATCACCTGAAAGGAAAAATCGTTAATATCATCAGGGGGGAAGTTGTCTCCGAAATAGAGATAGAAACGGCAGCGGGTACCGTGGCTTCAATAATCACCACGCATAGCCTCGATCATTTAGAATTTAAGGTCGGGGATTCAGCCCTCGCGGTGGTTAAGGCCACGGAAGTTGGTGTCGAGAAACCCTAACGATAACCATCTACCCATTACCCAAGCATTCCTGTGTAATGGGAATGTAGCGCGATTTAATTGTGTGGTCACGTCACACCAGACAATTTGCATCAATTTGTCTGGTGGCCGCCGTCCCCGTCTGGACAAACGGCCAAATTTTGCTGAATTCTCCGCCTGCCGAATGAGGGTTATTTTGAAGCAAAAAGGTAAGGCTTATTTTCCTCGCAGTTGCCAGTTGTCATGGTGGTTTCCACCGCCTTCATATCCTTATGAAGGAATCATAGTGCAATTCAGTGAGCCACGTCACTCATTATGTGATCGGTTCCTGAGTACTAACTGGCATATGGGCAACCGAATGACTGCTATCAGTCTGCAGTTGCCATTCCTCAGCCCTGATAGTACCGCCGCGCGTCGTTTGTAGGCAATACTCACGTGGAGGCGCTGCAGAAAGCGATCATGAGTGCATACCGTGCCATGGGCCATGATAAGGCAAGCCTATGTGCAACTATATTACCCGTGTACACCTCCCAGTAGTCTGGCATTTCCTCCTGTTCAATAAGGTTTTCGCAGACGTCCGTCCATTCTCCGTCAGGCCAATGGAGCAGGACATCATATAACCGCTGGCCCGCCTTTCAACTCCAGCCTCGATGGGAACACCCGTCGCGCCATCGACATCCGGGAGGGAGAGGTGCTCGATGCTGAGGCGTTCAAGGCCTTGATCCAGGTCACGGTCACGGTCACGGTCACGGTCACGGAGAATCTCCGGTCCAGCGCCCCGAAGTCAAAGAGCCGTGGCCGGACGTGAGCCGGGAGTCACTCTGGAAGAAGGCCTCGTCATGGGCATTGGACTCAGCCAGCACTTTGAGAGAGGAAGCCTCAGTGGTGATGTACTTGCGTGTGATAGAGCCTGCAATCCAGCCGAGAAACACCCCGAGGGTGCCGGAAAATCGGAACTGAAGCTCGACTCCTGATTCCTCTGAGCCGATTA
Organism: Acidithiobacillus sp.; assembly: GCA_028065135.1. The sequence goes on from JAPTWR010000176.1 coordinate 4,396, forward strand.
TGCGGACGGTGTGGCTGGCCCAAAGCTGTATACCTGGGCTTGTCGATTCCCAGATGAAACACTGGCCCGGTTCCAGCTTAGTGACTTGCCAGATGGCGGGGCGCAATTTCGGCTGAATGACCTTGAATTTTGCTCCAATCTGGCATGTTTTTCCCTCAAGTGGTGAAACCGCAGTGACCGTTGGCAGCCATTCCGGCCAGGCCAAGATGTTCGACAGGTGTTTCCAGACAACATCTGCGGGAGCATTTATGCGTTGCGTGACTTGGTAGATTGGCATACGAGGTCTAACTCCTTAGCTCAGCCGCGGATTTGCCGGAGCGGAGGCAAATCCGCCTCCTGTTCTCCCTGCGGTCGCCACTCCTGACCGGCATTTTTGTAGGTGTCCACCGAAATCACGGGTTGTCCTGCATCCAATGCCTGCTGCGTCTTTTCCTGAATATACTGGAATTGGGCATCCCGATCCAGGTGATTAGTGCCTTCCAGAGCCTTTCGATCGCCTTGCAAGCTGTATCCTAATTCCTTGAGCAGGATGCCCACGGAAACATGGCTAATACGATGACCTTGCTCGCCCAGCTCACGGGCAATTGTTTGAGGCTCTTGCAAGTCCATCGCAGTGGTGACCGGGGATCGCTCCGTGTCACAGTATCCACCAAACGCTCCAACGCGGCCAGTAAGTCTGGATCACGATCTACCAGTTTTTTGCGCCCACCACCGGGCCGACGAGCCCGGCCTTTGGGGAGTGTATTCTGCGGGGGATACTTGAGTTCCTTGAGACCCGCCAGAATGGAGATCCCCGCGGCTACCCCAGTCCGCCTCGCTAAACCTTTCCGGACCTGGGGGTGGCAGCCGCCGTAGACCGCTTCCAGGCGGGGGTCAAAAAACACTGTGGTTCAGCGATTGCCCAATCGGAAAATTCTCCAGATGGCGTTGTTCCAGAACAAAAAGATCCGGATCAAAGGTAGCGACATACCTGAGTAGAGATCAGCAAACCGCCCGGCAGGAGGCATTGCGGGAAATCGCAGAACGTATCCAGCGCGGCGTAGAGCAACATGCACGCACTCTGGATGACTGCGACCACATCATCATTAGCGGCGGCGCCCTCCTGCTGGAGGGCCAATTCGACTGGCCCCATGCCCAGAGTTGCAGGCGAATGCTGTCCACGCCAATGCCATGGCCTGGCTGGAGACTCTGGAAGCAGGTATGACCGCCACAGAAGGCAGCACCAAAAGTCCGCCAGAGCCTGCCGTGAACACAGCGGACTCCATCGAAGTCGAGTTCCATGATCACGTGCGTTTCATCCCGCAGCGCGAGCGCGAAGAGCGGGAGCAACTGGACATGGCCATCCGCGAGCAGGTGCTGGCTCGGATCCAGAAGCAGGGAGAGGCCATCGGTAAACAGATGGCGCCACTGTAGGAACAGCAGAAAAAGATTGACAACCAAAGCAGCTAGGTGCAGGGCCGCATCGCCGTCATGGCCGATGTCATCCGCAAGGGGGTCGAGCCCATCAGAGACAGAGACTCCGCATGATGGCCAAATTCAACACCGCAGGGTGTCCGCATCCAGATGTTTCCTAAAGATCACATGAATACAGCGGATTAAGGCCGTCGCGTTTCGAAAAGCACTTCAGGGTATTGTTTTGCTGGCCCATTGAGTAGCACCTCCGGTCGGCCCTTCAGGTGCCGGTCGAAGAACGCCAGCGAGTAGGCACTGGTGATGCCGTGCGCCAGCCGTCCATCAATCGGCCCGGTGACCCCCAGCCAGGAGGTGAGCGGGGAGAAGAAGGGGGCGTCGGAGAAGTCTATATGGAACATTCCGGGCACCTGTACGAAGTAGCCATCTCCTGGCAGGCTCTCGAACACTGCCCGCATGGTGGTCAGAGTTTCGTCGATGTCTGCCTGTGACCAACCCTCGAGCTGCATTGTCTTGGCATCCCGGGTGAGCCACATGGTCGGCTGCTTTAGGCCTGCCCGGACCACGTCCGAGGGCATCCAGACATCCATCACCAAGCAGGCCCGAAAACGTGGCTCCAACCGGCAAGCTTCAGCACTGACTTCACCGCCCAGCGATAGCCCGAAGATGCCGACACGCTGTAGGTCCAGCCGCCTAGTCAAGATGCCGTTCGGGTCAGACTGGTTCAAGGTGCCGAGTTGATTCAGCGTGAAGATGGCATCTTGCGCGAGATACGGAATCTTGCCGTCCACAAATTTTCGGTCGAGCATGCGGGTATCGAAGGTCGCCCTGCGCCCATCCGGGAAGACCACCCCACTGGCGGCGTAAGGGTGATCGATGGCTGCAACGATGTAGCCGTGCGACACAAGCTCCTCAACGAGCCAGGTATTCTCCTGGCGAAAGCCGCCGCGCCCATGCGAACAAATCAGCACGGGGAAGCGGGACCTGCCATTCGCCACAGGCGCGGACTCGATGGCGTTGATGGTGATATATTTCAAGGGTCCGAAGATGAACTCCGGCAAATGCAGCAGGCGAGCCAACGGCGCAAGGGCGCCGGGATTCCGCACGTAGCGAGCACGCGGCAATGACGGGTCTACCTTGGCTGGATACCAGATCTGCACCATCAGTTCACGACGGTCATTCGGATCGCCAGTGAATACCTCCGGGCGACTCGGGTCCTCCCAGTGATAGGTCAGCGTGCCGATCCCGTAGGGTCCGCTCGGCTTCGGGAAGCGAAACATGGGGAAAGTCACCCGTCTAACCCATCCGCCAGTGCGATGTCCGCAGCATCCGGCGGTCACGTTGTACCGTGTACCCGACTCCCGGCCTCGTCACGGTCCTATTCCTGGAGTTGACGATTGGCACCATCGCGGTCACGGAGGTCGCGCAGGGGCAGGAAAGTGTGTTTGACATATTTAATTTATTCATATTATTTGAGCTGTTCCCATACACGTCCCGCATCCAGATATTGCCTCATGAAGTCTATCTTTCCTTCCTGATTGATGTGATACACAACGCATTGTGCAGCCCTGTATTTTTTGCCCAAGAAACTATCCGGGCTTTTCGACCAGGGCCATTTTTGTTCGTTGCCGAATTTGATCAGTTCTTCGCTCACTGTACCAATATTCCAGTATTCGAAGACACCCCAATCCTTGGTGGCGGCATTCGTTATAATGATAGGTTTTTTCTGATCGGCTGATCCGGCCTTGAGCCAAGGAATGACTTCGCCCTTGCCGGAGGCTTTGACCGGCGCTTCCGCCAAGATGACTTCGGACTCAAACTCATGCGCCCACCCCATGATGAGGACTTCCACGATCTGATCGCCGAACGCTACGAGCGGGTTTCTACATAATGACCAGCAATCTCGACTTTCCCGAGTGGGGAGACGTCTTCCCAGCCAACCGCATGCTCGGGGTGGCCACGTTGGATCGGCTACGTCACGGCGCCTATCGACTGATCCTGGAAGGCGATAGTTTTCGCGCCCCCAGGCCACTCCCGGAACCCCCCAAAAACACCATTGCGAAAGGAGCCAAAAACACCCATTCTTGACACCGTTCGAGACCCCATTTCAGACACTTTGGAATGGCGCCATTACGCCGCACATCGGTGGCGCCATATTGCCGGTCAGTGACATTGCCTTTGAGCATCTTGTTGTAGCACATCATTCCCCATTCGATATCGTCCGTGATCTGCGTCTCAGCGGTGGCAATATCTCCCGATGTAATTGCCCAAATGAAAGTGGAGAAGGGGGTGGCCTTTGATCCCGGCTTTAGTGCTTCGTCGTTAAGATCGATCGGCCTTATGGTTTTGAACTCTAGGTTGCTTGATTCCATGATACATTCCTTTTTAACCGAATCACTTGGATGGTGTTTCTTGAGAGCCATCATTGCATTGGCTGTCTGATGATGGTTTTCCATTTCGATGGGTCAGCTTTACGAATATCGCTCAAGTAAATTTCATGATGCTTTCCAGTTAGCCGACTTCTGGATTCAACGAACTGATGCACCTTTTCAATCGTTGGCCCTTCTTCGGAGAACGGGCCGATATGCAGTGTTTGCGCGCACCTGCCTTCCGAAAAGGCTTCCAGACGTAGCTTGGAAATAGCCGTTGGGTTCTTTTTCTTTTTCACATCGGCAATAGCACTGTCGATCATTCCCGGTGTAACAAAGGAGGGCTGCATAATCATCATTGTCCATTTCCAGTTGGACTTGTCAGTGGTTGTAAACTTCGACATATCGTCAGCCCACCATAGACCTTCCAAGGGCATGACTCCATAGTCAATTGCCGACGCCCCCTTCTTGACCATGAACTTCACGGCATAGGAAACCATGAACAGAACCTCAACGGCATCGGAGTATGCTTGCGATGCGTTGGGGTCGCCCTCACCATCCACCATTAAGTAGTTCATCGTTGGGACATCCACCTGAACCACCTCTTTAGCGGAGGATTGATAGAGGTGTTCCATCTCTTTCTTAAGATCAACTTTTCCCACGGGCACTCCTCCTGACGATGCCTGACGCCAAACACGAGGCTATTCCACCAGCCCGACTTACTGCCTCTGATATCCAGCCAACACCACAGATGGAATGATGATCAACCACGCAAAAAGATACATTAGGTCTATCGGGAAAGCCAGGATACTTATCTTTTCCACGAATTCCATTAGCAACAAGTCCATTGCCATCGTGAAAACAAGGGATGTTGCTCCCACCTGCAGGGACCTTCTGGCATTTAGACAGATAGAGGCCCTTCGGAGCACAACCCTTGTAGCCAGGAAGAATGATGTGAAACTGCAAAATGGGACGGTCAGTATTGCCAATGCTGGAGGCAGCCTTTGTATCATCGCAGTATAATCTGATTCCATTAAGACGTTGAATATTTTGAAGTAGGCAAGGAAAGCAGCGCTTCCCAATATCCAAAGCCCGATGTATCCGATTACAGGAATGAGAATGAAGATGTTTCTATCTTTCATAATCAGGGGACCCCTCTCCCAGCAGCCACACGAAGGCGTTCTTAACAAACAACGCACCATTTGCAGTTGCGGGTTCGCCGTGGGCGATCAGCACGCGTTCAATCGGCCAGGCGAGAATATGTTCCAGCGCCGTGCGCGCTGCACGGCGATTGATGAAGCTGGCGCGCCACTCTCTCGGTGCGCCAGGGTTTGGCGCACTGATTCCGTCAAGGCGCGCGATCAGCCCACGCCAACCTTTAAACCAGTCGCACGGCAGGTTTTGAATCAAATCGGCAAAGATAACGGTGCGGCTAGCATGATGAAAAAAAAACGACTTCCGTCATCGCAAAGCTACCGCGAACAAGAACCTGGTCCAAGTTTGCTGCCCAATCCGGGGCAGGCGCATTACCAATATCCGCGTCGAAGGCGAGATCTTTTCGCCGTTTGCGCAATCCCGGAGAGGCGTAGAGGCGCGCTTCGGGATAAGCGGACTTCCATTCCCCGAGAAAAAGATGATGCAACTTATTGGGCGAGACGAGGTGGCGAACGGGTCCCATGGCGTTGATCTCGCTTTTTAATGCGAGAGAAAGTGCTATGGGCGACCAGACGAACAGACCGCCATCTGACAACCTGATCACTGCCATGCGAGTCGGATAGGAAAAGCCTGCGAAGAAAGGCACCACCGGACCTTCTGCCACCCAGATATCCGGTCCGAATTCAAGTAATAGCGCACTCATTTTTACACCATTATCACTACTGTCCGGAGATTTAACCAAGACCCAATGCATCATTCGGGTCTTAATTTTCTATCATGTTCTTGTGGAGTCCTTGGGTAAAAGATCATCGTCGATCTGCTTCGCCCTGATGGCAGCCGGGCGGGCACTGACCCGTGACCAATAATGCTCAAAGCCTGAACGTCTTTCTATCGTGCCGAATTGCATACCAAATCCTAACTGTGCGCCTACGTACACATCGGCAGCCGTAAATTTGTCGCCAAGCAGATATTCACCCTGTTCTACGGCATCTTCGAGCACATCCATTACTGCCGCATAAGTGCCATAACCCATCATAATCTCGCGTTCGGGTGGCACGACAAAGCCTAGCGCCTTGTTACTGACTGCAGCCTCCAACGGCCCTGCAGCAAAGAACAGGTAGCGGTAGTACGGACCTCGCAATCGATCATCAAGAGCAGGTGCCATCCCCATCTGGGGGAAGGCATCCGCAAGATAGGCGCAGATGGCCGCTGCTTCCGTCACCACGGTCTGCCCATACTGGATAGCGGGAACCTTGCCCATGGGGTTGATAGCCAGATACTCTGGGGCCTTCATCGTCGTGCCATAGTCGAGCAGCACCGTCTGATAAGGCACGCCCAATTCTTCGAGCATCCAGCGCACGATGCGGCCCCGCGACATGGGGTTGGTATAAAAGGTTAAGCCGTCGTTGCGCATGGTTTCGTGCTCCGTTCGCTGGGGATGGTATATGTGGTGTCCGGTTCATAAGCAGAAATAAAAATCCGGCATCTCTCTCGTCTCGGCAAATCAGAGTCGGGGTACCTTTACGGTCCAAGACACCGCGAGGCCGTCAATGTCTGCAAACAGTCTATTGTGACCTTTCGCCTCACTTGTCCCAGGCTATTGCATCCACTCCCGCAGTTTTGACCATCGCCGTTTCCCTGATCCATTCCGCGCCGCCATGGCCACAGCCTTTTTCTGACCCACGAGCACGACCAGACGCTTGCCCCGGGTAACAGCAGTATAGAGCAGATTGCGTTGCAGCATGGGGTAGTGCTGCGTGCTCATGGGAATGACCACGGCGGGATACTCCGACCCCTGACTCTTGTGCACGGTGATGGCATAGGCTGGTTGTAGGAGATCCAGCTCGCTGAATCCGTAGGTAACCACTCTGCCTTCGAAGTCCACGGTCAGGGTGCTTTCTTCGATGTCCACATCCTGCACAAATCCAATGTCGCCGTTAAAAACTTCTTTTTCATAGTCGTTCTGGATCTGCATAACCTTGTCACCGGGTGCAAAATGGCGACCGAACTTTTCGATGGCCGGCGTGCTTTCACCGTTGAGGGCCGTTTGGAGCGCTTCATTAAGCGCGCGGGCACCCAGCGCACTGCGGTTCATGGGGCAAAGCACCTGGATATCATGCAGCGGGTCCAGACCGAAGCGGCGGGGGATATGGGTGGTGACCAGCTTGACGAGTTTGTCTGCCGCTTCCGCTGGATCATCCGCTGCGATGAAATAAAAATCGCTGAGCCCCTCCGGGTTTCTCAGGTCCGGCATATGGCCTGCATTGATCTGGTGCGCCGTCTGAATGATCCGGCTTTGCGCGGCCTGGCGAAAGATTTCCGTCAGATGGACTTCGGGGATGGTTTTGGCGGCAATAAGATCGGCCAGCACCTGACCGGGGCCTACGGAGGGCAATTGATCGGGATCCCCCACCATCAGCAGTCCCGCCAGGGGTGGCAGGGCTTTAAGGACGGCGTGCATCAAGGGAACGTCGATCATGGAGCATTCATCCAGGACCAGAAGATCGATATCCAGAGGACACTCATCGTTGCGCTTGAATCCGCCGCCCTGGGGATTGATTTCCAGCAAACGGTGGATGGTCTTGGCCTCTTTGCCGGTGGTTTCACTCATGCGTTTGGCCGCACGTCCGGTGGGGGCGGCCAGTGCGATGCGCAGTTTCTTGGCGTCGAGGATATTCAGGATTGCGTTCACGAGCGTGGTCTTTCCCACACCGGGGCCGCCGGTAATCAGTGCCACTTTTTCCCGCAGCACCATGCGGATGGCGGATTGCTGACTGTCCGCGAGAGCGATGTTTAGACGCTTCTGCACCCAATCAATAGCCGCATTGGCCGCAATGCCCGCCCATGGGGCTTTGCCAGCACGTAGAGGCTTCAGGAGGCTGGCGATGCCCTGTTCATTGCGGTAAAGGGGGGCCAGGAAGACACAATCGGCGTCCTGCACCTGATCTGCGATGATCGCCCCTTCCCGTAATTCTTCCTGAATGGCACTTTCGATGGCGTCTGTCGGGACTTCCAACAACTTTTCGGCCAGCGGGATCAGTTCCTCATGCGGTAATCCGCAGTGCCCCTCGTCTCGTGCCTCCATGAGGGCATAGGAAATGCCTGCCCGGACGCGAATGGGAGCATGGGGTTCAATACCCATTTTCATGGCGATGGCGTCTGCGGTTTTGAAGCCGATGCCATGAATATCGCGGGCCAACCGATAGGGGTTTTCGGTCATGACCTGTACGGCTTCGGTGCCATAGGTTTTGAAGATGCGCACTGCCCGGGCGGTACCCACGCCATGGGTGTGCAGAAACAGCATAATCTCACGGATGACTTTTTGATCGGCCCAGGCGCTGACCATGCGGGTACGGCGAATGGGGCCAATACCTTCCACTTCAGCCAGTCGCTCCGGGGTCTCTTCGATGACGGTGAAAACCTGATCGCCAAACGCTTTCACGAGCTTTTTGGCATAAACGGGACCAATACCCCGGATCATGCCCGAGCCCAGATATTTTTCGATACCATCCAGACTGGTCGGGGCGGAGGTTTTCAGAAAAGCCGCTTTGAACTGCTGGCCATGGTCGCGATCATTGATCCAGATGCCCGAAGCGGTGATCCATTCACCGGCGGTCACGGAGGCCGCATAACCCACTACGGTGACCAGTTCTTTATGGCCGCGGGCTTTGATGCGCAGCACGCAGAAGCCGCTGCTATCGTTATGGAAGGTGACCCGTTCGATCAGTCCACCGAGCAGTTCATTGGGGGTGTCCTGCTTCTGGCGCTCCGGTTTAGCCATTTGAAAAAGACTCTTGACGCAGCGAATCTCCGCTGACACTGGGAAAATGGTAGCATGACCGACAAAGCCTGTATTTGTCGGGAGGCGTTATGTGCGGTCGCTATGGCTTCATTCACAGTCCTGAAGAGCTTCAGCAGGCCTGGGGGAACTTGCACATTCGTGGCGATTTCCCACCCAGCTATAACCGCGCTCCGGGTCAGATACACCCCGTCGTGCGTCAGGCCCCGGATCTCGGCCTGGAGTTGGTACCTATGCGCTGGGGATTTGTGCCCGGTTGGAGTACCCGTACCCACATCCGGCCGATCAATGCGCGGGCCGAAACGGTGGCTACCCAACCGCTGTTTCGGGAAGCCTTTCGCGCAAGGCGGGCACTGGTGCCGGCGGACTGGTGGTATTTTGAGTGGCCCTTTGTCCCCGAGTGACTACCATCACCAAAGCCGCCTTCGTTGCCATCTGGCCGAAACGCGCAACATGAACCGACAGACCGCTCAGGAAGCCGTAAACGCCGTTGTGTCCACCCCGACGCAGACTCTGATCGACGGTCACGACATCAAACTGCCAGGACTCGGTAGATTTTCGCTCACCTCAGCCTCGACAGCCGCCAGATCTGGGCCATGCCAGAGCATGGCTGGGACTAGGCTCAGGCCAGATCTGCCGCCTGATGCTCTTCCAGAGTCCGTTCCCGATCATCGACCCGAAATAGCCAGGTGGTAACGAGGCCAAGGAGGCTGACGGCGATCATCAGGACCAGAACGCCGGCCACACCCACCCGGGCCTTGATCAAAGGCAGGAGAAAGACCCCAAGGGTCGCGCCCACCTTGGCGACTGCCGCCGCAAAGCCAGCCCCGGTACCGCGCAACTGGGTGGGAAAGAGCTCGGCAGGAAGCACGTAGGTGGTGCTGTTGGGCCCCATGTTCATGAAGAGATTGAAGAGAATGAAACCGATGAAGACGAGGACCACCTGGACTTGGGGACCACCGGGAAGCAGCGTGCTAACGAGGAGGATGGCCATCCCCAGGGCCATGCCCCCAAAGCCGATGAGTTGCATGCGGATGCGCCCGAAACGCACCACGGCCCAAATACCCAGCAGAAAACCAAGCAGGAGAAAGAGGTCGATGA
>JAPTWR010000042.1 GCA_028065135.1 Acidithiobacillus sp.
TCACTCGTTGGCCATCGAGCCAAATTTCATGATAGGCATGGGTCTGCGGCAACAGGTGTTCGGCAATCCCCTTCGCCCAGCCGTACACTTCAGCATGTTGAGCGGAACGCTGAGGGGCGGAACTGACGATGACGTTGCGATTAACGTCACCGCAGGCACTGACGGTGTCGAGCAGGGCCTTGTCGAGAGCCTGCAGCGTCGACCGGAGATGGGTCTTGAGCAGTCCATGAAATTGTATGCTCTGTCTGCTGGTGATACGCAGGCTGCCATTGCCGTAGGTGCGGGCAATCTCGCTTAAGACCAGCCATTGTGTCCCATTTAATATGCCTCCAGGCAAACGCAACCGGGCCATGAATTGATACAGGGGCTCCAATTTCTGCTGATGGCGTTCTGCCCGTAGATCGCGATAGTCCTGCTGATAAATACCATGGAACTTGATGATCTGGACATCATCCTCCGCCACTGCGCCAGTAACGGGGTTACGCAAACTCTCCCGCAACGTACCACGCAATCCACAACTTTCCGCCTTGATCCGCTCCACATCGGAAGACGCTTTGTCATTAGTAAACATCACGGTGATACCTCCCAGCCTGTTTCAACTCCAAAATATATTCCTCGGCTTGCTCTGATGTACGACCAGAAAGTTGAATGATCTCGACCAAGGTTCGTTGTACCGATCGGCCCATCGCTTCGGCACCGCAAACATACACGGCGGCACCTTCCTCAAGCCATGCGTACATGTCACCAGCGCGCGCTCGTAACCGATCTTGTACATATACCTTGTGTTCCTGGTCACGGGAAAAGGCGACGTCCATTCGGGTAAGGTGCCCATCCTTGAGCCAACGCAGCCATTCCCGCTGATAGAGAAAATCGGTGCTGAAGTGACGGTCCCCGAAAAAAAGCCAGTTCCCCCCCGTCGCGCCCAGTGCCTCGCGCTCTTGCAGGAATGCCCGAAAAGGAGCTACTCCGGTTCCCGCACCGATCATGATCACCGCTTGTTCTGGATCTTCGGGCAGCCGGAACTCGGCATTTGGCTCAATGGATATCGGCACGGGCCGACCGACGGCAACGCGATCAGCCAAAAAGGTCGAAGCAACCCCCATGCGTTCCCGTCCCTGACTGGCGTAACGCACCGCGGCGACGACCAGGTGCACCTCGCCCGGTGCGGCCATCAAGCTTGAGGCGATGGAGTATCGTCGCGGCGGCAATGGTCTCAGGCAGTCGACAAAGGCTTGGGCATCGGGGGCATCAACGGGATACTGATCGACAATATCGATGATTTCCCGGCCATCTATCCAAGAGATGAACCTGTTGATATCCTGCTCGGCAAGCACGCTTCGCAATTCCTTCGCGTTGCCAAGGCTCGCATATCGTTCCAGAAAAGGTCGCGTGAGCTTGGTGATTTCATAATGCGCGGCAAGAGCTTCCATCAGCGGTATTTCACCATGCCGAGTCTGTACCGGGGTACGGTGATCCAGTTTGAACCGATCAAGTAATGCCTCCACAAGTTGCGGAGGATTGGTCGGATTTACGGAAACAATATCACCCGGCACATAGTGAAGACCCGATCCATTGAGATCGATTTCGAGATGCCAGACTTCCCGGCTTGATCCGTGACCTGAGAGCTTGATCTTCTCCACCAAGGTGGCAGGGAAAGAAGTCTGGCCAAACCTTCCCTTTCCCAGAATGGAGGTCGGAAGCGGCGTAGGTGGCCGCGCAGTGACAGCGGCTAGGGCCTGCTCCATCCAGTGCGTTGCACGCTCTTCGTAATCAACATCGCAATCGACCCGAGGAAGCAAGCGCCTAGCACCGGCAGCAGCAAGGGCAGTGTCAAACTCCTTTCCGACTTGGCAGAATCGTGGATAACTCGCGTCACCCAATGCCAGCACAGAAAAACGGAGGTGGCGCAAGTCCGGCACTTGGCTACCCGTCAAAAGGGTATGAAGGGCGCGGGCGGTATCAGGGGGATCACCATCACCATGTGTGCTCACAATGACGAGCAAGATGCGATCCTGCCGCATCCTGGCGCGACTATAAGTCAGCATGTCCTGGAGGTTTGCCTGTACGCCGGAGATTCGTGCCTTGGTTGCCAAAGCCTCCGCCAACCGCTTGGCATTGCCGGTCTCCGTGCCGAACAAGATGGTGACATGCTCATCGACACCATCTGATATTCCTTGAGCATTGGCCGCATTTCCAATCCCCGTCAGGTAACCGCCGACCCAGAGTAGTTGATCGCGGCTCAAACCTTCGGCGAAGCGCTGCAATTCTTCCCGCTTGGAGGAATTCAGCAGAGTGTCTAACGGTTGAAGCGATTCCATATCATCCTCAAGCTTTTTACAATGACGCTTATATTCACTTTCACCCCGGAAATGTTAAGAAGAATAAGCGCGTAGGGTCATTGGCGGATCCATGGATGTATGGTTGCGCGTGCGAGCCCGATCAACCATGCGGGCAATGAGCGCGATTTCATGCGCGACACAGTATTGTTTTCTCGTCAGACCCCACTCCCGCAACTCATCGAGATCCAATCCCACATCGTCGCAGGGCACATCGAGCTCCTTACACGTCTTGCTATCATTGAGGAATCCGGCCATTTCGGCGATCTGATTGTTTCCTAACACAGCGATAGCCATATCTATAGAAAGTTGGGCCGCCCCTGCCAGCTGTTCTCCAACCGCAATTGTCGCGGCGTTCAAGCTGCTTGTTCGGACAAGCGTCGTAGCGCGTTCGACGGCGCTTTTTCGGTTGATCATCCTCATTCAGCACTCCTTATCCAAAATGATGCCATCGCTTTCCTTGGCCATGCGCTCATCTCTCTTCCTGGGGTCCTGGGTCAAATCCAAGGCCCAAAAGACGAGGCAGACTGGTTCACGTCGCCGCGCTTCCGGCAATGAGGCATCATCGGCCCATCATCCGTAGGCAGCGTTCGGATTCCCGCGTTCATCAAAGGCTTGATTCTAAGTGCCAGCGCACGAAACCGGAAAGACTGATATATTATATCTATATGCTGATTAGTTTTGGTGATTGATGATCTAATGAACCTCAACACGCTGTTCTATTTGCGCGGTGGCACGCCAGAACTTCAAGGTCCCTGCCGCCACCGACAGCTTGCATATGTCGCAGCCTGGAATGAGCCAGCAGATCCAGTCCTTGGAGGATGAACTCAACATCGAGCTTTTCTTACGTAGGGAAAAACGAATGATCGAAAGATCTCCAGAGGGTGAAAAGGTCTTTTACCTTACCCAACAGGCTATACGCGTCATAGAAAACATCCGAAAAGTGGGACAGACTTTTCGGATGGAGAACGTGGAGGATTCGTGGTCGCCACCACACTGCGATCAATCTGTTGCGGGGTGCCCTCTGGTCGATGAAGCTTTTGTCCATCACGGACGGTCACTCGGTCTTGGGCTTTCAGTTATCGATTCGGATGCCATTAAGATCTATGTCGAACTGGGATTGGGTATTGGTATTGTAGCCAGTATGGCCTATGATCCTATGCGGAATTTAAATCTTGGTATGGTCGATGTGAGCTACCTCGTTGATCCGAGAATCACTTACCCCGCATTAAGAAAAGAGACTTATTTACGTCAGTATTTGGCCGCCTTCATAGAAATGTATGCACCCCACCCGGATCGCGCCTCAGTGAATAACGCGCTAGACATCGCAAGAGTTTCCGGAAATATATCGCCGTTACCCACTCACAACAGATCTTGCGGCATTGCCGCCAAGAGGTCTCGCTCGTGTCGCTGAACCTTCATAACCACCGGCTCCTGGTGCCGATAGGCCTCGTTGGCGCCGTATATCGCATAATGGAACAATCGGTTGGACCCTTGGCAGATCTCCTGATCCGGTTGTGGCTGGCGAAGGTCTTTTTTGTCTCTGGGGTGTTAAAAATTTTCGATCTAAGCAACGCACCCTATCTATCCCATGTTGCCTACCCCGTGCCTTGGGTGGAGCCACTCAGCCCTACCTACCTGGGGGCGGCAATACAGATGCTCATCCCGGTATCGCTCGCACTGGGGTTGGCTACCCGATGGGCAGCACTATACATGCTCATTCTCGTCTTGGTGGTCCAGTTCAACTACCTCGCTCTGGATATCAATCTATACTCGGCGGTACTGTTTGGCTGGTTCGTGATCTGTGGCGCAGGGCCGTTGTCACTAGACCATCTCCTCGCACGCGGATTGGGAGATACCGCCCTGCCTTTCGCCACGACACTGACCCGCTTGGCAACTGCCGTCACGCGGTATCTCAAGCCGTTCTATCAATTGTTGATACGTCTGTGGCTTAGTGCGGCATTGCTGGTGGTAAGTACGGGAGCATCGATACCAGTTAGCCTGGTAAAACTGCTGCCAGAAAAATCGCTTGCCCATTTTACACCAACCCCCACGATGGCCCTGACGTGTGCGATGCTCGTCGCGCTCGGCTTTGTTGCCCGTCCCGCCGCGCTAGTGCTTATCGTGACCATTGTTGGTATGCACATAACCGGCTCGGTTGGTCCAGCGGACGTATATTTCGTGATGACGCTCGCGCTCGTCGGTTTGTACGGGCCCGGCAAACTATCGCTCGACGCATGGATCCTGGGGGCCCTTCCACAGATCAGCGGCAAGCCAATATTTTCTCTGGAAGAGACCCCACGCGTGGTAATCGTGGGCGCAGGCTTTGGCGGACTGACCTGCGCGGCGAAATTGGCAAAAACGCCGGTGCAGGTGACCTTGATCGATCGTCACAACTATCACCTATTCCAGCCGTTGTTGTATCAGGTCGCCACGGCCTCGTTGTCTCCCGCCGATATTGCCGCCACGGTGCGTGGCCTGTTTTGCGATCATTTCAACGTACGAGTACTACTGGGTCAAGTAACCGGGATAGATACCGTTCAGCAGGAGGTGCTCATCGGGAGACGACATATACCATATGACCATTTGGTGCTCGCCACGGGTGCATCCCACAGCTATTTCGGGCATGACGAGTGGGCCTCTTACGCGCCCGGATTGAAAACCATCGATGATGCGGTGGAGATACGGCGACGGATTCTCTCTGCCTTCGAACGTGCGGAAGCCGCCGAAGATCCCATTGATCGGCAGAGCTTGCTCACCTTCGTGATTGTAGGAGGCGGACCGACGGGGGTCGAGTTGGCAGGAGACATCGCCGAACTGGTCCGCTATGGTATGGAAAAGGAGTTTCACCACTTTGATCCAGCCAGCGCACGCGTGGTTTTGATCCAGTCCGCTCCGCGCCTATTGCCTCTCTTTCCCGAGACATTATCGGAAAAGGCGAAACGGTCACTCGAGCGGCTGGGCGTTGAAGTCATACTGAAAAGCAAGGTAAAGCACATTGATCGAGAAGGGGTGCTCATCAACGACAAACATCTGGCATCGCGCACGGTATTGTGGGCGGCAGGCGTCGTGGCATCACCGGCGGCGCAGTGGCTCCACACTTCGGCCGATCGTAGCGGACGGGTGAGGGTCGAGCCGGATCTTTCAGTGCCTGGCCTGCCCAACGTGTTTGTTATCGGCGATACGGCATTCGTCAATGCCTGGAAGGGGAAACCGGTGCCAGGCCTGGCACCGGCAGCAAAGCAAGGCGGGGTCTATGTGGCAAGGACCATTCGCAGGAAATTGCAGGGACGACCCGCTCAACCACCATTTGCATACCGTCACATGGGCAGCCTCGCCACCATCGGCAGAAAAGCGGCGGTGGCGAGCTTCAACGGCGTGAACATGAGCGGGGCACCGGCTTGGTGGCTATGGGGCATGATCCATGTGGCGCTCCTGGTCGGTTTGCGCAACCGAATCTCGGTGATGTTTAACTGGTTCTGGGCCTATCTCACCTTTAAACGGGGGACACGTCTGATTACGGGTGACGACCTGTCGTCAGGAGGCAAAATACCTTCCGCCGTCAAAGGCTTCGATCAACCTTAAATCCCCAATCGCCACTCCGCTGGTCTCATGGCAGACTCACCCCTCTCTAGATTGCCCTATACTGTGCCGGTTAGAGATGATGCCGATATGTTACAGAAGTTTCGACATCGGCAGAGGTCCACATTTCGTAAAAAACGAGGAAAATCATATGAATTCTCAAGCAGAGAAAGCGGAAACACGATACCTCGCTGCCCTGGAATCCGCTAAAAGAGCCCAAGAAACCCTCATCGGCATCCGCAAAAAACAAGATCGCAAAAAGAGAACCGCCGCCCGCAAAAGCATTAACCATAAACGATTCCTTGCCGGGGGCCTAATAGAGATCGCCGGGCTTCTTGCAACAGATAAGGGCCTCCTTCTGGGTGGCCTCATGGCGTTGGCCAAGACCCTGAATGATCCCGCTCAAGACGCCACCTTGGTCATATGGAAACAGCACGGTGAGACCGAACTCGCGCAACGCGAGGCCATGTGCTTCAAAAAAACCATTAACAAAGCCGCCGAAGAGAAGCATCCTGGCGCCGCGGCGATGGAGTAAACTAAGGATAGCGGGTACCAAAAGTGCTACCTGGTTACCATCACCGAGGCACCAAAGGTATCTCGCCAATGCTGCGACATATTCCCTGGCGTGCGGACTCCCTACACCTCCGCACCAAAACAGACACTGCAACAGGCAAGCAGACCGTAGGGTTCCGCAATTCGTCAGGGTCAGGATTACTACAACCTATCCCAGAAACCGGCACAAAAGATAATGACAAGCGTTTTGTCGATCCGTCTTCGTCAATCCAGAAACGCTCTGCTGACTGGCACCCTACGACAATTCATCACCGCTTGGAGTTATCTGGTCGAATCGATATGTATAGGAGTTTCTCAGTTTTTGCATCGATGTAAATGGTATACATAAGTTCCTCACGACGAATGTCCACCACATAACGTAGACCCTTACCGCCTGGGATTTTTTCCAGCTTCATGCCCGTGACCTTGCCAGTATTCGGAGGGCATGTTCGTTTGGCGATCGTAGGCGCCTGCAAAGGGTGAAAAAACCCTTTGCTCAACGAAAACCCACAGGGCCTGCTGGCGTTCAAAGCGATAGCTTCTGCCTTATCCGGACTGATGCGCGCCTCTTTGGCGTATTGCTGACCCTCATAGGCCCAAGCGGTGACACTGCTGCCCAGGCCGAGAGTCCCGGCGAGTATGGCGATAACGAGATAGCGTGACGTGGATTTCATAATACCTCCTTATTATTCATTAGCTCGGTACATAACGTCATCCGTATTTCCTGGATGGTAAACATGGAACCATCAGCCCGCCACCCGAATTTAGTATAGTAGGAAAACTTTCGACGTAAAGAGGACAGCCAGGATTTGGCAGTGGTTTCCGGAGGGCAAGGCGTCATGGCGTGGGAGATGAGTTTTTGAAGGTCACGCCGGAGAACACCACTCCAGCCCCGCGCCGTGACGCCCGGTGTTGTCAGGAAAAAAGCGCGAAGGGGGCGTGGATGAGACAAATTGTAGAACCTGGTGCAACCAAGTGCGCAGAAGCTCAAGACACTTTGCACACGAGCATGTTGATAGCACTTGAACACCAAAGTAGAAAGCAAGTACACGCCCATCCCACCAAAACCATGCACGGTCCTCTAGGGCATCCCTACCAGCGGTGGTAGAGGACATTGAACAACGTGCCTTTGGGAGGAAAGCACAAAGAGTACGTGTGTCCATTCATTGATGATTAGAAGACGCCGCATTTTCGTTGTCGATCACAGAATAAAGGCGCGTTTCCGGATCATGTAAAATTTCTTCCATCCATTGCCAAAAGTGCCACGTCACGAGACACATGGTCGGCAATGATAGCGCCGTCATGAATAACCCAGCAAGGTGCTGATCGGATAACCGGGTCAGTCCCCAAAGCATATGGGACGACTGCATGGGATTCATACTCGTGGCGCTCCAAAACCAAATCCCGCCCATTCCCATCATGGCCAGCTCTGTTGCCCATACATAGACCGCCTTTTGCAGGTGGTTACGAAGGTTGGGCAACGATGGGAACACCTTAAGAGACTGCATCCAAACGAGAATCCCCACGGCAAGATAAGCCCCTGGCAAAAGCGTGAATAAAACGCCAGACTTCAGCCCCAGATACATCTGATTTGACATGCTCCAAAAAACCAATAAAAACAGTAGAATGATACTGGTGACCGCCGGACGATGCGCAAATTTGAGAAGCCCATACAGATATTTGGTGTTATGGTTAATAGTAAAAATATTGGAGGGCATACCAAATACCAGAAGCGGTGCCGCCAACTCGAATTCTCCCATTAATTTTATGGTATAAAGAGTCATAGATCTATGAATCAGAAAATTCATGGGTGAGCTCCACAGAACCACCATAAAAAACAGTCCGGCAACGAACGACCACATTTTCCACTGCGGCCACTCGACACGTTCACGCCCACTAACAACATGATTATCATACGCATAAAGATACTGCCCCATTAATACCATGGCAGTCAGTAGAACAACAGGATTCACGTACAAAAGTAGTGATGTGACATCGCCCCCTTTTGTCATCATCATGGAAATGCCAACGGCATACATCAACACCACCACAGATATTGCCGACGCAGTAATTATCTGATGGGCTACAAGGCCTTTGATGCATGTAATCATATTCACAGGAAATCTCTTCATATAGACACCTCAACGCCCATTATATACTTACCGCCATCCATCTCGACCAAAGCCGACACAGGCGAGCCAACCGAGCGGACACGCTCACCCAATACACTTCGACACTAAAGGGTGTTGTGGTACTCAAAAGAACCCATGCATCACAACAACCTGATGCCTCAACAGCCCCCTTTCCTCCTTATAACCCTATCCTTATCCTTCCGAATGTCAACCTCCTGATGGTCGTGCCCATGCTACATGCTGCCAACTCTCGCATGCCACCACCCACCACCCCAAAGAAGGGGGCTAGACCTCGTTGTGCCGCGGCGGGAATTGAACGGCGACAACTCGCGCCGCCACCAGGACCGCGAGCAAGGCCGCAATAGCCAAAAGCACTGGAGAATCCATACGATGCGCGTAAAGGCCAATGAACATTTCACGCAGGACAAAAACGATGCCCACTTCGGCCAGTACTCGCAAACGGAGACGATGAAACTCCAGATAATCCGTAAAGGTGCGGAAGAGCTCGATAAGGACGAAGGTGGAGAGGACATCAATAACCAAGCTCTGTCCGAGACTCTCCACAAGCCCATGGATATGAGCGAGGCCATGGACGTCAGCCGCATCGCGCAAGGCGCTCGCTGCCACCACAAAATCATAGATCAAACCGGCCAATGCCCCCAACAAGGTAAGCAACATCACAAAGATCAATGCGACTACAATAAGATCCAAGAGCTTGCCATAAAAACGTAGGGTCCTACCCCGGGCACCGGCTACAAGCTCTCTTAGTCCCAATGGCGCTTCACCTGCTTCTTGTCCTCGCACAGATCAACCCGTTGTCCGTGCGACGGTAACCGCAAATGTGCGGTAACAAGAGCTCAAACCTCGATGTAAACCATCCTTGTCCGTCTGCAAAATAACCTTACCCTTCCGCTTGAGGTCAAGCCCCATTGTCAATATTGTTAGGCGCAAAGACAAGTCGTTATCTGGCGACAGGTGTGAGCCACACGCCCGCGCCACCGGACAACAGAACTTCCTTACCCATAACAGTGCGCCGGAAGACACGTCACCCTCGACATTCATGCATGAAGAGGGGCCACTTCCCAAGCCCGGTCTGTGGCCGTCCCCACTCCAGCAAGGACGGCCCTGACACAGAGATCTAGCTTACCGCCGTAAGTCATCACTACCACACAATGGTGCGACAATTTACCGCAGTTAACAAGGATCGTGCAAAGTGTAAGATTCACCATCCATTGCACACGGCATAGTCATCGTTTTCTGATTATCATCCATCCTCAAAAGAGGTGTTCATATGCGTTCCAGACACACCGCCATTCCGACAACGATTTCATTTCCGCTCTCCATGGTTTCATCTGCCGCGGCTGCTGTGCCAGTGCAGCGGTCGGTAAACGTTCATGCACCAAATACCATCCCCCTCGGATAGTCGACGGCGCCATTTATTTCAATATGGCTCAACCCAAGGGGATCCATGTGTTCGCGGCGAAAAACGGGAAAACACGCTGGTGGTTCACAACCGGCGGAACGGTCCAAACGCCCGTCATCCTGGGAAGAAGGAGTCAGGTTTGGATGGCCCCTGATATGGGCAACGTCCATCATCTGTGGGCCATTCAGGCAAAAACGGGCATTAATATGGGATCACACCCGACATGAGCGACCGGCGTACATATGCAGTCATCTTACGCACTATGAACGTCATCTGCTTTTTGCGCAGATGGATGGCCACAGCCTATATGCTTTTTATCTGATTGGAAATATTCCAAACCATAGATATGGATTTTCATCGGAGATGGCTCCAGATTGACTATACCCGTAACAACAAAGCACGCGGTTGTTTTTGGTTCTGTAGATCACAAAGTCTATGGGCTCTCGATACCACAGGGAAGGTCCGCTGGCAGCAGAAAGTCAGTCACGCTTTTCTCACGCGTAATAACCACCGCATCATGGCATTCAACGCGCAAAGCGGTCTCCCTGCATGGAATTATCTGAGTAAAGACATCGTTACCAGTCCGACACCTGAAGGTACGGGAGTCTATCTCGGCACAGATGGCAGGAAGATTGTAGCCATATTGACCGACAACGAAGAGAGAACATATGCACAGGAAAAACAACCCTTGCTGTAAACATTATCCTATCTGGAAGGTTGGTCTGGGGGTGCTCACCTCGGCTCTTCTAACGATCTCCACAACATGGGCTGACAACTTCGATAAGGCTTTTTCCTGGAATCTACATCTTAGTCTGGAGGGCTTGGAGAACTTTTCTGGGGGAGTCGCCCCAGGTGCGGTGGGTAATGCTACGGGTAGAGCCGGTTTCGCCTTCAATACTGCGCACGCGGGCTGGTGGAGTGGCGGGCGATTTGTCACAGAGTTTTTGGCCATTCAGAACGGCAATCCGGAAAACTACGTGGGTGATACCCAGGGGGTTAATGCCTTCACCGGCCTCAATCGAGGCGCACTCTATAAACTGTATTACCGGATAAACTGTATTACCGGCAAAATGTAGGCCGTGCCACGCTACGAGCGGGGCTCATCAGCGCCAATGATTATTTTGATGCCACTGGCGTGGCCAGTGATTTCCTGAACGTCTCTTACGGATTCGGGGCAGCAATGGGCATCAACGTGCCAGGGGCTTCTTCGTATCCTTTTTCCAGTCTGGGGGTGATGGGCAGTTATAGTGCTGACGGTTGGACGGGTATGGTGGGTATCTTTGCGGGGGATGCCATTCATCCCTTCCAGAATCCCACGCATCAAGGAAATATGATCTGGCTGGAAGCCGATCAGACGGGCTCTTTAGGCGGCGGAAAATACATCGTGAAGGTGGGCGGGTGGCGGAATAGCCAACTCCCGCAGTATCGGACGAGGTTGGGCAACGACACTAACGGTTTTTACACGACGGGAGAGTACCGCTGGAAACAGGACGATATCGATTGGGGAAGCTTCCTGGAACTCGAGGCGGCACCTAACCCACTGAATATTCTACCTTGGTATGTGGGTGCTGGATTGTGTTTGCGGCACTTCTGGGCGATACGGCCTGGCGATAGTGTGGGTCTCGGCATGGCCCGGGCCTGGTTACGGGGCGCACCATTTGATGCTGAAACAGACCTTGAAGGGTACTATTCAGCACGGCTTTTCCCGCGTTGGTATCTGCAAGCGGATCTTCAGTACGTGGTTCATCCCAGCGCAAGATATCCTAATGCCATAGTCGGTATTCTTCGCCTTCACACGCGATTCTCATAACGAGACCAAGCGTGTAGTGCAAGCCAGCCATCCAGGCAAGATCCGTAGACTGCGAACCTGCGTGGAAGCCAGAGTATTGCTGTGATCGATTCATTGATGGGCAAAGATGATTACGCCTGCTACCCAGACCAACTTTTCCACGAAGTCGTCGGGTGTCTGCCTTGACAAACACTACCACGGGCAAGAACATAGGAGGCTACATGGGACCGTATGACAGTACAGTTCGGCGGGCAGTTTCACCAAGATAGCACCGACATAAGGAGATGCGGGAAATGGGCAGGTTGTGCCTGTCGCGCTATCCCTCCCCGGAATAAATGCCACGGGTTTCCGCACAACTAGATGAACCTGCAGCAGCTAAGATTCATTTGCGCGGTGGTGCATCAGAACTTCAATGTGTCTGCCGCTGCAGAGGCTTTATATACATCGCAACCAGGGGTTAGCAAGCAGATCCAACTTTTAGAAAACGAGCTCGGCGTAAAGCTCTTTGCACGCATGGGCAGGCGAATAACAGGAATGACCGCAGTGGGCGAGCAAGTCTATGATCTTGCGCAGCGGGTGGTCCGTGATGTCGAAAATATCCGTAAGATGGGGCAACAATTTTCTCGCGGAGATTGCGGGAATCTAGTAATCGCCACCACACATACCCAAGCCCGCTACATGCTACCCACCGGGATCAAAAGGTTTACCGAGCACTATCCCAAGGTGCGATTGCAACTGCGCCAAGGCAATCCCTCGCAAATCGCGGAAATGTTAGCCACCGGAGGCGCCGATGTTGCCATCGCTACCGAAACCATAAGTTCTTACAACGGGTTGATCGCTTTGCCCTGCTATCAATGGAATCGTATTGTTGTTGCCCCTATCGGCCATCCCATTTTGGAGGAGCGACCCCTCACCTTAGAAAGGGTCGCTGCCTACCCGATTGTTACCTATGACGCTACTTTCGCCGGCCGCTCTGCGATCGATAAAGCGTTCGCAGAGCAAGGTCTTAAACCCGATGTGGTGCTCTCTGCGGTCGATTCGGACGTGATCAAGACCTATGTAGAACTTGGGCTTGGTATCGGCATTATGGCACAGATGGCCTACGATCCGACGCGAGACCCTGCTTTAGGTGTTGTTAATGCGGCCCACCTTTTCGAACCGAGCACGACATATCTTGCCTTGAGGAAGGATGCCTATTTGCGTGAATATTTATATGACTTCATCGAAATATTCGCACCCCACATCTCTCGTCTCACCGTCGATACCGCGTTAGCCGCAGAGGATGGATAGAAAAACTTGGTCATACAGCCGTCTGCTTCGCCGCTTACGTCCCTTCACAGCCGCACGCGCCCCAACGGAATGAAGAAACGTCGGGGCATATTGATAACAAAAGGATTTCATGGCACGATCTGGAATCATGCGAAGTGGTAACATTTTGCTTTTGGACCGCCAACGCGTCGCGAACTGTCAAACAAACATCACCATGGCCAGAATGACAGGAAAGACAACAAATGATCCCCATTAAAGGAAGAAAAAATGATGAAAATAACTAGGTTAACCGTCGTACTTATCGCCGCGCAGATACTCTCTGGCTGCGCCTTTTCCGAGGGAAAAGGACAAGCAAGTTATTATGAAGGAATTGCGTCACACCAAGACATTAAAAAAATTTCTCCCGCACAACCTCAAATCTCTCGGAAAATCATTGCAACCCACACTGAAACATCTGGTCAAACATATCGGATTACAAACACACGAGACAACAAATCCTCATTTTCAGATAATAAACCATCCACTGAGACCCAGCAATTCCGCGAACATATCAGAATCGGTGATCAATCTCAGTGTGGCATGATCGTGAAGATAAGAAAGCCAATCGTCAAAGTACAAATGACCTATAGAGAGCGGTGGATAAAGATCTCTGAAATATATCCCGCAAGTTCTGGCCGGTCATGCCCTATTGACGTCGATAGCAGATAAAAATAACGCATGACACTGGATATTATGGACGCCATTAATCCTAATCCGAGGGACATAATATCTTTGGTCAGGTGGTCAATTCGATTAAATGCACATAGTCTTTGGCTCAACTTTGCGGCCCTCAAATCCCTTCCACGGGAGGAATCCATGCCCGGCTTTACACAGCGGGTCCCACCACCAACATCGGCTTTACCAGGAACGATAGAATGACTTTGCCGCATGGCTTCTATTATTCCAAGCATTTTATCACGTTATCCATGGCGCTCTCATGAACACGTATTATTCTCAACATCCTAAATCTCTGTCTCTTTTAAACATGCGGCGCGTTTTGCTTCTGCGTGGATTATCCATCATCGGTCAATGTGTAGCCATTGTTTTCGTTGCCCATGTGCTCAGATGGCACATACCCATATGGCATCTAGCAACTA
>JAPTWR010000185.1 GCA_028065135.1 Acidithiobacillus sp.
TATGGCTGTAGTAGTCCGCCAGGTGTCGGCGCAGCGCGCCAAGGTCAAGTACCCGATCAATAGCACGGAGGGGGTGGTTCCGGAGGGTGTGATCTTCGAGATGAAAGGAATAGAACAACTGGTCCTGCCCCACCTTCCGATGCCCCATCATTTCCACACCCTCCCATTCTAATCAATGGGTTGATTATATATCAGGCCCACCAGACCGACTGTTTTTAGGGGAGCTTTTCAACAGAGTTGACTGGAAGCGGATGTTTGATCGGGCTAAGATCGTTTCTACGATGGTGCGTAAGGGATGTCTTGAATCGACTGGGCACACAATCAGGGAGACTATTCTCCACATCCAAAAAATCAGAGACACAACGCTGCTCAGTTACTTACTTAAGATGGAGTCATCTTTCATGACTAAAAATACAACCGATAAGAATTTTGCGCGCCACCTCATTGTGGTGGGCGGTTATGGCGTGGTGGGAAACGGCGTTGTCGATGCAATTTCTCCGTTACCAAACTGGAGGGTGACGACCGTGGCACGCCGCGAAGCCCCCCACAAATTGTTGAATGGCAAAATTGCACCACCGCATGTTCAGGTTGACTTGCTGGACCTGGCATCTACGAAGAAAGCATTCTCTAGCTTGACCACAGTCACGGATATTGTGTTTTGCGCCTATACGGAGCGTGAAACCATGGCCGCAACTATTGCCCCCAACGTCACCATGTTAAGCAATACCATCACCACTTTAAAAGAAGTAGGAGCCAATCTGAATCATGTCGTGCTGATTGGTGGTGGAAAATCCTATGGCGAGCATCTCGGTCCCTACAAAACACCTGCGAAGGAACGTGATGCGCGCTTCCTGGGGCCTATCTTCTACAATGACCAAGAAGACCTTTTGTGGGCGCAGGCCGAACGAGATGGGTTTAGCTGGACCGTCCTGCGACCGGACGGTGTGATCGGACCAAGTATCGGTTCGCCAATGAATATGCTAACGGGGTTAGCGAGTTTTGCTTCGATCAGTCGAGAGCTTTGTGTTCCTCTCCGCTTTCCCGGCAGTCTCGGTGCGTGGTCGGCGTTGCATCAAATGACTGACGCAGGGGTACTGGCCGAAGCCGTTCTCTGGTCATTAACGACGAAGACTGCGCGCAATGAGATTTTCAATGTCACTAATGGCGATAATTTTCGGTGGCAGCATCTTTGGCCAGAAATAGCCGAATTTTTCGATATGCCAACCGCGACACCTCAGCCGATGCTGCTCTCTGAGCAGATGTCCGACAAAGCTTCAATATGGGAGATAATTGTCAAAAAGAATAAACTCCAGGCGACGCCTTGGGCAGAAATTACCGCATGGCCATTCCTTGATGGTTGGCTGAATACCGACTTTGACATGGTTCAAAGCACAATCAAAATTAGGTATGCGGGCTTTACAGGCTGCATCGATACACATGAGAGCATAGTGCAGCAACTAGGCCACTTGCGCGAATACCGCCTCATTCCATGATTTAGATGCGAGCATAGTGGGGCTTGAGTTATCATGACTGAATTTTCGGTGATTTTAGCTTGCAATTCACTTTAATGGATGTTTTATGACGCTTCTATTTATAGACAAGTTTTGGGCCATTTCTGGCCCTCAATCTGTCAATAAACTTGTCTATCTTTCTATACGCTGCATACTTGCCATTGGAAAGCTCAGCCGGAGGCAGAAAATCCGCGAGACGCGAGATGATGTTTTTTCCTGGGAAAGCCGTTAGGCAACTTGTGCTATAACGATCCAGGATGAAGCATTAATTTTTCTGTAAAATGCAGTGAACATTAAATCAATTGGTTACGAAGTTTTTCGGATGATACCATTTTATCCGTGGACATCAGGAAGAAAATGGGCATATAAAACCGGATACAGACACCACTACTCGCCGCCATCGCCATCATGCCATCACTCTTCACGGCGGCGCCCGCCGCGCGCCATGCAGGAATGCCACTGCATGGCGGACAGTGTTGGCGCAACACCGGGCGAATGGCGGATGATCGTCGCAGGATATGCGGAAAATACCTGAAAACGACCGCACCAACATCGCCACTCGCGGCCGGCGGCAGAAGCGGCTGGATATCGCGTCATCTATGTATCACTTTGGGAAGCCCAGGACGACCCGGCCCGCGCGCTGATAAACGCAATTACCAACGCCGCGAGCGAGCGTAACATCTTGTCCAAAGCCGCCAGCAAGATCCGGGGAGGACCAAAGATTACTTTGACGGGCGGGCATCTCGGCATGTAGGCTGGTATCAGCATTGGCGGCGAGGAGTCAGCGGATGAATCGCCCAAGGTAACCATCCAGATTGGACAGTCAATGCGATTGTTGGCCGAGGGCAAGCCCTCCGTACTGCTTTTGGTCGACGAAGTGCAAATGCTGGCTGACGAAAAGCGGTTTGGCCCACTGGTGGCCGCTCTGCGTAGCGCTCTTGATGCCTATCGTGATCGGATCAAGGCGGTATTTACAGGGTCTTCTCAGGATGGCCTGCGGCTGATGTTTCAGAAGGAAAAGGCCCCATTGTATCAGTTCAGCCAGCAATTACCGTTTCCGGCGCTGGAAAGGGCTTTTGTGGAGCATTTATTGGCGACCTATACCCACATCACCAAATGGAAGCTGGATGCAGACAGGGCATGGCAGGCATTCGAGGAGTTGGACCGTGTCCCGCTATATTTTCGGTCACTGATGGAAAGGCTGGTACTGTCAGCCTCCACAGATATTCCACAAGCACTGGCGCAGATTCAGTTCATGAGATCTGTGCCTAAAAGTGTTATAACTGTTGTCAGAGACAGGGTTGTACTTTGGTCATTTATTGTAGCATCGCTCACTTTGCATTGGAGTACCGCGCAATCCCATACTAGAGTTGCTACTCCTCAAAGTACGCCACCATGCGCGTCCATGGCGACAAGCAATCACCCCCATTCACAATTCTTGACACTTTGCTGCTGGTATCCACCGGAGCGGCGCGCTAACTTGTCTGCCACGGAAAGGATGCGCCTTTCCCCTGGAATGACGAGGAGCCGAGGGATGTTAA
>JAPTWR010000124.1 GCA_028065135.1 Acidithiobacillus sp.
AATCAGTAAGGGCGTGGCTCATGTGCCGAGTTTAGCAATGTCTGTCCGGGGAGGACAACGCGCGTCAGCATTATTATTTGGCTGGGGGACGTGGATTCGAACCACGGTTAGCGGAGTCAGAGTCCGTTTATATCCACTTTATTATCAGTAAGATAAAACACATATTATTGATATTAATGAATTTTTGTACACGCCCGTACACGGCCATACACGGCCAACCACGGAGCATTTGCAGCGGATTTGCAGCGGATTTGCAGCGCAATGCAGCGTCCAACTGAACCGTAACATCATGCTTGTGATCGTGTTTTTCAGATATCCGCTTGCAACTTCCCAAGGATTGTGGTGTCATAGTCTTCGTGGGATAGCTCCGGCGTCAGCCGAAGCGACAAGCCTCTTCTCCAGGGGGTTTCCCCCGCCCCATTACCGATGCGGCGTAACGGAGGGCGGCAGACGACGATTGGTAATGACTGGAGATTCCATATGAACACATCGAATACCATACCGGCGAACAGCGAGCACACCTCGCAGCCTTCCATTTGGGGACGGGCCATTGAGTTTATGGTCACCCTGCTAACGTCTTTTTTCTTGATAGCTACGCTCGGCCCACTGGAGGAGTTCGGCCTCATCCCATCGAAACATTGCGATCAACGCAACGCCAAGACCCGTGCGAAGGGCAGGCAGCTACGGGACCTCACCGTGGAGACTTGCCGCGCCACGCGCTTTTGGGACATCGCCAAGCTGGCCCATTCGGGCCGCGATCACGCACCCGCCAGCACCATAATCCCCCAAGCCGCAGGCCGCCAGTCCGGCCAGCGCCGGACGCCGCGCCATGGCGGGCAGGCCAAAAAACCATCGAACGACCCCGACGGCGGCGACGGAGAGCCGCCTCGACCGTCTCGCAGTTTTTCTTCCTCCCGCCAGCACACACCACCATTTCGCCATAGCCTCATCCACCCTGTGGTCACAGGGGGTGCTCGGTGAGCACCTCTTGCAACGCCGCCTCTTGTGGCACCTGCCCATCCCAAAACTGCCCAGGCTCCGTCGGCGAAAAAGACAGCATGCAGGGCGTGCACCCTCTCCCGCAGTCCCGGCTGGCCGCATTGCCGCCTGTAGAGGCGGCCCGCAGTCGGGCCGCCGTCGGCGCGGAGAATGCCCCGCCTGCCCGGTTTGAAATGCCGGGGCTGCGATATCCGGCGACGCCCCGTTCCGGCCCCGATCCCGAGATTCTGCCCAATGAAGCCGCCCGCGCGGCGACGGTTTCGGCAATCAGCGACGCGTTTGCGGCGGCGAGCCGCTGGCATGAGGAGGCATACGCCACCTGTCTCAACGAAGATGGCGGGGTGGTCCCCGACCAGCAGCGGCGGGATGCGGCGGGACCGGCTCCGCGCGCGTTGATACAGATCACGCCCGGATGCGGCAAAACGCGGGCGCTAAAAGACTTTCTCACACAGAACCGCAGCCACCCTGCCGTGCTGGTGACGCCACTGTCGGCGGAGGCGGACGGGTACGCGAACGACATCCCCGGTGCCGTCCGGCGGCGCCCGCGCACGGGGACCGAACCCGGCCGGTGTAATCACTGCATGATGCAGGCGGGCTACGTGACGATGCCGGACGGCAGGCGCGTCCCGATCAAAGGCGTGGACTCGCCGCTGGGCGGGAACGTTACCATAGATACCCCGGAGCAGGAGCACCCCACATCCCACATCTGCCACTCCGGCAATTGCCCGAAGGCTGCGGGCAAACAAATCGACAATCCGAACAGCAGGCTCTCGCCCTACGAGAAAGAGCGTCTCCAGAAAAAGCTGAAGGAACAGTACACGGCGGCTGTTCTGCAGGCGATAGACGATGAGCCATGTTTCGTATACGACGAGGTGCCGAACGCGCTTTGCACCCCCGTCACCACGGTAACGGCACTGGGATTTTCGGATTCGGACGCCAAGTACAAAAAGGACCCGAAAGATAAGGAATCGATTAACAAGACCATCGGCTGCGACGAATCGCAGACAAGCGCGCTGGGTCACATTCGCACGATCTCCGCAGCCGACCTCACGAAAGCCATGGAAGACATTCGCTCCTGGAAATCTCGCATGGAACTGGAGATTGCTGATCTGCATCTCCCCCGCGCCATCAAACAAGTAAACAGGAGCGAGAAGTTCGCTGCGTATCGGGAAGAACGGCTGCGGGAAATCAAGGATGATCTGCTCGCCGCCGCCAACTATGCACCCATACTGGTCGCAATCCGCGACGACGCGGAAGACCTCGCCGGGAAAGGTGGGTTTGCGCGTCCGCCGCTGGAGCGCACGGTAGCATGCATCCGGCAGGGGGAGGTGAACATCACGAAAATGCGTGCCACCAGCGAATGGGAGGTGCCCCTCTGGAAGCGGCTGGAACAAATGATCCGGCTGCCGCTACGCCTGCTGGCACCCCTGATACAGGGCGTCATGGACGGCAGCGCCGTGGTCACTCCCGATGGAATACAGGTGTTTTATGAGCGCCCGCTGCTGACGAGCATCCTGGACCGGAGGCATTCGGTAATAGTATCTGACGGCAACCCGTCGCCGACGATCAAGGCCATTTTCGGCCACGACCAGGATTCCGCCACGACCATAACCAGAATCGTCGCCGAGCAGCACATATCCATAAATATCGACCCCCGGTTCACCCATGGTATCCCGGCACAGGAACAGCGGAGCGCGGCGGCGGACAAGAAAGAGGGGCAGGAAATCGCGGACACCGCCGACAGTCTGACGGGGGACCGGCCCATGCTCATTCTCGCCAATAAATATCGCGCTGAGGCCGTCACCGCAGTACGCAAAAACGCACCCAAAACCGGCGAGGCCGTGGGTCATTGGGAACGCCACAACCGGGCCACCAACGAGTTCATCAGCCACGACATCATGATCTGGGATGACCCCGCGCGCCCCCGTGAAGCACAGATGGAAGCCTGGCGACTGCACCGCGCCATCCTGATTCGAGCGGGCGTCCGCAAGCCCGAAGAGATACCCATCGGCGACTTCTCCGAAATCGTGTACCGGGAACGAGTGTTCTATCGCGTGGGCGACGCGGATATACAAAACCCCGCCCGCGAACACGGTGACCCGGAAATCCGCGCGTTCCTGCGGGAACTGCAATTCAACGAAAAATGGCAGGGACTATGCCGCGCGCGCGGGGTCAATGCGAATCCCGAAGCGCCGCTGCAAATATACCTCTGCGGCGGCATGGCGATGGACCTGCTCCACGAGCAGGGGATCAGAGACAGTCAAATCACGTTCAAGCGCCTGGTCAACAAAAAATCCCACAAGGAGCGCTGCCAAGAGCAGACAGCGACGGCGGACGAGCGCGCCTGGGTCGCCGCCGCAGAGGTTGGCGTTACGGGCGGCACCATCACCCGCGACGCCATCAATGACCACCTGCGCGCTACCGGGGAGGCAGGGATATCCAACAGCGTCTATCGACGGGTGACGGGCGACCCGGCGTGGACGGAGCGCTTCTCCGGGCAGGCCGCTCGCACCGGGCGCGGCGCTGCAGCGGCAAAAGCACGGCAGAAGCTCGTCGATACCTGCCGCACCGCCGGGCGCACGGACCTGGTCGAAGCGGTGGCAAAAGACGCCTTCGAGATCGTCAAGCGCTGCGGCGGGGACACTACCCGCATCATCCCATACGCACACGGGACCATGGCTCCAGGCAACGAAAACCTCCGGAGCAACCTGACGGGCTGGCTACTGATCGACACGTATGGCACAACGGACGCTGACCGGTACCCGCCAGCCTTCCCGCAACCCCCGCCAGCTGCAGCAGCCTGACCGCGCAATCTCACAAAAAACAGCAACGGAATACCTACCCGGCAGCCCCCGTGCCCGCAACGCGGAAAACCCGGTGCGCGGGCATAAAAAACGCGTCTGACGACCCCCTCCGCCCCCTCCGGCGGGCAAAATACTACCCGAAAACACCCCGCCGCCTAACCGCAGCCCCAGCCGCGCGGGTCAGGTGTCCGTCATCGACAGCCCCTACGCCCGTGCATGATGATTTGTGCGGGCAGTATGGAACAAGGTCTTTATACATGCTCGCACAAAGCTGGTGGTGGCGGGTGGAGGGAAAAAGAAAAAGGGCACCGCACCCACTCTTTCTTTCCCACCACCACCAACCATCAATGCCCCACCACTGGTTTGGTGGTGATGGGGTGAAGGGAAAAGAAGAAAGGGCACCGATCCCTTCTTCCTTTTCCCATCACCATCCTCCCCCCAAAAAAACTGCAATCAGGTCCGGCAATGCCGAACAGGTTATGTCGGAGGCGTGCCCATGCATCTGCATGAACCTCGCGCTTCGATACCCGCAGAGGCATTTGAAAGGTGCGATCTGGGGCACGCTATAGCAAGCGCAACAAATACCGCGATCAGGTCCGTCGCGTCCGTATACATGATGTGGTACCCGATTCATCGACTCAGGAGGTTTGAATATGAATAAGCTCGAAGAACTGACGGCGGGGGTATGTCGATACCCGCAGAGGCATTTGAAAAGTGCGATCCGCAGCGCGCCGGAGCAAGCCGCAGCAAATTGCGATCAGGTCCGTCGCGTCCGTATACATGATGTGGTACCCGATTCATCAACTCAGGAGGTTTGAATATGAACAAGCTCGAAGAACTGACGGCGGCGGGCATGAACCCCCGTTACGTCACTCAGAAGCTTATCGTGGATCACTACCACGACATCCTGGTGGCCCGAGGCTACCGGCGCACCTGGCAGGAAATCGCGGAGGCGCTGGAGGTGCCGCACGGCAAGGTCGCCCTGGCATCGGCCTGGTCGCGTACCCGCAAGGCGGT
Source organism: Acidithiobacillus sp. (assembly GCA_028065135.1). The sequence continues at coordinate 4,821 of JAPTWR010000124.1, forward strand.
AGCTTCGGGGAAACTGGTGATTCCGAAGCGGGCCGCCACGAAACCGGCGGGAGCTTCACAGGGGGGTAGCGGCGGATGGGTCAGCCCGCAGTCGCCGGATGACGCACAGCCAGGATTGGTGCGTTCAAGACAGTTAGAAACTATCTAAAGGAGATTCTTAAATGAACAAGACAATGTTTGTTAGTCATGGTGACAAGGGTGGCGTCGGCAAGTCGATGACGGCGATCGCTATGATTGAGCGGCTGCTGATGGCGGGTGTCGGGCGTCTGGCGCTGATCGATGGGGACGTCCGCAAGGATGTGGGTGACCGGTATCTGGATGTCACGGAGATCCGTGCCGGCCTTCTGCCGCTCAATCGCCCAGGAGCGGAAGCCGCCAATGCCGTCACCCGCCTGGCGACCTGGATCGAGACCGAAGATCCGGATGCGCTGGTGGTCAACCTGCCCAGCGGCGCGGGGGAGACGCTCGATGGCCTCAGCCAGATTCTACGCGGAGTCTGCGATGGTCTGGGCATACGGATGGTGGTGACGTACTCACTGGGCATGACGGACGCCCTGACCGCCGGTATGGTTCTGTCCCTCAAAGAGGGGTTGCTTTCGCACGTCGATCCAGCGAATCGCGCTGCGGTCTACCCGCTGTTCTCAGGCCCCAAGGAGTTCTTTCTTTGGTCCCAGTCGAAGGATCGCGCGCGCTACCCGATGCGGGAAATCGAGATGCCCAGGTTCGGGGCCATCGCTTCGCTGAAAAAAATGCTCGACACGCCGGGGCGCATTGTGGAGCTTGGAGAGCGCGGCGCTCCGGGCTGGCTGATTGTGGACCGAATCAATGTGGCCGAGTGGATTCATGCCGCCATGCGGGCGTTGGACCCTATTATGCAGGAGAATGACCATGAAGACCGGTAACGGCAATACTCCTCGCGACCAGGCCCTCGCGGCGGTGCCGGAACAGCGGCGGGCGGCCCTTCTGGTCAAGGCCGCTGATCTGGGCGTTCAGAGTCCACAGGATGCCGCCTGGATACTCCTCGCCATGACGCTGGACGCCAGGGAACAGGTGGACAGCGTGGCGGGGCAAGTCCAGGGCTTGCGGGAGGTTTTGGGCGAAGGCCTGGCCGCATCGCAACAGCATAACGACCGCTTCCGCAAGGTCGCCGGGGAGGCTGCGGCGCAGGCGGCGCAGCGCATCTCCGAAGCGGGGGGTAACGCGGCCAATGCCACCGGCAAATCCATCGCCGATGCATTGACCGGCGCGCAAGGAACCCTCTCGAACACCGTCAAAAGTGCCGGGGATCAAGCGGTCAGCAACCTCACCAAGGCGGCGGACAGCATGAAGGCCGACTTTGAACGGGCTATCCAGCAGGAGCGGTCCGCCATCGTCCAGCGCTTTTCCGATGCGGGGACGGCGGCGGTCAAGGATGCGGTCGCCAGCGACAAGCTCCACAACTTCTGGATGGTGGCGGGTATTCTGATCTTCTGCGTGTTTTGCGGCGCGGGTGGTTTGGACATCTGGCTGCAAAACGCCGACCTCGTTGCTCCTGAGCCGCTGCTGCTTACTCGTCATGGCCATTTCATTTGTAACACTTACGACCTGAAGCGGGGCGGAGAGACGTACATGTGCGAGATGCAGTCACCGCCGCCCTCTGATTCCGTGGAACTGGCCGGACCCTGAACGCAAGGAATCGCGCTGACCAATTGCCGCCACCGAACTCCGCTGGCGGCTTTTTTCCGTCCGTGCCGTCGGTTCCTTTTCTCTTTCCATCCACCACATACCACCGGGAATTGACCGGCATGGTGCGGTTCACCCCGCTATGCACCGCGAAAATGCGATGGGCTGCGAAGGTATGGCATATCCCACCGGCTTCATGGCGGATTTGTGCGGTTTTTCGCAGGGAAGCTGTCGCCTTGTCATCATCGTTTCAGCGGGTTATTGCGGGTTTGTGTGGAGCGTGCGCGATGTTACCGCGACTATTCGCAACATGGGCGGCTTTGTGCAGTGCTTGGCAATCGCGGCCTGCTCCCTGAATGAAATGAAGGGCAGGGTAGGGGCAGGTAGGACTCGGGCACGCTACGCGACCCGATTCCTACAGCCCACCCTGCTCAGGGCAAGCCCCGAGACCCCATTCTGCTTCGCGCTTCGCTTGTCGCAGGCTTGTCGTTGACGATATTGCTGACGTTCGGCGATGTCTCGTCCGGCATGTCTAAAGTTCAGTACCGAAATTCGGTGACAACTGTTTTTTATCGGGCAACTTTCACACACCAATCCTTGACACATCCCGCCATTGGCCCTAAGCTGACTGCGAGTTCACCACAAAAACACGCTTATGCACGATGACGCCATCCGCTACCACCTGCTTAAACTTGTCTCCGAGCGCCCCGAGATCACCCAACGGGAGCTGGCGGCGGCCATGGGCATCAGCCTGGGCAAAACCAATTTCTGCCTCAACGCCCTTATTGAAAAAGGCATCGTCAAGACCGACAACTTCCGCCGCAATCCCAACAAAGGGGCCTACGCCTATCTGCTGACGCCCGCAGGGGTGCAAGAAAAGGCTCGCGTCACCGTCCGCTTCCTACAGCGCAAGATGGCGGAGTACGATGGCCTCAAGACCGAGATCGCCGCCCTGCGCAAGGAAGTGGAGGGCCTTGGCGCAACAGCGCCTTTCGATGCCGGAAGGAGCGCCCCATGACCGCCGCCCCGCGTTACGCCACTTACGAAGACCTGTTTAATCTACCGGAAAACGTCGTGGGCGAAATCATTGCCGGTGAACTCCATACCCATCCCCGGCCCGCACCGGCTCATGCCCGCGCCTCGTCGGCCTTGGGGATCAAGGTCGGCAGCCCTTTTGACCAAGGCGGAGGCCCCGGAGGCTGGTGGATACTGGACGAACCCGAACTGCATCTGGGCAGCGACATCCTCGTCCCCGACCTGGCCGGCTGGCGCCGTGCGCGCCTCCCGGTGCTCCCCAAGACCGCATGGTTCGAGGTACCCCCCGACTGGGCCTGCGAGGTCCTTTCCCCCGCCACCGCCCGCACTGACCGCGTCCTCAAACTGCCCCGCTATGCCGCCGCAGGGGTTGCCCACTGCTGGCTCGTCGACCCCGATGACCGCACACTGGAGGCTTATGCCAATCAGGATGGCCGCTGGTTGCTGCTGGGCACCTGGGGTAGTACGGACCAAGCTGCCATCGACCCCTTCGCCGCCGTCACCATTGACCTCTCCGGCCTGTGGGTGGACTGAATTGGAGTCAGAGCGATGAGCGATAATGTCATCCCTATCGTCCGGCATACGCCTTCCCGCGCTGTGCTAAGGGAATCCTTCTTCGAGGTAACCAACCAGATTACCCATCGAATCCAGCACATCCTAAATGCCGGACAGCGTGATGACGACCGTTTTTTTGGGCTTTGCGATGATCTCCGCGACGAACTCAGCGAACTGACGGACATATGCAGAGATGGGACTCAGCAGGGTCTTTTTCCAGTAAGTGAGGATACAATGGGCAGCTTGCGCATCCTGACCATGATGGTCTCGCATATGGAGCTCATGTTTCTGTATGCCCGAAAAAATCTAGCCTCAGCGACGTATTATCGAAAGGAGATAAACGCCGCGGCGGATGAATTTCTCCTTCTGCAGACGCGGGTTGCCGCGAGCATCGTGTGACGGTGAGAACCAAGGGATGACGTCGGTGGCGCTCATCGTGCCGGTCAAAAACGGCGGCCCGCTCTGGAGAATGGTGATTGCCTCGATTCTGGCGCAACACCTGCGGTCGCAGCGCATACTCGTGATCGATTCCGGATCAACGGACGGCTCGGATGAGGTCGCCAAGGCCGCTGGCTTCGAAGTGCACACCATTGCTCCGGAACATTTCGATCACGGTGGTACTCGGCGAATGGCGGTGGAGATGGTACCAGACTGCAGGACTGTGGTCTTCCTGACCCAGGATGCCATGCTTGATGGCCCGAATGCCCTGGAACAACTGGTGTTGGTACTGCACGCGCATCCACGGGCCGGGGTTGCTTATGGGCGCCAGCTTCCCCGCGCAGAGGCCGGACCCATTGAACGGCACGCCCGGCTCTTCAACTATCCCGAGCAAAGCACCGAGAAAAGTTTAGAGGACATTCCGCGCTTGGGGATCAAAACCGCGTTCACCTCAAACTCCTTCGCCGCCTACCGGCGGGAGGCACTTTTGCGCGCAGGGGGCTTTCCCCAACACTGCGCCATGGGGGAAGACATGATCGCGGCCGCGCGGATATTGCTGCAAGGTGGAACGGTGGTCTATGCGGCGCAGGCCCGGGTTATCCATTCCCATGGGTTCACGATGGCCGAGGAAGCTCGGCGCTATTACGGTATTGGCCGTATGCACGCCCAGCAGCAACCGTTGCTGGCGCGATTTCAGAGCCCGGCATCGGAAGGAAATCGCTTTGTGCGGTCGGAGTTGGTGTTCCTTTCGCGGCATGCCCCTTGGCGGATCCCGGAGGCTCTAGTGCGAACGCTCAGAAAGTACATCGCCTATCGCTGGGGGAAGCGAGTTAACCTCGTAATGGAGCAGGCCGGTTGAAACGACATATTGCGGTTTCCACACTGCTTAATGTTTCGGGACGAGCATTGCCGGCCCTTTTGTTGCTGGTGACCACGCCGCTCTATCTCCATCTCATCGGTGTATCCCGTTATGGCGCCATGGCCATCCTGTGGTTGGCCTTGGGGTATTTTGGGGTCTTCGACTTGGGGTTGGGACGCGCGGTAGCTCAGCGCATCGCGCAACTCCCGCGCATGGATCGGGACTCCTCGACTACGCTGGAACAGCATCGGGGAGAAATTTTCTGGACGGCGCTGATCGCCAGCCTGGTGGCTGCATCAGCGGCCTCCCTTGCCCTATTCTGGCCTTTGATGGAGGTGATGATCCATCAGGTCCTGCACATTTCTCCGGAGTTGCGCACGGAGGCTGGACATTCGGTCTGGGTGCTGTTGACCTTTTTGCCTATTGCCACCACCTTGAGCGTCTTCATGGGGACGCTGGAAGGAACCGAGCGTTTCGATTTTCTCAATGTAGGCCAACTCACGGGGCTCGTCGGCTATCAGATTCTGCCATTAGGTGTTGCTGTTCTCGGCCACGTCACGCTGCCCTGGCTGATGAGCGCAGCGATTCTTGGCCGCCTGTTCGGTGCCGGGTTGCTTTTCTGGTTTTGTGAAAAGGTGCTGGATTTCCCGCGCCCCCGTTTCCAATGGTGCGTATTGAAGCCTCTGCTGCGTTATGGGGGCTGGATTACGGTGAGTACCATCATCAGTCCGATCCTGAATATCACCGATCGTTTCTTCATTGGTGCCCGACTCGGGATGACCTATGTTGCCCATTACGTCGTGCCCTTCAATATGGTGATGTACGCCGGAATCCTGCCACAAAGCCTGGCCACGGCCCTCTTTCCCCGCTACGCCATGCTGGAAGAGGGCGAAGCCAAAGCGATGATGTGGTCGGCGTTGCGCATCATTGCAGCTGTAATGACTCCGTTGGTCCTGATTGGTATCTGGTTGATGCGAGGATTCCTAACCTGGTGGTTAGGCGCGGCCTTTGCAACGCAGAGCGCGCTGGTTGGAGAACTCCTGCTCGTAGGAATCTGGATTAATGCTCTGGCTCATGCCCCATACGGTTTTTTGCAGGCACAAGGTCGAGCGGACCTGACGGCCAAATTTCATCTGCTGGAACTGGTTATTTATCTGCCGTTGCTCTGGTGGGCCATCGCCATGTGGGGAATTGCCGGGGCGGCAGTGGTGTGGGATGGGCGAGTGCTCCTGGATCTGGGGCTTCTCCTGCTGGTCAGTCAACGGGTATGGACGCCTGTTTCTAGCTTGGCCCCGATGCTGCTGCTCATCGTCCTGGCCTTTGTGATGGCTTGGCAGCATACCCGGATCCCCATGCCCTGGTTCATTGCGATCGCGGCGATTCTGTGGTTCTTGGCGCTCATGCATACACGGAGATTCACGACGGGTTGGATGACCTATTTCCGAAGTAGGCTGCAAGACCGGAGGCGTGCGGCGCACCCGGACTACGGCGAACCGGAGCAGGTTTCTCCCCCTATGGTCGCGGTGTTGATGGCCGTGTATAACGGGGCGCATTTCCTGGAGTCGCAGGTGGCGTCGATCCTCGCACAGAGCTATTCGCAGATTCGGCTCTACGTTCGTGACGACGGGTCTACCGACGGCTCTGTCGATATCTTGCGGGCAATGGTAGAGCAGTACTCAGGGCGGATTATCCTTCTTCAGGACGAAGAAAAGCATCTGGGGGTCATTGGCAATTTCCATCGCCTGCTCTGCACGGCCAGTCAGTCCGGCTCGGAGCCTTATCTCATGCTGGCCGACCAGGATGATGTCTGGTTCGCCGACAAGGTCGAAGTGACCCTGCAAGAGATGCGGCAGACCGAACGGTGGGCCGGAAAGGACACACCTGTTTTGGTTCATACGGATCTGTGTGTCACGAACGCCAACCTGCATATTTTGGATCCTTCATTCTGGCATTATCAGCACTTGGATCCGGGCCAGGATGATCTCCGCCAACTCTGCATGCAGAATATGGTGACCGGATGTACGGTCATGATGAATCGGGCCTTGCTCAAAAAAGCCTTGCCGATCCCGGAGGGCGTCCTGATGCATGACTGGTGGCTGGGACTGGTGGCCTCTGCCTTCGGAGTGATTCGCTTCATTCCCCAGGCGACCATGTTCTACAGGCAGCATGGCAACAACGATACGGGGGCAAAGCAGTTCGGCCCGACCTATGTGATGCGGGCGTTTCTGCGGATCAAGTCGAATACGGAGTTCTGGCGCCTGCTGCAACGCAATCAACGTCAGGTCGCCGTATTCCTCGCCTCGTTTCATGGGGCCCTGTCACCAGACAAGGCGAAAGATCTGCAACGATTTGCTTCCATGAGCGCTCATACGCGGGTCATGGAGCGTTTACAAACCGTGTTCATACGACGATTCTGTCGACATGGCTGGATCCGAAACCTGGGTCTGGCCATGCGGCTGGCTATCGGCTAAAGGGGAATACTTTGCTTCAAGTGGCTCGCTCATTCGGAAAATATTGGCGTTACCGGGATCTTGTCCGTAACCTGGTGACGGCGAATCTCAAGGTTCGTTACCAGGGGGCGGCACTGGGTTTCCTCTGGTCACTGGGCAATCCATTGGCTCTGATTCTTCTGTATTATTTTGTTTTTACTCACGTATTCCGCAGCGATATGCCAAACTATATCCTTTACCTCGTTATTGGTGTTCTGCATTACAATCTATTCGCCCAGACCGTCTCGCAGAGCTGCGATAGCCTCACCGGTGCTGCAGGGCTGTTGCAGAAAATCTACTTTCCCCGGATACTGGTTCCAACGGCAAGCGTGCTCTTCAATCTGGTCCTGTGGGTGGTGGCCATCCTTATTTTGGTCGTGCTCTATCCCTTCCTGGGTGGAACCTACCATTGGGGATTGGCACTCTATCCATTGGCATTGCTGCTGTATATCGCGTTTATCTGGGGTATCGCTCTAACCTTTTCGGTGCTGAACGTGGAATTTCGGGATCTCAAGCATCTGGTGGACATTGCCATCATGGCCCTCTTCTGGTTCACGCCAATAGGCTACGGTCTGTCTACCCTAAAACCAGAAACCCGTTCAATCATCGAATTGAACCCTTTAACGGTATACATGGAAATGTTCCATGCGTTGCTTTACCACGGGACCCTTCCACGAGAGCATACTATACTTGTTGCTACGCTGTGGACGGCTGGTAGCCTGGCTTTGGGTATGACGCTCTTCTGGCGGAAAGCCGCGTTGTTAGTGGAGAACCTATAGCCCATGACCGCCGCCGTTATCGTTGATCACGTCTCTAAGGATTTCATTCTCCGCCATAACCGGGCCTTCGGGATCAAGACACGATTCTTGTCTGTCTTCCATTCAGGGAAGAGAGAACGCCGGGAGCGATTTCAGGCTTTGCACGATGTCAGCTTCACCGTTCAACGCGGAGAGGCTTTGGGTTTGCTTGGCCCCAACGGTTCTGGTAAAAGCACATTGTTGCAGATCATTGCAGGCATTCTCCCTCCGACCAGCGGCAAAGTGGTTGCAAAAGGCAGGGTCGCACCGTTGATACAGTTGGGTGTTGGTTTTAATCCAGAATTAACCGGGCTGGAAAACATCTATCTGAATGCCAGCTTGTACGGATTCAGAAACAATGAAGTTAAAAAACGATTGGATGGGATTATCGCGTTTTCTGAACTGGGGACTTTTATAGATACGCCGCTTAAACATTATTCCTCCGGCATGCAGATGCGGTTAGGATTCTCGGTAGCCGTCCATCTCGATCCTGACATTCTCTTGGCTGACGAGATTCTGGCCGTTGGAGACCAATCTTTTCAGAATAAATGCCATGATAAGATAGCTGAACTCCGACGCCATGGCATGACGCTTATTCTTGTGTCTCACAGCCCCGAGCAAGTGGAGAAATTCTGCGATCAGTTTGTGCGGATGGAACATGGACGCGTGGCGGAGATAGGTCAATATGAGCGGAATGTAGAGGAGTTGTGCGACGGCAGGCTATATTATGAACAGCTTACCGTCGTTACGGAATGAAATGCATCAAAGTTCTATAGACAAGATGACGCGCTTTCGAGACAAACATCTGTCTGGCCGGAGGGATCTGACGATCTATGACATCGGCAGCCAGGATGTCAATGGCTGTTACCGATCCCTATTCGCAGAACCATCATGGCGCTATGTCGGAATCGACATGGCTGCTGGAGAGAACGTGGATGTGGTCTTGGGCAATCCTTATTCATGGCGCGAAGTGGCATCATCTTCTGCGGATGTGGTGATCTCTGGGCAAGCATTCGAGCACATCGAATTCTTCTGGATGACGATGCTTGAGGTTGAATGGGTGCTCAAGAGCAATGGTATATGCTGCATTATTGCCCCCGCCGGTGGCGTCGAGCATCGCTACCCGGTGGACTGTTGGAGATTTTATCCAGATGGGTTCCAAGCGTTAGCCCGCTTCGCCCGGTTACAAACAATCGAGGTTGCCACCCAATGGGAGAGCCAGGATTACGCGGACGGCAGCGATATATGGCAGGATTCAGTCCTGATCGCACGGAAACCATCCAGAACCAGAACCGATGCGCTGAAAAAGGCCGTTCGGCGCAGACTATTGCAATTCGCGGGCAGGGTGTGAAATGGCGCGGCGGCTCTCGGATTACGATTCCTTTGGCTCCTCGTCGTTTCAAGTGGGTAGCCTGAGATCCAGCTTACCCAGGATCAGGTAGGCCATGTTGATAAAATTCTTGTGGGTGCGGTAACCCCGGGCTTTCGCCTTGGCGGATTGGATGAGGC
>JAPTWR010000060.1 GCA_028065135.1 Acidithiobacillus sp.
GGCCATGCGCAAAGTGCCACCGGCAACCGGCAGCCGCTCCATGAGAGTGGCCTGCACGCCCAGCCGGCGGAGATGGTAGGCACAGGAAAGTCCCGCAGGACCAGCCCCCACCACTACCGCCTTCGGCGCATCGGGGACGAGCGACGGTAGGGGATAGCCCCACCCTGCCCGGATGGCTTCGTCCCCCAGCAAACGTTCCACGTTGTGAATGGCGATGGCGGCATCAAAACGGCCCCGGTTGCAGGCGCTTTCGCAAGGGTGGTCGCATACCCGCCCCGTGATGGCTGGTAAGGGATTTGTCGCCACCAGGGTTTCCCAGGCGGCCTGGAAATCCTCTTCCGCCACCTGGGCGAGATAGTCGCAGGGATTTTCTCCCGCCGGGCAACCGCTGTGGCAGGGTGCCGGGCGCGGCTGGTAGAGAGGCCGCATAGTACGCCAGCTACCAGTTTTGAATGCCAGAGCGGTGGCGGGGTAAGCGAAGGCACCGGGGGTCATGACGGGCATAACGTTCTCCTTAGGTAGAACGGAGGCCGCCGCGGCGCACCGTATCCGCGCCTTCCGTGTCGAGGGGGTCAGCAGTTTCCGCTTTCAAGGCATAATCCTCTATGTTTTGATCGGCGAGGGCCTGGAGATGGGCGAGTTCTTCTCGGGCCAGGGCGTCGTCGGCGAAGAGGTGCTTGAAGCGTCCCTGGAGCTTGAGGTAGTCCGCCACCGGACGAATCTGCCGGATCGGCATGGCCCCGACCAGTGCGCCCTGCTCCAGTTCGATGAGCGGGAACATCCCGCTCTGCACCGCAAGGCGTGCCACCTCGATGGAAAGTTCACTGCCATGACCCCAGCCGAGGGGGCAAGGGGAATGGATCTGCAGGAAGCTCGGCCCTTCCACCTCAATGCCGCGCCGCACCTTCTTTCGTAAATCGGCAGGATAGGCGACCGATGCGGTCGCTGCATAAGGAATGTGATGGGCGGCTATGATGGAAAGAATATCTTTTTTCAGGTGGCGCTTGCCCATGCGCGCCACGCCTGCAGGGGATGTGGTTGTGGCGGCGGCATGGGGCGTGGAACTGGAACGCTGTACACCCGTGTTCATGTAGGCTTCGTTGTCGTAGCAGATGAAGAGCACATTGTGCCCACGCTCGAGCATGCCGGAAAGCGCCTGGAAACCGATGTCGAAGGTGCCACCGTCACCCGCGAAGGCCAGCACCTTGATGTCGCGGCCCTGCATCTTCAGCGCCGCCTCCATGCCTGCCGCCACGGCGCCGGTGTTTGCGAACAGGGAATGCAGCCAGGGCACCCGCCAAGCAGAATCCGGCCAGGCGGTGGTGAAAACTTCAAGGCAGCCGGTGGCGTTGGCAACCACCACGTCAGGCCCCGATTCTTCCAGGGTGAGCCGCGCCGCCAGGGCCTGCCCGCACCCCTGGCAGGCCCGGTGACCCGCTTCGAGCCCCTGAAAGCGGGGCTGGGCCATGCGAAGATCGTGCAGCGTCTGTGGCGTCAAGGGGCAACCTCCTGGCGAACTTATGAATCGGCTGGCAGCAGTTCGGGCCGGAGGTCGATCGCGCTCATGCGCGGGTGCGGTTTTTTGATCGCCTCAAGCAGACGCGGATAGATTGCCAATGGTACATCCCGACCGCCCAGACCTGCGGCGAAATTGTGGATCCGCGGAGGGCTGTCGGTGTCCGCAAGGGCCGAGCGCATTTCTGCCCCCACGATGCCGTCGGCGCCGGGTGCGATGGCCCGCTCCAGCACGATGAGGTCATGAAGCCCGGCACAGGCGGCCCGCAGGGCCTCCACCGGAAACGGACGGAAGCAACGCAGATGCATGAGTTTCACCGGCAGCCCCGGAAACTGATCACGCGCATCCAGCAGCGTGCCGAATACAGAGCCCAATGTGAGAATGCCGATCTTCGCATCAGCGGGGCCGTCCACCCGCACAAGCGGCGCCTGTTCCCGCCCACATGCGGCTGCCCAATCCCGTGCCGCCGCCACGATCTCCTTTTCAGCGGCGAGCAATGCCGCATGATGCAGGTGGCGCGCCTCGGTGAAATACTCCGGCGCAACGAGTGTTCCCATGGAAAGCGGAGCCAGCGGATCCAGGGCACGGGAGAAGTGGTAGGGCGGCAGGAAGCCGTCGACCAGTTCCTGGTCCGGCAATTCCAGCGGCTCCAGGGTGTGGGTCAGGGTGAACCCATCCACGCACACCATCACCGGCAGTTCGCAGCGCTCGGTGATGCGAAAGGCCTGAATGGTCGCATCCACCGCCTCCTGGTTATCCGCGCAGTAAATCTGGATCCAACCCGCATCGCGCACGGCCATGGAATCTTGCTGATCATTCCAAATGGAAAGCGGTGCGGAAACCGCCCGGTTTGCGCAGGTGAGCACCAGGGGCACACGCAGCCCGGAGATGTTGAAGAGGACTTCGCTCATCAGCAGAATTCCCTGGGAGGCGCTGGCGGTGTAGGCGCGAGAGCCGGCGCAGGCCGCACCCAACACTACCGAGGCGGCGGAAAATTCGCTTTCCACGCTCACGAGTTCGCAATGGAACTTGTCGTCTGCTACGAGTTTGGCGATGTGTTCGACGATGTGGGTCTGCGGCGTAATGGGATAGGCGGCCACCACCTGTGGCCGACACAGAGCCACTGCGCGGGCGATGGCCTGAGAACCTTCAAGCGCTTGCCGCATGCACCAGCTCCTTCCATATGCCGCGTGGCGTCGCATCTGCCACCTGGCAGACCAGTGCAAGATTGTGGGCCAGTACTTCGCCCCTGAAGCGCTGCGCCAGGGCATCCTTGAGTCCGGCGACCGGCAGCAGCTCCGTCAGGGTGAGAAAGGCGGCCAACAGGGCCGTGTTGGGCATGGGACGACCAAGGGCTTCGAGCGAGAGACGGGTGGCGGGCAACGTATAGGTAGCCCGCCCGAAGGTGTCCGACAGGGCCCGCGAATCGCGCTGGGAATTGATCATCACGCCCCCTTCCGACGCGAGGCCGGCGAGAGTGTCCGGCAGCGCGGCCAGAGTTTCGTCCTGGATGATGACGAAGGCAGGTTGAGCCACCTGACAACGACGGCGGATGGGCGTCTCTGCAATGCGTACGAAAGCGGCCACCGGGGCTCCCCGGCGCTCCGCGCCGAAGGCGGGAAACGCCTGTGCAAAAAGCCCTTGACCGATGGCGGCGGTGGCCAGCACATAGGCCGCCACTACATTGCCTTGTCCACCCCGTCCATGGATACGAATTTCGATCATGCCGCCTTCCTTGCCTAACCGAATCATGATGCCAACCCTCCGGTCGAGGCTACGCCAACATTTTTGGCAACGCAAACTGGGAGGAAGGCATTCATATATATGCCTCTTAACCTTTCTCATCCGCCAATCGGATGGGTCTATGGTCCATGCACGCATTGAGCAGGCGCAGGGGGATCTCCGCTTCCCGAAAGCGCCGGTTGAACCGGTAGACGAACTCGTTGAGATATTCCTGCGGATACCGGCCGGAGACCCCGTGGAACGTGCCCAACAGGTAAGCCTTGAGATTGCCGATGGCGATGTGCATCCCAAGGCAACCATTCTCCGGCCTGCTCCGAAGGTCTGAGGCGACCATCATGGTGCTGCGTCGCGGCCAGGACCCGCAGCGCCGCCAGGCCGTCAGTGCGGAGAGGCTGATGGGGAAGTTACGGCCCGCAATGGCTGATCGCACTGTCAATATTTCAGCCATTATCAAAACGGCCACTTCCAATCCGTGATATCTTGGCGATCCACCCCAAATTCGTAGGCATGGTTCTTACAGGCGAACTGTTGATCAAGCAGGGTCTCGCGCACACTGGACCCCGTGTCGCAGAGGCGGGGTATCCGGTCAATGGCGTCAATGGCCAGACTGAAACGATCCGTCTGATTCAGGATCGCGAGTTCCAGGGGCGTGCTGATATTGCCTTTCTCTTTGTAACCGCGCACATGAATATGGTGCTGTCCGGGTCGCCGGTAGGTTAATCGGTGGATGAGCCACGGGTAGGAGTGGAAATTGAAGATCACCGGCTGGCTGGAAGTGAACAGCGCCTCGAACTCACGATCCGTCATCCCGTGTGCGTGTTCGGTATGTGGTACCAATTTGAACAAGTCCACCACATTCACGAATCGAACCTTGATGTCGGGCACGTGCTGACGCAGTAGGGCAGTGGCGGCCAGAGACTCCAGAGTCGGCACGTCACCGCAACTCACCATGACCACATCAGGTTCAACCCCCTGGTCATTGCTCGCCCAGCTCCAGATGCCAGCGCCCCTTGTGCAGTGCGCCACGGCCGCCTCCATGTCCAGGTACTGCAGATTCTTTTGCTTGTCCGCGACGATCACGTTGACGTAATTGACGCTTTTCAGGCAATGATCGGCAACGGAAAGCAGGCAGTTGGCATCCGGCGGAAGATAGATGCGCACCACGCTGGGGCTCTTGTTAGCCACCACATCGAGAAAACCAGGATCCTGATGCGTGAAACCATTGTGGTCCTGTCGCCAGACCAGTCCGGTCATCAGCAGGTTGAGTGACGCCACATCGGCCCGCCAGGGCAGTGCGTTACATTTTTCCAGCCATTTGGCGTGCTGGTTGAACATGGAGTCAATGATGTGGATGAACGGCTCGTAGCTATTGATGAGCCCGTGCCGCCCGCTCAGCAGATAACCTTCCAGCCATCCTTCTATCGTATGCTCGCTGAGCATTTCCATGACCCGTCCCTGCAAGGCCAGTTCGCCGCCGTCGGCATCTTCCGGGAAATATTCCCCGAGCCAGACTTTTTGGGTGACCTCATAAAGGGCTGTGAGTTTGTTGGATTGGGTCTCGTCCGGGCCGAAGATGCGGAAGTTCTGCATATTCAGCCGCATGACCTCCCGAAGGAAATTTCCCAGCGTGGGCACGTTGCCAGCCAGGGTTCCTCCGGCTTTTTCGATCTCCACGGAGAACGTGCGGAAGTCAGGCATATCCAGAGGGCGGCGCAGCAGACCCCCATTGGCCACGGGGTTGGCGCTCATGCGCCGCCGCCCCTTGGGCGCCAAAGCTTGCAATTCAGGAATCAGTCGCCCTTGCGCATCAAAGTGCTTTTCCGGTTGGTAACTGCGCATCCAGGATTCCAACAGACTCAGATGGGCCGGGTTGGTGGCCACGTCCGGAAGGGGGATTTGATGGGCTCGCCAGAAACCTTCCAGATAATGCCCGTCCACCTTCCGGGGGGCCGTCCAGCCTTTGGGACTTCGAAGAATGATCATCGGCCAGCGGGGGCGGTAAGCCGCACCACTCTGCCGGGCCTTTTCCTGGAACTTGCGAATCTCCAGAACACAGTGTTCCATGGTGGCGGCCATCGCTTGATGCATGCCCTCTGGATCGCTGCCCTCCACGAAGTAGGGGGTATACCCATAACCGACGAATAGCGCCTCCAACTCCGCATGACTAATACGCGCCAGAATGGTGGGGTTGTTGATTTTATAGCCGTTGAGGTGGAGCACCGGCAGGACCGCCCCATCGGTAATCGGATTGAGGAATTTGTTGCTATGCCAACTCGTGGCCAAGGGTCCGGTCTCCGCCTCGCCATCGCCGACCATGACCAGGGCAATCAGGTCGGGGTTATCGTAGACGGTTCCAAATGCGTGAGAAATACTGTAACCGAGTTCACCGCCCTCATGAATGCTGCCGGGGGTTTCCGGGGTCGCGTGACTACCGATGCCCCCGGGGAAGGAAAACTGCTTGAAGAAGCGCTGCATGCCTACCAGATCTTCACGGATGTCGGGATAAATCTCGGAGTAGGTTCCTTCGAGATATGCCTGGGACAGTACCGCCGGTGCCCCGTGACCGGGGCCGGAGATGTAGATCGCGTTCAGATCGTACTTGATGATCAGCCGGTTAAAGTGAATATAGGTGAAGCACTGGCCAGCGTCCGATCCCCAGTGGCCTAGCAAGCGCGGTTTTATGTGTTCCAGTCGCAGCGGTTCCCGGAGCAATGGATTGCTCCTGAGGTACAACATCCCCAGGCACAGATAGAGACTGGCTCGCCAGTAGGCATCGGTTGTGCGCAACTCTTCCGGGGCGAGCGGAGTTCCTTGGATGGTCGCGCGAGTCGGCCCATAAGCGCTGAGGTTCTCGTCTTCGTAAGCTGTCGTCGCTGTTTTAGCGGAAGTGACCATGGTGGGATGTCCTCCGTTGTCTAAAAACTGTGGGACGAAGATTGAGCATACAGGGGATGGGAAAATCAGTTTTCGCCATCCGCCTGCCGCCCCTCATCGGCGATGAAATAAGCGGCTTCAGCGATCATGCAGTAGCGTTCCTCCGCAGGCATCCGTGGCTCGCCTGCTACCTGATGATGCTGGATTTCCTGACTGTCTTCGGACATCAGTGTATCTCCTCTATGTGGAAAAGTAGAGTTCAATGCTTAGGGTTAACCGCCGTCAGAGGGAATCTTCCGCGGCGTTCGCTATTGTCGTTGCCAGTTCATCCAGAAAATCCTGCAGATGTTCACTGATCACGGCGACATGACTCTCTAAGACATCCAGGTCGACGCACCCCTCCGCTTCCTGGAGCAGGAACAAAAACAACGCGTCGTGGGTAATCCGGGCATCCTCCCTAGTGCCGATACCGGCATATAGGCCCTCCTGATAGACTTTCGCCACGCGGGTTTGCAATGGGTTGAGTTCCACGACCGGTCTCCGAGTCAATTGATGGGGGGCGTGCCCGAATCCGAGAATACCCCCCAAATATGACGCTTTTATGAACGCCAGCGAACTCGACCGGAAAAAAGCACCGCACTACTGTCTTATCCAATGGCCCCGGCCCCAGAACCAACGAGCATTTCAATGCTACCAGCGCCCGACGCCCAGAGGGCGTAGAGACTGGGGTGGACAGGACCGGCGCTCCAGTCCCCATAGCCATCGTCCCCGCTAGGACCAAGCCCGGGCATCCTGATATCATGCCCACTGCCGACGGGGCCATGGGACATCACACCAGGACGGCCATTTTGGTGTAACTCTGAAACAAGTCATCTTGAA
The DNA here is from genome assembly GCA_028065135.1 of Acidithiobacillus sp. The sequence continues at coordinate 7,013 of JAPTWR010000060.1, forward strand.
TGGCCGGGAGACCCGGGCCGGAGAGCCGGATACACCAAGCTGCCCCGTGCTGGTCTTCATAAAGCATGGCGCAGACTTCAGGGTGATGGACAGACAGGATCTTGGCGATACCCATGCTATTGGCCGCCCTGGCGTCGATCCAGTATTTCCAGTATTCGGGCAGTTCCAGGATATGGCCGCGATTCATGGTGAACACCACGACAGTTCCACCCCACCGCCCCAGATGTTGGTGCCTTCGGACAAGAGCACCCACGGACAGGCAGTTTTCTCTCTTGCGAGGGTCCAGTCCCGCCAGCAGCGGGATAATAGGCGAGATTTCCAGCCCCATTCACAGCGCTTCCGCCATAACCCCCTTCCCGTTGCCCTTCACCTCACCCGTGGCCTGCCCTTGCCCGGCATCAAACTCACCGGAATCTAAGCGCATGGACAGCAGAGTGCGGGAATCCATTGTAGACAAAAAACAGCCAAAATTCCGGGGTCGCTACTCTGCATAATACTCCTCCATCGCTGCCTGAGCCTCTTCTAAATCAAACTCATCCGGATTAAATCCCTCAGGCAACATCTCCAGGAAGGACTCCTCCTCACTATTCTTGGCGCCCCTCTGCTGAATTTCTAGCAACTCCAAATATCCCCAGACTCCACCCACATCTTCAGGCGGACAATTTCTGCCACCCTCTATGACAGTGGCCCAAGCCTTCAGAGGTTCATGGACATCTTCGCTTTTTTCTACTTTTATGACATGCCGCCAGTCATCACCAAAGTCATAGACGTAGAGGAACCTGCTCCTGGCGTGCATGACCTCAGAGAGAATCGCCTCAGATTCTTCTTTGATCTCGACACCATAAAATTCGTTTAACTCGTCCGCCTCGTCATCTGTTTGGCCATACCGAACTTTTTTGATGATGAACTCGTGCATGTGACTTCCAGTCCAGCCCATGGCCACTTGAATCACATTATGGAGGCCCCAGAGGTTCTGCGAGGAGGCAATCTGTATCCTGCGCCAGATCGGGGGTTCAATGCCTTCCAGATCAATTTTCATGGTAAACATCTTCATTTCAGTGTGTTACCTCCCTGAAAATATCCCTGTTGCCATGGGGCCGACACGCCGTTACATCGCTCGTGGCCAGCCCCAGTCTCCAACGTCGAATCTGCCGATATCAAAATATCGCGTTGATCAAGTCGTCCTCAATCCCGAAGCCCGCGCCCATCATCAGCGACTGCCCAGAACCGGAGTGTTCCAGGCTGTTCAAAAATCCGCCCTGTTGCGGCTGTGCCTGGGGATAACCCTGTGCCTGTGGCGTTTGCGGGTAGCCCGGTTGCCATGATTGTGGCTGTGCGTAACTGCTGCAGTTCATTTTGCACGGCCTGATGCATCGCCTGCATCAGCATCATGACCTGCTGCTGTTCCTGCTGGACGTTCAGGGCCAGTTCCTTGAGATCCAGCAGCCATTCGCGGGCGTCGGCACTGCCGCCGTCTGCAGCGGTTTTGAGTTTGCCGGCCAGCCCCTGAATGCCCTGAGTTACGCTTTGCCCTTCCTGCTGAAGCCGGTTGTACTGCTGTTCCACGGTGGCGATGTCCGCGTCTCTCTCCTCTCGGTGACAACTACAGTATGGGCGCGATGCCGCAAGCCTCTTTTCGCCCTGATCGATGCTGCCGCCTGCAAGGCTACCGCATCCACGGTTCCCGCCTGGGGCAGGTCCCCATCAAAACTTCCGCCATTGGCAGACAAGATGCCCGTATCAGGCCCGTATCAGGTCGGCAATCCAGCCGATGATGGACCAGTCCAGCAGCAGATCCACCAGAGTGATGGCCATCCGCTGCGGGCTGCCCATGCTCCAGGCCAACAGCACGGGCAGCGCGTATACCGCCATCGCCACGATGCATGCCGCCAGCAGTAAGGCCACGAATCCGCTGCGGCTGTCCGCGATCCAGTGCAGCATGCGCGTGTTCCTTTTTGCCTATACTCTGATCATACGGATGAACGGTTTGAGGTCAACAACGCTTGCAGGGTCGTACCCTTGCAGGGTGCGACCCGGTGTAGACACATTTCAGGAGTAATGCATGTCCCGATTTAACCAGTTCCCCGACAGCATCCGCAGCCCCATGGTTTCCGACGTGGGTACGCTTATGGCGAAGACATACGGACTGCTGGCCCTCACCCTGATGGTCTCGGCAATAGCCTCCATCTATGGAATGCACTCCCCGTTCGCCTATCAGCACCCCTTCATTTTAATGATTGGATCCTTTGCGTTGCTCTTTGCCGTACAGTACACCGGCGCCCACCGCAGCCCCATCGCCGTCCCGTTGGTGTTCCTCTTTGCGGCCGGTATGGGCATGATGATGGGTCCGGCCATAGCAATGTACCTCAATGCGCCAAAGGGCCCGACGATTATCACCGAAGCTCTGGGCACTACGGCCATCATGTTCATCGGATTATCCGTATACGCCCTGACCACCAGACGCAATTTCAGCCACATCGGTGGATTTCTCATAACTGGCCTGGTTATCGCCATTGTGGTATCGCTGGTAAACATCTTTTTCCTGCATCTTCCCACTCTGCAGCTCGCCATTGCCGGCGTCCTGGTGCTGGTGTTCAGCGGCCTGATCCTGTTCGATACCCAACGCATGGTTAACGGCGGCGTCCAAGAGCCGGTGTTGCTGGTGGTCGGCCTTTATCTGGACATCATCAACCTGTTCATGGCCCTTCTCGAGATCTTCGGCAACCGGGATTGATACACCTCCAGGCCGATCATTTTTTCCGCTTTGATGAGGCAGACGCGTTGCTGGAGGACTGGACGCTGCTGTTCCCACCGGATCTGTCCGATAATGCGGAAGCGGGCTCCCGCCTTCCTCAACGCCCGGGAAGACCCGCCGCCTGCGGCCCGCTTTCCCGGGGGCTTGGCGCCGGGTTGCCCGTCGCCGCCAATTGCTCCAGCCCCCACTTGTGCATCGCCATGAGGACGGGCCAAAGGCTCTTCCCCAGGGGGGTAAGGGAATATTCGACCTTGGGTGGTACCTCGGCATATACCAGCCGGTTCACGATGCCGTGCCGCTCCATCTCCCGCAATTGCTGGGCGAGCATCTTCTGGGTGATGCCGTGAACGGCTCTGTGGATTTCTGAGAATCTCCGGGTTCCCGTGAACAAATCCTGAAGAATCAGAACCTTCCATCTTCCACCAATGACGCGGAGGGTGACATCCACCGCGCAGGGCTCCTCTTCTGCCATCTCTCTTCCCTCCGTGAGCAAGGTTGGGAATCCCCCCTTTTATTCATACTTACTAAAAATATACTTACTGTTTTGTACGAATATATATAACAATAAAGTGCATACTTCACAAGACCAGCTGTATGGGGTACTAATATCTCATCGAACGGCCAGCCGCGCTGGTCTGAAGCCATGCACAACAACCCCGGCACTTTTGCCGTCAATCGCTCGGTCAGGAGGTGGATTGCCATGAAATTGTATTACAGCCCCGGTGCGTGTTCCCTGTCTCCCCATATCGTCCTCAACGAAGGCGGATTCCGCTTCGACAAGGAAAGGGTGGACCTCGCCAGCAAAAAAACGGAAACCGGTGCCGACTATACCGCCATCAACCCCGACGGTTACGTGCCCGCCCTCCTGCTCGACGACGGGCAGGTGCTCACCGAGGGGCCAGCCATCATTCAGTACCTTGCCGATCGCGTGCCCGAAAAGAAGCTCGCCCCGCCCCTAGGCACACTGGAGCGCTATCGGCTCATGCAGTGGCTCAATTTCATCTCCACGGAACTGCATAAGGGTTTTTCTCCCTTATTCAATCCGCAGGTGCCCGAGGAATGGAAGGCGGTGGCCGCTGCCCAACTCGGGCGGCGCCTGGGCACGGTCAGCCGGCAACTGGAGGGCAAGGACTGGTTGCTGGGCGAGGGTTTCACGGTGGCCGACGCCTATCTCTTTACGGTATTGGGCTGGGGCCGGCATGTGGGCATTGAACTGGAGCAATGGCCGGTGCTCCAGGCGTATCAGGGGCGGGTATCCATGCGGCCAGCGGTGCAATCGGCCCTGAAAGCGGAAGGGCTTCTCCGGCCTGCGTAATAGTTTTAGTCAAAAGGAGATCATGCATGAATCGAGAAAATACTGTGAGTGATCCATTTTGTACTTCTTGCGTTTACTTTCCGCCCAATCTTCCAGAGGGTAAGTATCCTTCTGAAGACTGGCTAGAGTTACAGAAAAAACAATGCTCATTCGACTTTTCCCCTGGCGCCAGAGAATGTCTGGCCACCCGGAAAACCAGCTGTAGCCTGGTTGATTTACGTAACAAAACGTGAACTGGCTCCGGTGATGGCAGGGCGTGAATAAAAAGTCTGTATTTGCACATAAATGGAGATCTCATGTATGACCAGAGAATCGTAAAGTGTAGTCGTTCGAGATAGCTTCTCCACAATTTTTCTTGTTTTTTGTGTGTAATCAACTAGGAGGCATTATATGGCTTTGTTAAAGACGGTACATCCAGACGAAGCAGAAGGCAAAGTGGCTAACTTTTATCAACAGATCGAGGATGCTGTAGGATATATCCCAGAAGCATTTCACCTGTTCAGTGTAAGCCCCAATTTACTCGATGGGCAGATAGCAACTATGGCTTATATGGCATCCCATCCTACGCTCAGCCCAACATTCATCGCTATGCTTCGTTATTTGGTGTCTGGAAAATACAGAAATACCTTTTGTATCGATTTTAATGAAGCAGCATTGGTCAATGCGGGTATCAACCAGGAAGATCTACGTCAATCTCTGATTCATCCTGAACTGATTCCTCTCCCGGAACATGACAAAACCTTGATGCTTTTTGTTCTCAAGGCAATAGATAAGCCCGCGAACATCAGTGAAAAGGATATTGAGGCGCTTTACCAGGCAGGATGGACGGACCGCGATATCTACGATGCCTTGTATGCAGGTGCACATCATGCGGCTACAGATGTGCTTTTTAATGCGTTTAAAGTTTCTTCGTCCATTAAAACTGACTGATCGCCAACGACTTTATCCAGATAGCCTAATCTGTCTAGTCAGCAATGCGATGGTAAGGACAATTTGAGCTGTTGTTTTCAATCATCCACCCATTGGGGCGATTGGGCTTACTGAAATGGAGATTCGGGATATCCATGGGGATAATGTGGGCACCATCTATTGCACCCGTTTCCGATCTGTGACGTTTGCTTTTTCCGAAAACTCCGTACAAACGGACATGAAACTTGGCGCTGTCGGCGCTGAGGAGAAAGCTGTCGGACGTCATATCATCGGTGTTGGCGCCGAAGAGATGCTTCAAGGCGTTGCCTTTGCTGTAAAGATGGGCGCTTGTAAAGGCCATTTTGATGACACCTTGGCTCTTCATCCAACCAGTGCGGAAGAACTTGTCACTATGCGTTAGAACCGTTATTTAGATAAGTTTTCCTGGGATAAATACGTTCAATGAGGTTCATTATATGTCCCGCGTACGCATAATCTTGCTGACTCTGATAGTACTCCTTGGTATGGCTGGCAATAGTCTGCTGGCAAGAGCAGCCTTGGGCGGACATTTAATTGGGCCGCTTCCATTTACCGCAATTCGGTTAGCAAGCGGCGCGGCGATCTTAATCGTCCTGATGATGGTGACTACGGCTCGACCTAGATTGCATCATATACTGATGCCAGTGATGTTGTTTGTGTATGCGTTGGCATTTGCATATGGCTATGAGCAGCTTGGGGCTGCTACTGGAACTCTATTTTTGTTTTTTGCCATTCAGGCGACCATGCTGGCATGGGAGATTCGTGGTGGCTACCGGTTGTCAAAACTTCAGTGGATTGGGAGCGGGATAACTCTCGTGGGGTTGTGGGTGTTGGTGGGTGGTATCTCGCATCTTCCTAAGCTTTTGGGGATAGGATTGATGATAGGGGCCGGTGTCGCGTGGGCTGGATATTCGATACTGGGCAAAAGTTCCAGGGATGACTTGGCGACCACAACGGCAAATTTTATATATTCTGGGCTGGTCGCTATTATTCTATTAGTGATCTATGCAGCGATACAAAGCTGGCATCATGAAGTCATTCATATAAGCCTTGCGGGAATCTATTATTCTATGCTCATTGGTGCAATAACCTCGGCATTGATTTATGTACTCTGGTATATCTTAATGAAGGAGCTAAGGGGCGTAACGAGTGCTGTCATACAAATGCTGGTTCCCGTGATTGTCGTTATTAGTGCGGCTCCGTTGTTGGGCGAGCAAATAACTACCCGTCTAATTTTGGCCGGCGCAACTATGCTAACAGGGATACTTTTAGTAACAATACCAAAAACTAGGCGCGCTCTAGAATGAAATAATTCTAAATTGCATTAGAATTAGAGTTAATTATGTACTCCCATCCGGCGATGGATTTCACCCGCGCATGGTCCGTCTCAAGGGCACGAAGGCCGGCGACCAACTGGTCTTCCAGCGCCCCCAGACTGTCAAAGGCCCGGTTGTGAAAATACTTCTCCCGCAACTCGTCCCAGAGGTGCTCTTGAGGATTCAGTTCCGGCGAATAGGGTGGCAAAAAGAGCAAGCGTAGATTTTCTGGCAACTTGAGCTCGTTACTTTTGTGCCAACCGGCACCATCGACAATCATGACGATGTTATCGCCGGGATAACGCTGGGCAACCTCGTCGAGGAAAAGCGGCATGCACCTGCCGCTGACTTCTGGCAGCACCAGGGAATCCATACGCCCGTCCTGGGGTGATACGGCCGCATAGGCATAAGTGTATTGGTAGATCAGCATGCCTTTCACTTCGGGGAGCGTCGGCTTCTTGGCCCAGCAGTAACGGGTGTCGCTGATCCGCCCAAAGCGCGCTTCGTCCTTATGTCTTGGAGCCAGTCCTTGTGGATTGGTACCCTTCGGCTGATCCCCGGAGCGAGGCAAGCAAGATTGTGTTCGTCCTAAGGACT
>JAPTWR010000083.1 GCA_028065135.1 Acidithiobacillus sp.
AAGGTTGGGGTCGCGAGTTCGAGCCTCGTTTCCCGCTCCACAATCGGGGGAAAGCGTTCAGTCTTTCCCCTTTCTTTTAAGGCTGGGTGGCAGAGTGGTCATGCAGCGGCCTGCAAAGCCGCGTACCCCGGTTCGATTCCGGGCCCAGCCTCCAAACAAAAACAGTAGGTTGCAAGAATATCTCCGGCGCCGCTTGAATAAACGCTGCAATTATGCTGCACTTAGGTTGAATTCCAGGTGCAGCGAGAGGTGCAGCATGGCGACCATTTCACCCCGTCACGATCAGGACGAGAACCTAATCGGCTGGCAGGCGATTATTCGTAAACGCGGGTTTCCATCACAGACCAAGACCTTCAGGACCAAGCGCGATGCTGAGGCGTGGGCAAAGGTCACTGAATCAGAAATGGTTCGCGGGGTGTTCATACAGAGAACGGAGTCAGAAAGGACGCTGCTGTCTGAATTACTCGACCGCTATGCAACAGAGGTTGTGCCCACGTTGAAAGGTGGCAGTCGCGACATGTCGCGGATTCGCACCCTCAAGGCGCACCTGGGCAAGTATGCGGTAGCAAGCATCACCTCCGCTCTGGTCGCTCAGTATAGAGATTCTCGGCTAGCCACGATCAGCAAGTCAACAGGAACGCTGGTTGGGCCGCAAACGGTCAAGCATGAGTTGGGCATGCTCCAACGTGTTCTGAAGAAAGGAGCCATGGAGTGGGGGGTGTTATTACCGGGCGGAATCCCGACGCTGCAAGTAAAAATGCCACGACTCCCAAACTCACGGGATCGACGCCTGGTGGACGATGAGGAAGCACGGCTGCTGGGAGGATGCCGTGAGTCGAATGCGGCGTGGCTGTATCCTGCGGTCATTCTTGCGATAGAAACCGCCATGCGGGCATCGGAGCTACTCGGATTGCGCTGGGACAATATTGACCTAAAGGGCAGGGTGGCCGTGCTGCCGGATACAAAAAACGGCACTGCGCGCCGGGTGCCTCTGTCGTTCCGTGCCGGGGACGCCTTGGAGTCCTTGCCCCGGAACATCAGCGGCAAGGTGTTTACCGTGACGTATCGAGCGCTGGCGGCGAATTTCACGATCGCATGTCGCCGCGCCGGGATTGCTGACTTGCGTTTCCACGACCTCCGCCACGAGGCCACCAGCCGGTTGTTCGAGCACGGCTTCAACCCCATGGAAGTCTCGGCCATCACCGGCCACAAGACGCTCCAAATGCTGAAGCGATATACTCATCTAAGGGCTGAGGATCTGGCGAAGAGGATGGGATGACTAATAAAAACAACAGGGGCGTAAGCACCAATATAGGCACGAACGAAAGAGATATGAGAATACGCATAATGTGCGGTGCTGAGCCAGCCCGTGATATTGATATGGGCCCGGTCGCCCAACTGTGTGATGAAATGGCAACTGGCGGCCATATCGAAGCACAATCTGGCGGCTACAGCAGTTTTGTTGCTGAGGTTATCAACAGGCGGCGCGTCAATTTGGGTGGTAAAAAAACGGATGCTCGGTGTTTTGTTATCCGTATCAAGGATGAAATATATGGTTTTTCCATATTGGTAGATTGGGGTGACCCCAAATTTATAGAACTTCTGGTGCTTGGTGTGCAAACTCGGTTCAGGCGGCAGGGGCATGGCTGGGCGCTACTTATGACTGCAGAAGAGCAGGCACATAATTGTCAGAAGAACCTAAAGGTTCGATGTTATCCGGCGTCTAGCCAAATGAAGAGCATGTTAAAAAAACGTGGCTACGAAAGGATACATCCAGAATGCACGACCGCTGTCGAAGTGTACGGATGGCTCCATATAAAGCCTTAGAGGTTGGGTTGGGCGGGTGAGATTCCCGTCCGGTTGGGTTGTGGTGTTTGTTGTGTGCCACGCTTTTCGGAAACCCTTCTCTAGCAGTCCGCGGGCAATGACGCGGATCATTCTAAATGCGGTGACAGCCAACGCTCTGCCAGTGTTTTAAGCCTCGCTTCCCGTTCCCCTCTCGCTTTATCAGAGGGGCGGGAAGTGAGGCGCGGGCAGGATGCAGCGCCGTGGTTATGGTTGGGATGGGAAGCAGCAAAGGCCAGTAACAAGGCCCGTTAGGGCCGGTCCCGCGTAGCGGGATGGGACGCCAGCCTTTGCTCCCATCCCAACCATTCCAAATTAGCCCCTGAAAGGGGCGGCCATGGCGTCAGCCATGGCGGGGTAATAGGCGTGGAAGGGGTTGCCGCGCAGCGCAACCCCGCACCATCGCCGGTCGCTGTCCTCATCGCCGGTCGCTATCCGAAAACAACGCCATCGCATACGTCATAACAATAAAATAATGAGTTGAAACATGTACTTGCAATTACAATTGCGCCGGTATAGCATCATAATCACCAATCGCGGATGACGACAGGATGGTGACAAAATGGAAACAATGGAATTGCTGGCCGGCGACATTGACAATCTCATGGGTGAGTTCATGCGCGGGCAGGACGTCGCGATGTTGAAGGAAGTTATTGATGGAGACAAGGCGCGCGTCAAAAGATTACGCGAGGAAATGACTTCAAGCCCCGTGACAGAGGCCAACCTCGATCTGGACATGGCGTCGCACTACCGCCGGGGCGTGCAATTGTGCATGCGCTATGCATACTGGAGGTCCATGCCCGTTCCGGAGGGTTCCGTTTTCACGGACGCCTCGGGTTGCATCTGGATGGCACCTGACCATGACAGCGAAGAACACCAAACGGGAATGCTGGTGATGCGCACCGCACAGGACATTCCCGTGGTAACCATGCTGTCGCGTGAGGAAGATGAAAGCTGGCTGCGCGCCATGGGATTTCTTGACGCGCTGGATTGTTTGCAAAGTCATTGATTCCAGTACCCTAATTATTATTTAGGGTAGCAGGATCAACTAGTTAAAAAAAGAGGCGGAACATTCTCCGCCTCAAGCCACGGGACTGCAAATTGTTACTGCGCCGTGGTTTCTTCGGCGATGGTACTGCCAGCACTCCCAGCATTCAGACCTTGTGCAACAACTTTCTGCGGCGGTTCAGAGCCACCGTTGCCACCACCAGAACCAGAACCGCTACCAGAGTCATTATTCTCTCGCTTCTGATCTTTTCCACCCATTATTCCGCCGACTTTCCCAGCATACTTGCCAACGACTCCACCGGCACCCGCTACTGCCAAAGTGGCCCCTCCGGCAACTTCTTCGGTACCCAACCCTTGACCGGAGTGTCCACCGATCCATTGCGGAGCACGGTCGGCCAGGTGGGTGATGAGCTTCAGCACGGTTTTAATGAATAGAAACTCTGCACCGATGATGACCGCCAGCATGCTGCAGAATCCAATGATCCCGACCTGCGTACCGCCCATGCCGGCCAGAAACGCCTGTAACGCCTCTCCCACGAACCAGCCGCCGATGTCCATGATGAAGAACGCGAAGATGAAGCCCACGGTCAACAACAGTGGTCGGGCGATGATGCCAATGGCCGCCGAATAGCCGTAACTGGCCTGGGGTGGCGCGAAGCCTTCGCCCTCGGCATACACGTGGGCCGCCGCCCAGAGGACGGAGGCGACCATGAGTTCGACGACGAGGAACAGCCAGCCCACTATGGCGATCATCATGATGACGCCAGGGATGGCGGGGAAAACGTAGTGCAGGATGGCGCCTTCGCCAACCATAAATGCCCCAACGGTAAACGCGAGTTTGCCCAACGGCAATGCCGCTGCCTTCAGCCCGCCGACAATCGCTTTGCCAACCATGCCCCCGAGAATGCCGCCGCCGACCGTTCCAGTCGGTCCGTCCACCTCGTCCGTCGTGCTTCCGGCGATGGCGCCCACTGCCTTTGCGCCATAAACGACGATCCTCGTTCCAACGCCCACGGCCATCAGTCCCTCGCCCCAGTGCTGCACTTTTGCCCCAAATGAGGCCACGTTGGACAGGGGGTCGCCACTGGTGAACAGCATCGGCATTTCCATAAGCCGCTTTCCCGCCCAAGAACTGCCTGTATTGGCGCCAGCACCGCCAACGGTGGCCACATTTACCGCCTGGGCTTGCTGACTGGACTGGTTCTGTTCTGCCTGATAAAGCTGAATCAATCCCTTCACGGCTTGGATATACGGCTTGTAAAATGACCCAACGGAGCGCGCCATCGCGGTACTCGACGGCAGGTCCACCACAGCGTGCAGGGATTTGATCTGTGCCTGGGCCTTTGCGTTTATGTTTTCCAGCGTCCACCAGTAATAAGCGCTGCTCGCCCAGCCCAAGGAAGCTGAACTGGTGGCGAACGTTTGCAGTTGTTTCTTGTATTGTGTCCCACCGTATTGGCTTGCGGCAGTGTACGCTTCACCTTGTAAATTCTGGTACATGCTCACCAAACTCCCAAATTCGGCCGCGGAAGGCGGGGCACCATTGGCCTGGGCGTTCATCTGGACGAGCTTGTCAGCGTATGGCGCCAGGTCGCCCATCAACATCCCCACGTTCGCCCGTTCGTCCTGGCAGGCCTGCGTGTTTTGCGCAGTGGTAACGGTCGTTCCCGTGACGGCTCCATACGCATTCTTCACGGTCTGAACCGTATCGCCCCACAAATTGCCAAGCCATGACCCGCTGGGGGCGTCCGTCGATGACATATCACTGGAGCACTTAAAGGAAATGGTACCCAGTCCGTACTGAATGCCAGCCGTGCCGCCGCCCGCGGTCATTCCGTATACCCAACTCCCAGAATAGCTATCGCCTACCCACAGCCATTGTGGAGTCAATTTCTGGTTTCCATTCTTTACAATATACTGCTGCGCGGTGGTATCGATCAGCGCCTTCTCGACAAACGCTTGTTCTTTCGCCTGATTCCCTTGATAGGGAATGATCATTCCGCCGTACTTTGGCACCTCCTGCACGAACGTGCTCCACACGTCGTCCGCCACCCCGATTCCCCAGTACACCACGACCAGCAAAATCACCTGAATCATGGCGAGACCCTTGGCCCAGGGGAGGGGAAACAGCATGAACCAGGTGGCCGGCCCCCGTATCGGCGCCCAGACGCTGTGATAGCGTTTCCCCAAAGGGACACCCTCGTGCGCCGTGGCCAAGCCACCAACCACGGCGGTGTACATCATGATGGCGGAGACGTACATGAGCAGCGCGATGTCAATGACGCTGAACAACTGGCCCAGGATGGACCCAGGCCCGGAGGGCGCGGCACCGGATACGAACTTCCACCAGCCGTTGCCCAGCAGCGAACTGATCATCTGCACGGAGATGTCACCGGAAGAGGGAATCAAGGATATGTTTGGGATGGTCATGGCATAGCTCCGTGTGAAAATATATTAATGTGTGCCAAGCGGAAACAGTGAGATCTGGATCACTGCTCCGCTTCGTCCTCTTCCTCGTTTTCCCGTTGTTCTTCTTCTGCTGCTGGTTCGCTGGCAGGTTGCGGTGCCAGTTGCGGAAGCTGAAGCGGCGCTACCGATGCACCGGGCGTCGGCGCCATCATCTCGGTCATTACTTTTAGTATTTCAAACCCCAATCCCGCACCTGGCATAATGGCATCCAGGGCATGTCCGGCCATGTGATCTGCAACGGCTTCACCAACATCAGGCGGGTCCGCGTCGGCCTGCGATTGGGGTTGTTGCTGGTCGATGGCCTGCTGCGGTTGCATTTGCTGTGGCTGTGGTGGCTGGTCCAGCCGCCGTTTCGGGGCCTCGCTCATGGCTGATGGGTTAGGAATATCGACCTTCGGGGGTACTGCACCCCATACCGGCCGGGCATAGCGCGGCAGCACCCATCTTGCTTGATGCTCTTCTCGACTTCTTCTCTGATTAGGATTTGCCTGGAAAGGCCAGTCCAGCAGCCCAACATGCTCGGACCCCGCCACGGTCAGAATCGCCCGCGGTCCCTTTTTTGTAACTTTCACTATCTGGCCAAACTGGCTGGGCAATACCGTATGTTCTTTTACTCTTTGATAGCTGCCCCCCTGGCTACTGCCTCCTCCCTGGCTACTACCAGACTGCACGTTCGTTGATGCCGCGTAACGCTCAAGGTCCCGCTCACCGATGAGTGATGCGGCCCATCGCTGGTCTTCAGGCTCGACGATGCGGCCAATGACCTTGGTTGCGGTCTGCATCGCCCAGCTTCTTGCTGTTGTCTTTGAATACTTCTCTTCTATTTGGTTGATGCCTTGACACCCCAACGCGATGCGAACGCCTTTGCTCCGAAGCACTTCCAACGCGTCAGTAATAGATGGAATTTTCCCCATCCGTGGGACTTCATCCAAGATCAGCCAAATGCGCCTTTCTTCAGGCTGAACGTCCGGCAAATCCTCAAGTTTCAATACAATCTGCTCTATTAAAGAGGCGCACCAGGCTTCGCTTATCGATTTTGCTGAAGGACGGAATCCGAGGATGGCAATAGGGGGAACTTTGCCTGCAATCCATTTATTTACACTCCACTGTTTCTGTCTTGCCCGTTCTTTCAGATCGTCAGCCGCAACGCCGAGATTCACCACATGAGTGAGGTAAGCGGAGATGTTGGCAAGAAAAGACGTGGTCGTTTTGCTATCCGCTCCACCTGATATAAGTGACGCGGCCACTGGATTTTCTCTCGTTATTATTTCCTTGAGCACTTTGAAATCAGCGAGAGCTTCGGCGCAGCGCTTGGCCAATTCCGCGAAGCCCCAAGCTTCGCCGTGTTCACGTTGAACATCGGATATGATGCCTGTAACCAATGATCTGGCCCCATTGGTCCACATCGGATTGTCTGATTTTTCAGGCTCAGGAATCAAAGTGTTCGCTAGCGCCTCTGCGTCTAGGCGCGTGCGTATATCACGCCCCAGAGCCCACACTGCGCTGCGGTCATCCCACGGTGCCAGCAGTGCAAACTGCTTTCCGATTGCCTCCCCTTTCCCTATTTTTTGTTCAAAATCTCCTTTGAAACTAAAAATGATGGCCTTGTCTCCACGTTCAATGATTTGGTTGATCATCGGCCAGAGGATCGTGGTTTTTCCTGCGCCTGAGCCGCCGACGATAAGCATGTGAGAGGCTTCAAGGGCTTCGGTAGTTTTGATCTCTGGACGAATACGAATGCCTGCGTTTTTTCCTTTGACTGGCGGCGATGCCTCTTGGATAGCCTGCCGCATAAGCTTTGGTTTACGGGTAAGTTGGGATCCACGGATATGTATTTCGCTTGGGACGTATCCCGCTGCTAGGCCCAGAACGGAACCCGCTGCTAGGCCCAGAACGGAACCCGCTGCTAGGGGGATCAGGTATTCGGGGGGCAGGATGCCAAGGGCATGGATGGCGGCAAACAGTGTTTTGGGCATTAGGAATCCGCGAGTTTTCCACAACCCTATGCCCTCCCATGCGGTCGCGTATCCGACCAGGGCGCCGACCCCTGCGCCCAGCCCGATAACCTCGAAAAAGCCGGACCCCTTCGCGAATCTGGGATCGTTTTGGCCGCTGACTGTCACACATCACCGACCTTGTTGGCATTGGCTTGCAGTGCATGCAGCAAACAGCGGGCAGTGCGAAGCGTGTTTTCCCGCATTTCGGCTTCGAGTTCTGGCCTCACTTGTCCAACGGCTTTCATGACCCAGTCCAAATGCGCCATGCCGTTATTAACGTCATCCCCTTCCTGGGCAGACAATGTTTGCTCAGCAATGTGCAGTAACATGTCCCGACCGATTCCCTGAGCCACAGCAATATCAATTATTTCTCGATATTTTTCGGGCTGGTAAAAATCGTTCTGGATCACCTGGGCGGTTTCCGCAGATATCTGCTCCGGCGTCTTATGCTTGTTCTGTTCAAACCATGACATGGCGTTGCTCCTTTTCCGTGGGTGGTACTACATATATATGTGCCAGGCGGAAACGCTGGTACCTAGCCTAGCTTCCGAGTTCGAGCTCCGCCTCTGGCTCGGGGGAGAACTGATACCCCTCACGTTCAGTAATAGCAGCTTCGGTGGCTGGTTCGCCCACATGCTCCTGCTCTGGCTCCACCTCCAGTGAGCGCTTTTCGGCCAGGTCCCCCGCTTTGCCCAGATCATGATCCGCCTGCTGCCGCGCCTGGTGGATTTCTTCCATCTCTGGTGAAACCTGAGTCTTGGAAGCCTCCATCGCGCTCTGTTTTTCAGAGAACTTGCAGATCCCCTTGCAAAGCTTGTCTATGTCGTCAGTTATAATCTCCAGCTCATGCGTTTCTCGGGTCATGCCCACGTATGCCAAATTCGCGCTTATCCCGCGCCCGCCACCCGTGAGCACAGGGATCGCTGTATGCTTCGTGCCGCCCTGACTGGCATGGGTTGTAATGGCATAGCTGTAGTCCAGCACTTCGGCCTTCTCCTGACTCAGCGTAACGGTCTGTCCATGATCTGTTTTAACCGATGCCTTGCCGTTTTCAACGATCACCGCCCCCGCTGTGCCATTGATTAAATCCCGCGTTTTGTCGTTTTTTCGGAAGTACACCTGGTCGCCGTTTCGCAATTCCATTTCCCTTGCGGTGTATGCGGATATGCTGATTTTTACGGGGTTCACCTCCAGCGTTTGCTCTGGCTTTTCGCGGTTTTGTAATGTGAGCTTACCGCCGGACATAGCCACTACTGACCACTGCGACCCTTTTCCCGCCCCAACACCCGTGTCCTTGTCTGCGTAATCCCGATGGAACTCCACAATCACCGGTGACCCATCTTTGCTGACGTAATTCTCGGATTTCGTGGAGGACTCCCTGGTCAGGTCTAACTTGTCCAGTGCGGTGATTCGCACCGCGTCCCCACCCAATGCACCAGCGGTGTTTAACCCATCACGGATGTGGTGATTGATGGCTTGACGCTTTTTATTAGTGTCCGCGATAAAATAGGTATCGGCGCGTTCCTGCGGCGACATAGATAGATATCTGGACGCTGCGACTTTCGCCAAGGCTTCATCTTTATCCTGGCCTTTTTCTACATGCACCTGGGTCATAAACGGCTTCGCTAATTCGACGCCTTTCACAGCGTCTCCAGATGCGAAAGCCTGGGCAATCTTGAGCAATTCCGGCGCTGCCCGCTGACGCTGAACTTCATCAATCTTCACATGATCTATTGAACGGGTTTCCAGCAACTGCGCAAACGGCGTCCCGGCCTCGACGCTTTCTATTTGGTATGGATCACCCACAACCAACGTGCGGGCGTTCTCCGTATCCGCACGCTTGTAAAATCTGTCAAAGTCCTTGGCTGACACCATCCCGGCCTCATCCATGACGTATAAAATCTTCTGGGTTGGGTTGCCGGATTCATCCAGTGCCGCCTTACGCTGAAGGGCCGCGGCCAAGGTCAGCGTTTCGGTACACCCTGCGCCCTCAAGCTCTTTTTTTGCTTTGGACGTCGGCGCAACGCCTATAACCTCAAAACCCGCCGCTTGATACTGAGCGACGATCACTTTCATTGATGTGGTTTTCCCGGCTCCTGACGAACCGACAACTCCTAAATGGCGGTCTGGCGAACAAAGGGCCAAGCCCACGGCGGCCTTTTGACCATCGCTGAACTTGAACCCTTGTTTTTCTTCTTGCGTTGAGATGATCGCGTTTATTCGCGCGTCATCCCCTGGCCGTCGCAAACTCTGATCTCCGAATCGATCAGCACCCGCATCACCATGCAGAACACTTGAATCTTCCCCGGTCTGGTTTGCATCCAGACTGCATTGGGACAACTCGCGCAGGCCGTTAACGGGGAATGTCCCAGTTGCTTCAACGTTATTGACTGGGTTGTCATGGGCATATTTTCGTTTGCCATCTTGTAGCTCCTTTTCGTTCAATTGGATAACATCTAGTGGTTCCTGCGTTTCTACTTCCTGAACTGGATATATCGCTTCTGCCTTACCTCTTCCCTCCTTTCCCCTGTGTAAAATTTCTGCCTCGGTATAGATGGCGGATTTGGTGGTGAACTGGCGATCGTTCAGCCCCTCAGCCTGACCGGCATACACCAGGCCAGCGACACGGGATTCGATGGCTTCATCGATGGCTTCAGGAGAAACGTCGCCCAGGCCTGCTGCCAAGGCTTCTGCCTTTAATGACTGCTCACTGAAAACGCTGTCGCGTTCACTGAGGTGGCGAATGGCGGATTTCAGCGCGTCTTCTGCTGTTATTTGCGATGATTGGACGCCGGCGGCTTCACGGCGCAGGGCGGCATCATGAAGGGAATGAAGATCCATGTTTTTTTGCTCACGGAACTCTTTTCTCCATTCATATCTCTGGTCAATGTTGTTGAGGGTGGACTTGTGGCCTTTTGTCTTATTTTGTGCGGCCTGCCGTTCCTTGGCAGATACCCCATCCCGTTCACCACCGATCTCTTTTTTTATGTCCTGGGAGCGTGGAGAAAAGTATTCAATTTGCTCACGGGTGATGCCTGCAATTTCAAAATCAGTACCCTTGCCTTTTTCAATCTTGTATCCAAGCGCTTTGACCTCGCGGGCAAGCTCTGCCTTGTAAACGGCATCGGCGGCCATCTTTTTTTCGTTGTTATGACCCCAGTCCAGCTTGAGATTCACCCATTTCCCATCCGCACGCTGCGTCATGTTTGAAATAATCGCGTGGGTGTGAAGATGAGGGGCTACCCGCCCCGTCGATGAGTCGCGGGCGTCTTCATGCACATAAAGTCCAGCGGTTAAATTCCCGCTAAAGTCATTACCTTTGCCTCCGCCTTTGCCGATGCGCGCATGCACCATTTCCTGCTCTACAAAACGCATCGCAGCTCTGACGGCCTTTTGATGAGCCTGGACGATACGTGGATCTTCAACCGCCATGATGGATACGGATTTCGGGGCGGCGATGGTGAGCTCTTCGCCCATGCGCCGGGTTTCTGCAGTCTGACCCCCGCGCGTACTGATATCTTCACCTGTGTGCTTCACGGTGCCAGATAGCGCCCGGACCATATCTTCCACGGCCACCGCCCCGGCAAGGCCCTGTGCCTCGGCACCTTTTCCGAACCACTCCGACGGAGCGCCCCCGGCCATGGAATAGTAGCCTGTTGCACGTTGTTCCCCCGACCTGGTCAAGTGCTCCTCGTGCTTGCTCTCCATGTATTTGGCAACGTCCGCTGGAGAACCCGTAAGATGGGTATTCCGGATCATGGCGCAACCTCACCGACGGTCGGAGCCTCCCGCGCGGCTTTAGCAGCCCGTTGCCTTTTCCTTTTTGCGGTTCTCTTCGCCCTACGCGCCTGTTCTTGTTCCAGTAAGCGTTGTTCGTGCGCCAGACGTTTACGCTCCTTCGCCGCTTTTCGCTCCAATGCTTCGCGCTGCAATCGTTCGTGATAACGCAACGCGGCAACAAATGCGGTCATATCCTTTTCTGATATTTTTTGAACCGGTTTTCCATGCAGATCGTAACGGTGCTGTTTAAGAACGGCGGCAAGAGCATAATCAGGACGCTTCACCTGACTGCAATAGTCTTTCAATAATTTATCAATGACTGCGTTGATTACCGCTTTTTTATCTTTTCCGTGCGTTCTGCAAAGCACCTCGCGCATATCCTCACGAATGCGGTATTTCAGCGGCAGGATTTCGCCTTGCGTGAATACCGGGAATCGCATGACTTCCGTTTTTATCAGACGTCTGAACGCCTTCCCTTCAGGGCGCGACAGTTCCGTCTGTTCCGTCGCATCTGTGGGATTAACAATGACGGGTTCAGCTATATCATCAGTCATTGCCGACCTCCTTGTAATGGTCATATGAATACGTTTGCCCGGCGTTTATCGTCGCGGTTGGAATGCTGCTCCATGTTTCACCTCGTCGTTTGTTGGTCTCACCAATGTGTGCCAGGCGGAAACACCGGCACGCATATCGGATCTCAGAAGTCGTAATGCGGTTTCGTTTTTCTCCTCATGCCTGCTCTCCCATATGTGCCCCTGCGGAATTGCGGGGGCTTCTACATATATGTGCCAGGCGGAAACAGGCGGGCGGGCGGAGGAGGGCCAGTTGATTGAGGAGATGCTGCAGGTGACGCTGGCGGGGTCGCTACGCTCCTTTGCCCCGCCGCGTCGTAGCAGGGGAGGAG
Source organism: Acidithiobacillus sp. (assembly GCA_028065135.1). The sequence continues at coordinate 12,004 of JAPTWR010000083.1, forward strand.
CGGCGGTTTCTGCCTGGACCGGCAAAAAACGGGACTAGTCGCACATAGGCAGGACAGAGGGCCGCGCAAGCGGCACGTCGCCATCCCTTGAGAGCGCAGCGAGCAAGGGGTGGGGCTGTGCGTGAAAAGGGTACTGCGCAGCGGTGCCCGTCTTCATACTGCTTTTAGCCTGCAAATAACCCAAAAAAGGCCTTATGCGGGTGATTCGCGGGCGTATGCCTGGCGTTTCGATGACGCTTTACAGACTGATAACATGGATTACGGGTGAATTAGGGAGCATTTGTTGGTGTTTCGTGGGCGATTCGCGGGTTGTTCCCGGTGTTTTTGTTTCCGCTTGGCACACATTAGCGAGGGTGCATTCAAGGAGGTGAAAAATGGAAAGTTCACGGCTGTCTGCTCGGTTGTCCGCATATTTGAATGCGATTGATCTGGCGCGGCAGGCTGGGGTTACCTGGGCGCAAATAGGCGCACTTTTTGGAACCAGCGGGAAATATATGGCTGAGGCAGCGAAGACGGCGAAGATAAGGTATCGCGCTGAGGAACAATTGCCATTGCCATTGCCATTGCCATCCATACCAAACATACCAAAACCGCAGCCGCCGTCACAGGTTACTACACCAGAGGCACAAAGCCGGACTTCTTCGGTAGTACAGAGTGGTGGCGTTGATAGTAGTAGTGGCGGTGACAATGCGGAACCAAAAGCATCGCGCATCAAGTATATCGGACCTCAATCTTAAAGGAGTATTGCAATGAACAAGAGCATTTTGGTAGTGCACGGGGATAAGGGGGGCGTCGGCAAATCCACATTTGCCGCGCTCGTTACAGATTATGTGCTTCACACGTTTGGAAAGGTTGCGCTGGTGGAAGGGGATAGCACCATTTTTGATGTGGCTCCGCGATTTGAGAATACGGACGGGGTGGACATTATGGCCGTGGATTTGGCGCGACCAGATATGTCGGAAGACGCGATTGTTGCACTGTTTGATGAAATCGAACGCGGCGTTGATGGTGATTCCCATATCATCATAAATACGCCCGCGAGTGCGGGAAAGACGCTTGATGCACAGGCGGACCTTATTGTTCCGGCCATCGAAGGTCTGGGCTATAAACTGGTGGTTTGCTGGATGGTAGACGTTGGTGAAGATAGCGCGCGGCTCAGTATGCAAAGCAAGCTCTGTGAACTCGCCAATCTGAAAGTGGCGGTGCGGAATACCCGGTTAAAGGCCGCCGCCGCATTGCCCTGGGCTACTCACAAAGCCCGTGATGCGTGGTTGAAAAGCGGCGGTCTGGAGGTGACGTTGCCAGGCCTCACGGAGCGCGTAGTTAGCAAGGTCCGGGAAATTCAAATGCCGTTTTCCCAGATCGTGACTGCGACGGTGAAAGATGTGGACCTCTCCATTATCGAAAGGCAGGCCATTAGACGTTGGGTAGACAATTCATGGGCTGATGGTGTGGCTCCAATTTATCAGGCATTGGGGGGATAGTGATATGGAACTGAACGATCTGGAAAGTATGAGTAGTGGTATCGGGACGGAGAACACGGAAGCAGGGACGGGGGAAACCTCTTCCCCGTTGCCGTCCGTGCAAACAGCGCCAGTGAGCGGGTACGACGTCATCGCAGACCTGCTACCTCACGAAGAACTCAAGGCGCTCAACAAGTGGGTCCAGACCTACCATCTGGGCGGGAATGATCCATTGTTCGGCGGGTACATTATGGCAAAAACCACGTTTTTGGCGGCGATTGCTGCCGGGCAGGCGGCAACGCTTATCCATGAGGATGTGTCGAAGCTCCCTGACATTATATACCGCGCGGTGACCTCAGGAGCGGGAGATATTTCTGGACAAGTGCAAGCTGCGGTTCTGGCCAACGTGACAGGGTTGGCACAGGCAATCGAAGGGGGGATTGCTAAGTCCACTGCGCCGGCGGTTTTG
>JAPTWR010000016.1 GCA_028065135.1 Acidithiobacillus sp.
AGCCTCATCCAATCCGCCAAGGCGAAAGCCCGGGGTTACCGCACCCACAAGAATTTTATCAACATGGCCTACCTGATCCTGGGTAAGCTGGATCTCAGGCTACCCACTTGAAACGACGAGGAGCCCCAGAGAAGTCTCGCACGTTACAATACAGGGCATATAATAAGATCGGTCCGGTAATCAGAGTGGATGCGTAAGAGGCAACCGAAAGAGCAGAGAGCAATATCAATAGCGCCTTGTCCGCATTGTGTTTAACTGGAGCAGTGACAAGCCAAGTAGCAATGCAAACAAACATTGCTATGGAGATAAGCGACTCTGATATAGGATAAATTATTGCATTCAAGAATGACGTGCAGTAAAGGCAATAAATCGCAATAAAAATAGGACTACGAAATGTTTTTATTAGCGATGCGGCCCAAATAATTGAAGGGACAAGAATTAGCCCAACTGACTGCAAATAAGTCAGCATCTTTATTTTTGAAAGTGAGGCATGAATAGCTAAAAGCACGGGAACTTGTGTCGCGAAATCTGCTAAGTAGCGTGATGAAAATCCGCCGTAAAATACGAACTTTTGTGATATTTCTTTGATCAAGAAGAAACTGCCGTCAGCAATTAGCCCAACTCTCATGTAAATCATGAAAGCCGCAATGACAAATACAGATATGACCAATGCACCTCTAGTCAGAAGTTCGCCATAGCTAAATGAGTCGGCTAGCGCGGCATTATCTTTCGTGTATGGCATTTTTTCTTCCTCTTTAGGTGCGAATAATCTTATGCGCTCAAATTATCCAATAGGCATCAACCTTAAATAAGACGAGCCATTAGACATCGCTGATCATTAGCTTCATTGGTTATCTCGAATACATTTATGCAGAATAATTATTAACAAATATTAACTTTTTAGAGCTAGTAATACTAGAAAACACGCTTCTACCAATTCTTGTTACTGGAATTGGTATTATATAAATCAATAGATCTGATGAATATATTGTTGGGCTGTTAATTATTTTTTGAGCGTCAGAAAAGCCATTTATAAAAAAATATAGAAATGGAGATAGCAAGAGCGCTGCAACGAAATACGATACAGCCAAATATAAGGGCGACAACGGTATATTTTTTCGCACTTCTCTTTCAAAAACGACGAACACAATTATAGGAATTAACCCAAACAAAGCAGCTGTCGCCAGAAAACCATATAAACGACTCCTGGTCACCTCCAGGCATAAAAATAGTGCGTTCGAAGTTGTGAGAAAAAGGGTGAAAAAAAACGACGTTAAGAAAAATGTATAAAAAACCAAGCATCAATGTAAAAAATGCTTTATTTGTCTTGCTAACGGTAGTCATTTACTATCCTGAATGTATGGTATTGTGCTCTGGGTGACCCGTCTTGGTTTGAAAACTACGAGTTTTGAAGACGTGAAATTAAAACCCAAGCCAGCCAATGAGCCAGCAGCAACTGCTAGCACTGGATCCTTTGAAAACACGATAAATGTGAGTACGAGAATGACATAAACACCATTGTTTACCGCCGCCCCTATCGAGTTTGCTGCTACATATCTGATCCACTCATGCAGCCATCTATCGCTAGCATGTTCTGCAAATGTCCAGTGGCGGTTGATTAGCCAGGTAACTGTCACCGCCACGCTGAACGCGACAGCTTGCGCGGGGATTGGTCTCGTGCCGACTGTTTTGGTGCATAGCGCAACAATCCCGGCATCTACAAGAAAACCTGCCACACCAGAAATACCAAATTGAACCAACTGGTGAAATTGTTTATTTCTGATCATGCTGATCCCTGCTGGGATGTTGAGAGTTCTCAGAAGCGCTGCGCACCAAGTACACTGGCCTTCCCTTCGTCTCTTCATAGATTCGGCCAAGGTATTCGCCGATGACGCCAAGTGCGATCAACTGCACTCCCCCCAGGAAGAGCAGCGTTACCATCATGGATGGATAGCCCTTGACCGGGTTTCCATATACCAATGTTCCGATAATCAGGTAGATCGCGTAGAGGAAGGCTAAGCCGGAGACGATCAAGCCTAGATGTGCCGCGAGCTGCAAGGGTACCTTGCTGAATGATGTGATTCCTTCGATAGCAAAGTTCCACAGTTTCCAATAGTTCCAGGTGGTTGTCCCAGACAGTCGGGGATCCCTATGGTAATACACATCTGTCGTTCTGAACCCTACCCAAGCAAAAAGCCCTTTCATGAATCTGCGGCGCTCTGGGAGTTTCCGTAAGGCCTCCAATACCGGGCGGGAAAGCAGTCGAAAGTCCCCTGTGTCTTCGGGTATCGGTATCTCGCTCATCCGATTGATGAACCGATAGAAAGCATGGGCGCTTGCCCGCTTGAGCCACGACTCCCCTTTCCTCGATAAGCGCACGGCATTAACAACGTTGTACCCTTCTCGCCACTTGGCGAGAAGCTCTGGGATGAGTTCAGGCGGGTCCTGAAGATCCGCATCGAGCGGGATGGCACAGTCTCCTCGGGCATGATCCAGCCCAGCGGTCAGCGCGGCTTCTTTGCCAAAATTGCGGGAAAGGTCGATGACCACCACTCTAGGGTCATTGCGGTGCAGGGCCAGCAGACGATCCAGTGTATCGTCCTTGCTACCGTCGTTGACGCAGATCATTTCCCAGGACTTCCCGGTTTGATCCATAACAGCGAGAACGCGCTCATAGAGCGCAGACAGGTTCTCTGCCTCGTTATGACAGGGTACGACCAGAGAAACTTCTGGATGGTCTGCGGTCAACTTCCAGCCTTTGATCGAGTTCTTATGCTTTTTCGGATGGTATCACTGGATACTTATTGATATCCATGCGCGCAGGACAAGACAGAAGGCATCATTCTGTCTCATGGCCTGCGGCCGGCGAAGTCTTAATGTACTGATTCTCCTGCTACCCGGCAAGCTCCATAAGGGGCTATTATGAGACATTACGATCACGGCGGAGATTTTTGGCGATGGTGGAAGCGAAAAAAGGGC
>JAPTWR010000200.1 GCA_028065135.1 Acidithiobacillus sp.
GATATTGGCGCAGGCGCATCAGTCGACGAAGCAGATACCGGCTGAACCAGCCGATGACACCGATCAGCAATAAACCAGCTAATAAAATAGGCAGCCGTTCGCGTTCGGCCCGCCAGAATACTTGGCGGGCCGACGACGACGTCCATTGCATATGTAACGTCCCTGGGTATCCTGGTATAGATATGGCCACCGTGCCGACGGGTAGGGGCGAATAGGGCTCTGGCGGCGCCCAATGACCACCCTTCCAAGAGGAAATCACCTGACCTTGCGGATTGGTGAGCAGGACGATATGGGGAGAGGTGGAAAAGTCTGCCTGTATGGCTTGCTCCAGCACAGTGGCTTGCCAAAAGGCGAGGCCGATAAACGTTACGCCCAGCGCTACAAAAAAGACGTTGCTCCCCCACAGCACCCGCCTGTCAGGCTGGGACAAAAGACGCTCCATAAACCCGGTCAGGAAAACACGCAATCGATGCGGGATGGAGATGGCGGGCTGCAGCGAACCGGATGGTCTAGTAAACATTTCGTCGATACCCCTGTTGTCCATCGCCGCTATTTCGCAGAATGCAGAACATTGTATCATGCGAAGAGCAATTTAACCTTTGAAGTGCAATGATCACGCTGCCCGGAAACAAACTTTTATCTCAATACTTCGTTTAGACCATCGGCCCAGATCGGTGATCTGCTGTCGGAGGGGTACCTCTTGATTTGAAGCAGGCAGCCGCCCCTGTGAGGCGGCTGTGGCTTAGAATTGCTGCCAAGGCAGCCCATCGTGTCGCCAGCCATTCACGCTGCTGCGGTGATAACTGTCATCCAGATCGCCTTCAAAGCCATGGCTAATATAATACACCGAACGGAACCCGTGTTCTTCTAGAAAACGACAGGCTTCAGCGGAGCGTCGGCCAGACCGGCAGATGAATACTACGGGACAGTTGGTAGATGCCAACTTCTGGACTTCATCGAGAAAAGCGGAATTGATCTGCCAGTCAGGATCGTTCTGCCAAGGGATTGAAATGGCGCCTTGGGGGTGACCAATGAGTAGATATTCGATATCACTACGCACATCTATAAACACTGCTTCTGGATGGTTGCCCAGGAATTTATGTGCTTCAATCGGAGAAAGTTGATTCATGGCACCAATTATGTTGATTCTGAGTATGTTGGTATTTTTTAGTTATATTAGACGTTACAATACCAACTATTACCCAGACGGAAAAACATAAGTAAGCTCGTTTTAGACTTGGCAGGATGTGCTGGTATCCCCTTTAATACCCATACGACGCAGCAATCTAGCTAGCGGGCAAAAACCAGTGAAACCCATTTGAAACAGGTTGATGCCAACAAATGTGGTTAACCATAACCAGCTCACATGCTGCAGATGAATTTGTCCAGAAATTTGGGCAAATGTCAAGCTCAGGAGAATCATAAAACCTGCAAAACTACTAACAATGCGATTTATCGTCATCTTTATTTCCTCATGCTTAAATCTGTTATGGTAAACAAAAAACTACCGATGATATCCACTCAAAATAACCCCATAAAAGTAGTGATTCACATGACTATCTACTAGTGCCCCTGCAGGTCCACCCTCCAGATATGCCCATTCACCGACTCAAGTTGCAAGATGTAGGTGCTCTGCGGCAATAGTGCCATATTCTGAGTCGTTTGAGGGAGATGGATCATGGCTTGCGCACCGACAGGTCCGGTGATCCCAAATTTCCCAGTGTGAATTTGCTGGTAAGCAAAATCATTCACAAAAGCGCTTTTTGGCAAGGAAGATAGAGTAGCGCTATCCCACCTCTCCACCACTTTTCCATTTTTACTGTCCACCAGCACAGCTTCGAGCACATTCGATGGTTCCGCGGCCACGCCAGCATTGACATAGGCATGAAATTTTATGCTGCCATCGTTCTGTAGGACGCCATGATCTAATTTCCAGTGGTGCTTGGATGGGCTAACCGGGCCACCATGGAAAGGAGTAATGACCGAACCGCGGTAATAACTGTAGGTGGCAACGATGAATACCACCGCGATCCAAAACAAACTCAGTGCTAGTTTTTTGAATGCGCAATCGCTCAAGGGCAGAGGCAGGCTACCTCCCAGCCAGCGGAACAGGCCGCTATTGGCCAAGCTCGGCTTGCGCGCCAAGAGCCAATTGTCCACTGAGTAGGCCCCGGATCCTGCCAACACCAGAGTGATACCCATGGCAAAATTAGAGGACGCCATGGTCCATTCGTCGATACAGGTGGCACCCTGCCAGCCGAAGAGCAACATCAGCACGAAAGACAGGCCGATGGTGGCCACCGCTGCCAAGCGGGTGTAGAGACCGACGATGAGCATGAAACCGGCAATCATCTCGACGGCGCTGAAGATGATCACGCCGGCGTAGAGCAGAGTGAAATGATGCAACAGAAAAGCCACCAGATGCTCCGTGCCGAGCAATGCGCCTGGCATGGCCGTCTGGAACTTGTAGGCCATCCAATGGCCGTGTACATCCAGTTTTTGCGGACCATAGATGAAGCGTCGGGTGCCACCGCCCCAGTAAATCCACCCCTGGACGAAGCGAACTGCGAGCAGGGCAATGGCGGCGAGTCGCCAGCTGCGATCCGCAGGTGCTTTTGCGTCCGTGTCGGACATGGTACTTGTCATGATGGTCTCCCCCTTAATATCTAAAAGATGGGTGATGCTCTAGCCAGGTCGGTCGTGTTTTCCGTCGGAGTGGGGAGGCGCGGTGTGGTATTCCCGAATCTGCACCCAATCTCATCGGGTTACTCATCAGACAGTCAACCCACAATCTCGTGTAATGGAATAGCTTCCATGTATCCGGCATTGGAGCCAATGAAATAGGTTTTCCCGATCAACTCCCCATTTTGGGGGCCAAAATCGCCGGAGCGATTATGGTATATATGAGTTAACACCCCGCTTTGGCGATTCAATGTGCAAATGGCGCCGCTCCCGGTAGGCTGAATTACCCACTTCCCCACTACCAATGGCGCCGCCTTCATCCCTGCCGGGAGATGCGCCTGCCAGAGAACGTTGCCGTTCTGCAGATTGATGGCGTATTCGTTGTGTGTAACCGGGCTTCCCGTGTAGACCATACCATCGGCGATATCTGGAACCGCATCCTTGTTATGAGGCGGAGTCGTTCCAGAGCCCAGCAATCGCATCCATAGAATGCGACCATTTTGGGCGTTGATGGCTAATTCCTCCGAAGAGGACATCCGTTTTGCCTGGTTGGGGCGGCGTATTTCTATCTGTCCGGCCACGATGTTGCCTTGGGCCGCCCAAGTACCGTCCCCCCCGCTACTGGGGAAGATATCCTCAGGATGCACCGTCCACAGCAACTTGCCAGAGGAACTGTTCACCGCGTAAATCCGGCTGGGGTGCGTGCCGCCCATGACAATGACACGACCGCCGTCTGCGGGAGTGGCCGACGACATGCTGACAAAAGAATGAATGGCAGTCTTCCACAGCACCGTGCCATTTTGGGCATTCAAGGCGTAGATGTGACCGTCGCCATTGCCGAAGATCAATTTGCCGTCTACATAAGTCGGGGTAGGCATGTCTTCGCCTTTCGTGTGATAGACCCATTCACGTTGGCCAGTTTGTCCATTGAAGGCCTCTATTGCCGACACATCCGTGCCACGAATGACCTGGGCGCCGGACGCGCCGAAAAGTTGGGCATGACTATAGGCGAAAACTGAGTTACCTGCGCCCACATAAACCATTTCATGACTGCCGGCCTGGGCCACGATGGGAGTGGACATGAGCTGATTGTAGGCGTTGACACTCCATAACAGGTGCCCATTGTGCGCGTTCAGGGCATAGAGATAGCTGTTGTCGTTAGACGCATAGACCGTTCCATGGGCAACGGCAACCCCAATGGGGAAGCCTACGAGGTCCCGTATGGTCGTTACGCTGCGCACCACCTGTCGATTGATTTCATTGCTGCCGGGCACCATGAAGGTCCAGGACACGGACGGAAACGCCGATACATAATAGGCGTTGTGACCGGCCTCCATGGCGTATGTGGTCCATTGCTGGGGCGTCTGCTCCGAACCGGCCTGTGCGGTGATGGTGCACAGGCCGGAGAGAGCCATGATTATCGCGGTGATAGGTATCTTTTTGCGTTGCATGACCATCTCGAAAAAAGACGTTATTTCGCGTACTGAAATCCCGCCAGTTCCAATTCCGGTAATGTACCCACGATGCCCGGTGTGAGGATCGCGCCCGGGATGAGGTGGTTGGTGAATTCCGCCGCTATTTGCTCGTGGGAGAGATGGTCTGGGTTGATGCCCTTTTTGAGGAGGCCCATGGTGAGTTCCCAGACTTCGTTGTGACAGGCCAGAAAGACCGCGCCGCGCCGCTGCAGCACCGCTATGCTGTTGTCATGTGGCGAAAACACGCCCTTTGAATCCTCAAAGTCGGTGGGATTAGCTTCGGAAGCGGGGGCCTCTTTCAGCCATACGTTGCTTTTCCATTTCCCTTTGGTAAGCGTAGAGAGATACTTGTTCCAGATGTAGTCATCGTACAGGGCAAAGTGCGCCGTACCGTGAGTGGCAGACACACAGAGAAAATCGGCGTGTTTGAAAGACCATATCTGGCAGTTCATGGCATTGCGCATAAGGTTGAGCCACGGGCTTTTCAGGGCGGTGTTATCCCAAACCTGTTTAGGGCCTCCCGCATAATGAAGCACCTCGTTCAGCGCCGCGCTGTCCCATTGGTCCGGGTCAGTGAGAATCATCGGAACGGTTTTAAAATCACGGCGCCTTGGAGCTTTCGCCAGCCGGTTGCTCAATTCCTGAAGGGTGCCAGATCCGCTCGGTAGCAAGTTGCCCGGGTTTCCGCTCATCCCAGCAGCCATGGCACCCGCGTTGGCGCCTATCGCGCCTACCGCTACCACACCTGCACTTAACATCGCACGCTTCATCGCTTCCCTGCGGGTCAGCAAATTACGAAAGTCTTGCATTCTCAATCCCTCCATAGAGGTTGGTCAGATAGTGAATTACAGCCAGCATTGACAAAGTAGCGCATAAATAGCAACAAAACAAATCTGGGATCCAGCAATTATGTAATATTAAAGTTATCGGCACATAACTATATTTAATGGTGAGTTTTTTGCTTAATTGTCTGCTGATATCCCGTAGACAACAGAAGAAAACTAAGAAGTTAAACAAGGCGGTACACCATGCCTATGGTGAGAGTGGCAGTCGCGCAGACTATTACCTATTAATAATATAGAACTTCATATTATGCTTATGTTTATATAGAATATTATCTGACCTTGCAATGCCGCAAGTTTGTGCTATCTTCACATCAGGTTGTAGATTTTAGCGCGATTTACTCGCTTCATTTATTGACCGTTTCTATGTTGCGTGAAGTCGCGGAGATGGGAGGGCCGTTATCTGCTTGGCTAGCATTTGCAGTCGCAGACACGTCCTGAAAATAGCCTGTTATGCTCTGGTTTGGCAATCTGCCAGACTTTAGTTTTGAAAGTTCGCAACCTATAAGGTAATAACCGTGATTTATTTTTTACACAAGGCCAATTACAATATAATAAATTTCTTATTGGAGGTGGATAATGAAGAAAAACAGATTCGCGCTAAGCACAATAGCCATGGCGCTTGCGCTGACCGGGACCGTTGCGCAGGCGGAAACCCTGAGTCAATTCTTTGCGGCGAGCAAGATTGACGGGCAGATACGTTCAGACTACTTCAGCCGACTTTTTGGCGATCCTAATGTACCCAACGCCAATTTCTTCGGGTTGGCTGGCATCCTAAATATCAAAACGGCTCCTTTTCTGGGAGGCTTTGGTGTTGGTGTTAGCTTCTATACAGCCAACGATCTAGGCGCAAACAACCTTAATGACGCTCCCGTTTATCCCTATACGGATCTCACCCTCATGGGTCCCCGTCAAACTATCAATGCCCTGGGACAGGCCTACCTGCAGTATGCCATTCCAAAAACGCTGCTGGTTCGTGCTGGAGATCAGATCATCAACACCCCCTGGATGAACAACTCCGACTCCCGCATTTTGCCCGCAACCTACCAGGGCGTTTTCGCAAAGGTCTCTCCGATCAAGAACCTGAACTTGTATGGCATGCGAATCTTCAGTTGGAAGAGCCGGACATCTGCCAACTACTATAAGGACAACCTGTATTATCCGGTGTCCTTTAGCGGGGATAACCTTTACGGTGGTGGCAGCGCATTTGGCAATGTAACCTTGGCGGCTCCCCAGACAAGCGGGGCGCTGGCCTTCGGATCATCTTATGCACTGATGGGCGCCAAAGTGCAACTCTGGTACTATGATTTCTACCAGTTCGCTAACATGTTCTATGGCGATGCCAACTATACCCTCAAAACAGGCACCGGTTTCAACCCATTTGTTGGCGGGCAGTTTGTGCGTGAGTACGACAGTCAGTCCTTGCTGGGGAACGTAAACGCAACGGCCTACGGACTTATTGGTGGCGTACACTATCAGACCGGGATTGGTGCCGGAACCCTGAGCTTTGCCTATAACGCCATAAACCAGCAGGGGGGAAGCGCGTATGGTCATGGCGCACTCGTATCGCCCTACACCGTAGGTTACGCGACGGATCCGCTGTATACGACCTCCATGATCCGCGGACTGGTGGAGATGGGGCCAGGGAATGGCTGGAAAGTGAAGGTGGCGCAGCATTTTAACAAGGAATTCCTGCTATTGGCTGCATTCGCAGAATACCATACTTACCATTTCGGGAACAGTAATGATGCCTACCTGGATCTAACCTATTTTCCGGGCGCGAATTTCAAGGATCTAAAAGGCCTTTCTATACGCGATCGTGTGGAAATATCCAACGGCGGTATTGGACTGAATCCAGGAAATCAATCTTTTATCTATAATCGGGTCATGCTGACTTATATGTTCTAGTAAGGACGGCAACAGGCTCTGTATTTTCATGGTGTACTCTCCTCGTGTACCCTCCTCGCCCCGCTTAAAATCGGGGTTTTTTATGGAACAAGGCCAGTGTCAAATATTGCGATAGATCAATATTAATAAAATCTGGTGTAGCATGTCTAAAATTTAAAAACGTGACATCCTTCCTTGATCAGTATATAAATTGCCACAATTACAATAATGATGGCAAAAAGATAATTAAGGGTTCGTTTGCGTTCACCAAGCCGTGTTGCAGTTCGCGCACCTAGCCAACCACCAAACATGCCGCCAATGAGATAATAAGCAGATATATGCCAGTCTACAATGCCTGAAAAAGCATAACTAGCAGCTGTGGCAGCACCTAGAGAACCAACCACTACCAAGGATGATGCAATGGCGTTCAATATGGGCATACGTATGGAATGCATCAGTGCAGGAACAATCAGAAATCCACCACCAATGCCAAATATACCAGACAACATGCCGACCCCGCCACCATAGAAATAAAGACGGCGATGGATGTTTTCCTGGGTCAGCATTGATGACGGTAATCCATTCTCAACGATCATGGTATAGGCAACCCAAAACATGAGCACAGCGAAAACTATTAACAGCACTCCACCACCGATAGCCTTCCCGATTTCAGAGCCAACCAATGCACCAGCGATACCCACTATGGCAAAACGCCAAGCGGGTGACCACTTGACATTTCCGGCCATCGCGTGCGGAATTAAATTAATCAATGCATTCATTGAGACGGCAAAAGCAGTTGTACCAATAACCAAATGAGGATCGTGGATACCTACCACATATAACAATAGTGGTACTGCAAGGATAGTACCGCCACCCCCAATCAAATCTAAAGAAAACCGGCTCCTCGTCATTTCAAGTGGGTAGCCTGAGATCCAGCTTACCCAGGATCAGGTAGGCCATGTTGATAAAGTTCTTGTGCGTGCGATAGCCTCGGGCTTTGGCTTTGGCGGATTGGATAAGGCTATTGAAGCCTTCCAGAATCCCATTGGTGATCTGACTCTCGAACCAGCGGAGCACGCCATCCCAATGATTCATGATGGTGTAGACGACCTTGATCATTGGCGGTAATCCGCTGTCCTTGGCGTTTTCCATCCATGCCTTGAGCAGGTTGGCGCCCTGGTGGCGATTCTTGATCGTGAAGATGTCCTGAAACGTGAGGCGCAACTGGTAGGCCTGAGCCGTTTTGAGGTTCTGGTCTTTGAGCAATTCCTGCAGCTGTTCTTTCTGCTTCACCTTGAGGTTGCAATCGTTCTTGAGCCAGAGCCAGCGGGTTTTTTTGAGGTCTGGTTGGGTGAGGACTTCCCCCTTGCGCACGGCATCTACGGCCTCGTTGACGAGCTTCATGAGGTGAAAACGATCGAAGGTGATCTCAGCATTGGGCAGGCGCTCGGCAGCCCCTTTCTGGAAGGCCGGCGAGAGGTCCATGCTCACATCGGTGATCGCTTCCGCGCTGCCGCCATGGGCTTGCAGATCTTCGGAGAATTTCTCAAAGGTCTTGCCATCCTTGCCGGGAGTGGCGAACAAGAGTCGCCGGGCATTCAGATCCACGAATAGCGTGATGTAGTCATGACCGCGCCGACTGCTGGTTTCATCGACGCCAACGGCATGAACATTGGCCATATCCACCGCGGCACGAGCTTCGGGCACATAATGGTCAATCACTCGCCACAGGAGCTTGTCGGTCTCGCCGACCATGCGGGCTGCGGTCAATACCGGCATCTCCCGCACCAGGGTCATGATCAGCGCTTCATAGAGCAGAGTGAACTTGGAGCCTTCCCGTGCCCAGGGGACGGGCACCTGATGGACCCCATGTTCCGGACACTTCACCCGGGGTACGCGGGCGTGGAGATAGATACCGTCTTGATGACGCCTATGCAAGAGCTTTTTCAGGGTTGAACGGCTGACCGGATTTGAGGACACCATAGACGATATGCAGCAGTTTACGCATAGCGGCAACAATCACCTGCATTAGACATTTTCCACGAGCGAGTAATCGTTCACAAAAGACGGCAACAACTGGGTTAAAGCGTTTTGCACAGACGGCAGGCATATACAGCGCCTTGCGTAGCTGAGAATTACCCGTCTTGGCGATGGAAGTCTTCCCATTCCATTGCCCAGACTGTCGGATTCTGGGATTCAGCCCAGCATAAGCAACCATCTGTTTCGGCGAGTCGAATCGTTCAAAGGGACTGAGAAAGGCTAACAGTGTGGCAATCGTAGCCTCACCGATGCCAGGAATACTTAAAAGCAGTTCCTTTTTCGAATGAAGATCCGGATGATCGTCAATGTGGTCCTGAATTTGCCGACGAATGGTTTCTATCTCCTGATCAATGACGGTCAGTATTTTACGGATGGAAGATAATGCGGGAAGCTCCGCATTTTCCAGGCGGTTGTTTTCCATGTTCTGCAACGTCAGCAAATCATCCAAACGCTGGACAAGCACCTGTAGGGTAACAATTTCATCGGCAGGCTGTCTCCATTGCGGCGGATTATGGGTTTTACAATACCGGGCAATGAGACGTGCATCGGCCTTATCCGTCTTGGCACGAATCAGTTCAGTTTTGCCAAAGGCATGGATCTGGGCAGGGTTGACCACGCTTACCCAAAGCTGGTGATAGGCGAGGAATCGGGCCAGGTCTCGGCCATAAGCGCCCGTTGTTTCCATGCACAGATGGGCTTCCAGCGCCTCATACTCGCTTAGCCAGTCATAAAATAGATCAAATCCTTGTGGGATATTGGGAAATACTTTACTGCGATACTTACCGTCTGCATTCAGCAAGGCCACATCGAATTTCCGCTTGGCGAGATCAATGCCGACATGAAGAATAGTGTGCGTCATAACGGCCTCCAATCATAAGAAATGATGTCGATCTCAAGGGGCAATGCCGGTTCAACCTTATCTGTACAGGCTCATGCGCTAAGCAGGCCTCGGATACCGTCCGAACTGATGGCAAAGGTGAGGCAAGTGATTAATCTATCTCACAGGATCAAGTCCTTAAGCTTCATAGAATCTATCTTGCCTCGCTCCGGGGATCAACCGAAGGGTACCAACCTGTACGGCTGGTTCCAAGACATAAAGTTTCATCAGATGTCTCGACGACAACTCCAATGCTTTCCAGAATGAAACGCGATGCAAATTCGATGCGATCCTGCTCCGTTTCCAGTTCTGATTTAACAGAAAAACCGGGGTGTGCGAGGTCGGCAAAACCAAACAGCCATTCAATCTGCCTAGCAATGCTCGACCCGCTTTCGGCAATAACGACCAGCAGACTGCCAGCGCGAGGCTTTGCAATCACAAGCAAATCGCCAGCAGCAGCGTTCAGCGATACATTGGTTGTCTTGAAATACAGACGGTATTCCCAGCGCATTACACCACGCTCGTTTCGTGCCCTCTGCCGTGCGTCATACCATGTCAGCGTACTGTCTTCGACTATCGGTTCATCGTCCTGGTCGGTGAGATACATCAGTTTTGCCTGATATTGCACCTTGCCATCCGGTTCGCCCAGAATCTCCCGCAAGCCTTCTACGCCGTTGAACTCATGCTGATGTGATTTTATAACATCGGCTTCGACTGCGCTCAAACGCTTGGCTGCGACACCCTCGAAATACTCGGACAAATACCCTCGTTTCATCCCCGCTCCTCGATAAATGGGGCACTGCTACGAAGCCAGTCGGCAAGGCTTTGTGCAACTACCTCAATGTTTTTGCACGCCCCACGAATGGCGCACTCCCAGACGATGCCAACCCGCCACCCACTGGCAAGCAGGGCTTCGCTCGCTTTATGATCGTTTGCGCGGTTTCGTCCGATTTTATCCCGCCAAAAATCTGGGCGGGTGCTGGGCCATTTAAACAGCGGGCAGTCGTGCCCATGCCAAAAGCATCCATGAACGAATATCACTGCATGATAGCGTGGCAGTACGATGTCAGGCTTGCCAGGCAAATCGCGGATATGAAGACGAAACCGGAACCCATGACGGTGCAACAAACTGCGGATCAAAATTTCCGGTTTGGTGTTTCGTCCCCGTATGCCGGACATCATCCGGCTACGGGTGGCGCTGTCCACTACGTCGGCCATCAGGCAAACAGTGGTAACGCAAGCGGAGTGCCATCACGTTCATGCGCGATTAGCGCCTGAACATGGGGAGCCATGATGCGGGCGACTTCCTGCATGACCGGCATAACGACGCTATTGCCAAACTGGCGATACGCCTGCGTGTCGCTTACCGGAATTCTGAATGTATCGGGAAAGCCCATCAGACGGGCGCACTCGCGTGGCGTCAGGCGGCGCGGGCGTTTCTTGCCTTGATTGACCAGAATCTCCGAACCGTCCTTGTGATACCGGGCTGACAGGGTGCGCGTCACACTATCTGGAAATGCCATGCCAAAACCGAAGCCGTTCCCGGCTGCGCGATGTTTTTCGGCGTAAGCCTGGAGGTAGGCCCACAGGTTAGGCGTCAGTGTGTATTTTGGCTGTACAACGCGCTTTTTGTGGTCAAAAAATCTGTCTTCATCCCATGACAAAACAGGTTCTGTTCCATCGGTCTTGTGCAGGATTGACGCCAGGCGCGGGCCATCAGTCGGCAGGCGCAAGTCGTCCCACGAAAATCCTGTTTTCTCGCGGAAGCCGACGATGATAATTCGTTCGCGGTGCTGCGGCGTGAAATGCTGGCCGTCGATTACCTTGTAATGCACATCGTAACCAAGCTCAAGTCTAAGCGTTTGCAGGATTACCTCGAACGTGTTGCCCTTGTCGTGCGAAAGCAGGTTCTTCACATTTTCCAGCAGGAACGCCGCAGGCCGCTTGGTGGCGATCATGCGGGCAACGTCGAAAAAAAGCGTTCCCTGTGTGGTGCATTCAAAACCGTGTGGCCGTCCGAGCGAATTCTTCTTGCTCACCCCGGCGATACTAAACGGCTGGCATGGGAAGCCGCCCAGCAGCACGTCATGATCGGGCACATCTTCAGCAGGAAACGGCACAATGTCACCGACGAACTGGCGATGGTCGCCGTAATTTTCGATGTAGGTTTTTTTTGAGAAGTCGTTCCATTCGCTGGTGAACACGCATTCGCCGCCATGCGCCTCGAAGCCCATGCGTATGCCGCCGATGCCAGCGAACAAGTCAACGAAACGGAAGCGATGGTCGCCAGTCACCGTGCCTGTTGTCGGCGTTTGCAGCATATCGCGCAACGCCGGTTCAAGCATGGTCGGGCATGGGGTCTCGCCTTTTTCCCAGCGTCCTACGGTTTTGGCATTCTTTCCGACGCGCTCGGCAATCTCACGTTGTGTAAAGCGGCTTCGTGCCTGCTTCAGCAGTTCAAGTGGCTGGGCGTGGTTCATTTTGTCATCTCTGGGTATACTTAGGGACATTATGACCTATGTTATTCCCTGTTTCCAGGAATATTTGTAATTGGGGGTGTAAGGGGTCCCTTCAGGAAACGGAATTTAAAGTACGTTAAGGCCTGGCGAGTGGCCATCACGGCTGATATTTGCTCTATTCGATCGTTGTGCATACCCACCCGCCGATTTCAGGCGCTGTGCTGCAGCTTCGAGGCAGCGTCCCTCACCCGCATGATCGTTTGCCGTGTTGTTTTGAATTCGCGCGCCACCAGCGCAATGCTGGCACCTTCCGCCAGTCTCCCCACGACGGCTGCACGCTCATCCACGCTGAGCGCTGGTGGCCTACCGAACTGCTTACCTGCTGCCTTTGCCCGAAGTATTCCGGACTGCGTGCGCTCAATGAGCAGATCCCGCTCGAATTCGGCCACGGCCGCGATCACCTGCATGGTCATCTTTCCTGCGGCACTGGTGAGATCCACGCCCCCCAGTGCCAGACAGTGTACGCGCACACCGACGCTGGCCAGCTGCTCGACGGTGGCCCGGACATCCATCGCATTGCGCCCCAGCCGATCCAGCTTGGTGACGACCAGAACATCTCCTGGTTCCAGCCGGTCGATCAGCCTCATGAAGCCGGGCCGCTGTTTTGCGGCCACGGAACCGCTGACAGTCTCTTCGATGAGTCGGCGCGCCTCGATGGCGAACCCGGCCGCTTTGATTTCCAAGCGCTGATTTTGGGTGGTCTGGTCCAGGGTGGACACCCGACAATAAGCAAAAACGCGTGACATGGCTTTATCCCGTCCGAAAGCGATGTACGGATTATAACTTGCATCCGAAATACATTTCTCCTACTTTCGTACAGCCATGCAGGTACCTGACCGAAACCGACCCGTTTCGGTCAGGTTCACACGGAATCCGGCCACTGGCGCTTAACGTACTTTAAATTCCGAATTCTGAGGGGACCCCACAAAGGGTGGATTGGGTTCGATGCTGGACCGTGCTCAACACTCAATTACAGATACCCGATTCAATGTCACCGATTCTTGATTGCTTCACTTCTCAAAAGCGGTGGTTTGTGAGGCGGAGGTGCTTATTCTTTATTCTTATTCTATCTGGGGTGTGATCTACCCACTCGATATGAAGAGGAACTGTATGCGCATGATACCTAATGTTGAAGCTCAGGGACGCTGCGCGGCTTTATCGCGCAGCGTCCGGTGGACCGCAGGGTTATGCGTCATATGCTCACCTGACGAAGTTTCTCGGCCAGTTTGTTGACCATGACCTCAATACCTTCGCCATTCGGCAAGTACTTCAGAATGCGATGGTGCGCCATATCAAACGGTACATCATCGAGTGACTGAGAAATGGGAACCACATGTTTGCCGAGTGTATGGGCGATACCAGTTTCGTACATCACGTTTGGGTTCTTTCCGGTGAAGTCCACTACCACCACGTGAGCCCTGAAGATCAGATTGAAAATGTCCTGAATGAGGGTGCTTTCTTCCCATATGTCGTCTACCCGGAGACACCGATACCCAGCCGCGCTGCAAGCGCGGCGAATCCCTTCATGCACTGTGTTGAACGCTGCGTTGAACGGCATCATGACTGAAACCAAGTCGCTTTCGGTAGCCGTGTTCTCAGGAACCTGAAAGACATTTGGAGAAAAAGTAATCTTGCGCTCTGATGGCTTGGCGGAAATGAATTGGCTTTCTTCTGGGTATTTCTCCGCAACGTGTTTCTCAAAGATCGCGAACGCGTTCTCGTCTTGCTCAGCAATGCGCTTGATTATTGTGAGTGCGTTTCCTGCGTAGTCTTCGTCTCCCCAGGAGAGACTGCGCAACAAACGCGGGTGCCCGGAAATTAGATCGGAATGGCCCGTGAGAAGGCCGACCTCTTCCCAGTCTCCGGCGTCAAAGTCGGCCACTACACGTTCCCGTAGCGCGAGGATTCTTTTGCCAATATCGTAATCAACCATTGCGGCGGCCTATGTTTGACGCATAACCCTGGAGTTAAGGCGACGCGCGTAGCGCGGTCGCCTTGAACGACTTGTTATGCACTACTAACAATAAATTATATCTGTGTTTTTAATGCCAATATTGGATAACATATTTTTAATTGTATCGAAGTCAGAGCTCGCGATAGCTGCCTTGTAATAGTTCTTTGATTTTAGTGCACTTTGGAACACCGATTTCACATGTAAAATAGCATTATCTAAGCTGTCTGTATCAGATATCGAACAACACAAATCTATAGATGATAGATAGACTAATTCGGCCTTTTGATTAACCAAAGAAGGAAGTCTTTGCGTATTGAGAAACGGTGAGTTTTCTCGAATGTCATTCCAACTTGATTCCGCAAAGTATTTATCCCAATCAAATTCATTATTACTCATGGAACTCCCTCACTTAAGCATTTGCATAACGTCTGAATTCACCGGCCTGCGCGGCTTTTCGCGTAGGTCCGGTGGAATGATGGGTTCGGTATCATTTGAACATTCCTTCAAACGCCTTAAGTTGGTCAGCCTTGATAACGATGCCGAGATTATTGGGAATTCCAGCAACTGAGACTGGCTTCTGCAATGTGGGCACTGTCACGACTTGTATATCGCCGTGAATGGTGTGTTTCGGCCCTGCATAGAGGACGCCCAACAGCTTGATGCGCGAGCCCATAACGAGCGCGTTCCTCGTTTGGTAGCTTCCCACTTCAAATAGCAGGACAGGCGAGCCACTGGAGCCGGGGAAGCAAGCGGCATCAATAAGAAATTCCTTCTTGCCGTTCCAGTCGTACTTGTAGTCAGAGGCAAGAACACCCTTCCTAAAAATTGGGAGGTTATTAGTCTTGTCCCAGAGCCCGTTGGGATAGCCGACCATTACTATGGCTTCCAGACCGACCATGTCGTCCAGATCTGGCGCGGTGGGAATGAGGTTCTTATCCAGTGTTGAGGAGAAGAATTTCGTATTCGTCTTTTCGGCTTCATGAAAAAGCGGTGCGATCGGCATTACGCAAAGATCAACATCGTTGTCTGGGTGGGGAAACCATCGACTTTGAAATGAATCGAGTTCGTAGGCTTGAACCTTCCCGACTGCCGGCCCATCGTTACCGTTGTGCAACGTGAGGAGAAAGCGGCCTTTGACCGCGCCCTCTACTACGTGTTTATTTGTGACGATAACCGGAACGTGTTGATCGCCATTGCGATTAAGACTGTAGAAGAAGCCGGTTCCTGTTCCTACGCCGCCACCAGCAAGATCACACTCGATCCTCACCGTACTATGTGCAAGTTGCTCCGCAGGGCTAAGAGGCATGGGCTTCTCTCCTATGATGCCGAACGTAAATTCGACGGCACTGTCGGTGCAGTGTAACAAGGAGCTATGCCACATAACATGGATGATCTTCCTGCTGATTCACGAGACAGAATGTATCATTGTGTCTGGTGGACGTTGTGTACTGATCGGCGGATGGCCTGATTTTACTGGGTTCTCCGGGTGCCGGTTCAGGGCTGTTTTGAGACATTACGATCATCCAATGAAAAATTGATTGCTCCAGTTCCAAAGATGATGCAGCAAACCGCAGCAGGAATCCATTATCCACCAGGCATCTCGTCGCCGGGGAGCGGTGGGTTCATCCCTCTTCCATCCCGAGTTTGATCACTCCCGCCCAACGGTCATCGCCGTTCCACGGTGCAGGTTGAAAGGGCAAGCGGCGAGGTCTGTACCGTGCCGCTTTTTGAGGCACAGGCGGCTGCCGCCGTCGCCCTTCCCTTCCCTGGCAATTATCCACCAGGTTATCCCCAAAAAGTGGGGATGATTGCGGCCGTGAAAAACTGCGCGTAAGTCGTGTTATGTGAAGCAATCGCCTACCGTCCGGCAGGTTTGATTGCATAAACTCTCAGTAATGACGATGATAGACCCAGTAATGCAGCGTCAATTCTGGAGGTTCCGTTATGAGCACCCATACCATCGACACCGCCACCGTCAAACGTCTGGTGGAAGCGCGCGCCATTCGCGGTGCGGCCATCATCGGCCAGCCCGGCGGCTGGTCGGTGTTGCTCAAGTACGGCATGGAGGAACGGCCGCTGGGCATCCAGCGCGCTGACCGCCCGCGTCTCTGGCGCAGCCTCGATACCTGTGTGGACTATCTCAAGGAAGAGCTGCATATCGGCCGCATCGACCTGGTGGATGCCACCCAGCACAGCGCCGCGGCTTCCTTGGCAGGCAAGTCCCGACCCGATGCCGCCGAGCGGATGAGAAATGCCTTTGCGGCCGCCGAGCATGACCGCTGGTTCCGCGAACAGGTGGAGATCGGCTTGCAGGAGGCCGATGATCCGGCGACCAAGTGGATCCCGCATGAGGAGGTCGAGCGGCAGTTTGGCCAACTGCGCGAGGATTTGCGCAAGCGAATCGCGCAATAATGGCAACGAACCGGCCCTTGCCGGTAATTTGGACCCCAAGGGCTAATGCCGACTTCCTCAGCGCCGTTCGGTTTATCGCAGAGGAAAGACCGGCCATCGCCATTGAACAGGGCGAGCTTGTCAGCCAGGCGGCCGGTAGGTTGGCGGACTATCCTCAAATGGGCCGACCCGGTCGCAGGCGCGGAACCCGTGAGCTGGTAGTGTCCGGTACGCCTTTCATTGTGGTGTACCGGATTCAGGAGCAGGAACCCCGCCAGATCCAGGTGATTCGCTTTCTGCACGGCGCGCAGCAATGGCCGTAGTCTGAAAATTACGAATACCAGAAATTAGCGGCCTTGCGGCCGCAGTTTGTCTTTCGTGGTTTCTATCGGCTCGACCGGAGATCCGTTCACCAAAACGGTCCCGTCCGGCATCGTCTCTATAACGACCTCGTGAGCCCCGAAACGCCAAACCGTGCGCGCCACTGGTTCAGCCGCCCCCTCTTCCGTTTTTACGCCGTGATCAGCTTGCATCGAACATCCTGCGCAGCAGTTCAACCCCGGTGATGCCTTCCTCGGCAGCGCGTATCTTGAAGCGCCGACGGAAGCTATCAGGCACCTTGAAATTGAGGTCCACCAACTTTTCCTCACTGATCGGTTCTCTGGGGCGGGATTCGGCCACCGCACTACCGGCACCTTTGGTGGCGAATATGGTGGATGAATCCATGAAGGGTTGTGATTTAGCCATGTTTTACTCCTTTTGCGCTATTTCGCCCTTTAGCATTTTCGCTAATTCGTTCTTTTAGTCCGGCCCATAAGTCCATTACCTCTTGTGCCGCAATCCCTGATCGAGCTGTCTCAAGGGCTGTTCTTCCGTCAATCAGCGCTGATGCGTAGTCCACGCGATCACCCAGTATCGAAGAGGCTACCGGCCCGTGTTCGGAGAGTGCGGCCATCGTCTGCAACGTGAGGCGTGTATTGGCCTTAGCTTGCGTAATCACAAAGACGAACGGCTTGCCGACATCGTTGACCAGCTTCAAGGTCGATCCTAGCGCCCACAAATCGGCAGGGCTTGGCCGTGTCGGGATAATAATCAAATCTGCCAGGCGCAACACGTCCCTGGTCTGATCTCCAAGTGCGGGTGGGGTATCAATAAAGCAAATGCGAACCCCGGCTTGTTCTGCCTTTTCAAGCGAGTCGGCCAATGTTGTTACCTTACCTTTGATAAGGGCAGGTTGGTCCACTTGGCGCAGATTCCACCAAGTGGAGAGGGTTTCTTGTGGGTCCGTGTCGATCACGGCCACTGGGCCATGACCGGACAGAATGGCTGCAACAGCAAGGTGCGATGTGCAGGTTGTTTTGCCAGCGCCGCCCTTCTGGCTTGCTACAACAATAGTTTTCACTGGTCCTCCATTAGCTATTTAGCTATAACGCCATGTCGTTATTAAGCGTAACAGCGTTTTCGCTAAAACGCAATAAAGCTAAATAGCAATAAAGCTAAATCGCCCGCTTAACAAAAACAAACACCGCTGGACCGGAGCCGACCAAGGCTAGTCCAAGCGGTGCCGTCCTGGGCGCACCCAGGAGCGGTTAGGTTAGCACTGGATGATCGACTCGTCATCACGCCACCACCAGAGGATCGCACTATCGCCCGCTGCACTCCGACACAATCACCACACAAGGCAGCCGAGGCAAAATACTCAACACACTATAAAATAAAATGATCAAAACAGATTGTCAAAGTATCAACTTTGGCATATCATATAATCAAATATCAACGGACGATGTGAAAAATGTTACAAGCTGAATTTGTAAAACTAGCAGAATCAGGGCTTATCGAGCGCGTAGTCCTCTACACCAGGCCTATGGTAAACGGCTGGGAGATATGGGCATACGGATACCCAGACAACCGGGGAAACGACCCATTGAGCAAATGGGGCAACAGATTGAAAACCACCAGACAGGGACACGCGAAAACGTACACCAGCCTAGACAGAGCGATGACAGCGATCCGTGAAATGGGGTGGATAGGGCAAATCACAATCGACGGGATACCAAGCGCGAGGGAAGAAAGCGAAGGCATGGGGCCGCAATAGAGCCGCCCGTGATCTCAGGAACCGACCAATGACCGAGAGAGAAAAACGCCTGGCGCAGGTGCGCGAAGCCAAACGAACTTACCGCGAGAAAATGCGCGCGGCTGGATTCCGCGAGCTGACAGTATGGGTCACACCGGCGCAGCATAAGGCCGTTATGGATATTGCCCCGCAGAAGGTGATACCGGATCCTCGCGCGAAGTTGACGCCTGGAGAGTGTGCCACCTGGAAAGCAGCCGCAGAGAGCACCTGGAGCGGTAAAAGAGGCCCTATGGCGCATAACCTGGAGGCCGTGCGTGAACAGTACCAAGAGGCCAGTCACGATGATATGCGCTGGTCATGGCGAGCCGCCGCGCGATCTGCTGGCATCGAGCGTGAGGAACCCAACGAAGCGGAATTATGCGAAGCCGTGCGGTATCTATACCGGCGAGGATGGACCCCGACTGAGATTGCCACGCAACTGCTGAAATGGTCTTTGAGCGATTAGCAGGGCTACAGAGGGCAGCTTCCCTGTTGTTTGAAAGCTAAAAAAGAGACTGCTGTCCCGCTCACGGGACAGCTCCGCAGCCGCGCTCACGCGGCAAGGCCTGCCCGGCATCCGCCGGGCAGGCGACGGCTTATATGGTGGTTCCATAAAGCAAAGCCCGCCATTGGCGGGCTTGCACTCCCAGGCTGATCGGCAGCGCCCTTCTGGGTAAGGGCTTCACGAAACAAACCCGCACGGATTCGCTTATGCCTTATTACGCGCAATTATATCAAACTATTAGCGTGTTTCATATGTTGCTGAGTTCCCAGGTCGAAAAACCAAAATAATGACCGGCCGCGCGCGGCCGGGGATTGGATTTGCTCCCGTCCCGCCCTGCTGCGGAATGTGTGACCTTGACGGGCTGGGAGACGGGGCAGGGCGCTTGCGCGCCGGTAGCTCAGACGGATAGAGTACCTTTTTCACGAATTGGCGGTCACGGGTTCGAGTCCCGTCCGGCGCATTCCTTGTCGCTACCGGCATCAACGATTGTGGCCCCGTCTCCCAGCCCGTCAAGGCGACCCGCTACGCGGGCACACATGATTGATTGATCCCGCCCACGGGATCAAAGCGCTGCAACCCGCCGTTACCCACATACCCCACCGCCTTGTGGACGGCTCCCGCTACGCGGGACCAGCCGGGTCACGCCCCGGCTTCCCGCCCACAACCCAGACGGCCGCCGGGGGTCCGGTTGGACCCCGCTTTGTTGTCTGCGCTGCGAGCCGTGGATTATGTGGATAACGGCTCTGTCGGTAAAATAATAGCGTCATAACAACCTTCACCGCTGTCTTTCTAATGTCTGGTTTAGTGTACGCGCCGAATAACAAACACCACTCATTAAACATCGTGGCGGCGCTCTCAGGCATTAACCGACACGTTAATTATTACACCTACGCCTTTTAATATCACCGTAGATACAACCTTTTATTGTTTGCCAATAAACCGGGTCATTTTATTGATTCACGTGAAACATTTAATAAAAAACAAGCATATAAACTCTTGACAGATTCCGCGGAATCCTAGATAATATGAAACATGGAGGGCAGGCAATAGAGCAATCCCCCATGATTTAAGGAGCCGACCACATGAAAGACTTGCACGAAGAAATCACCGCCCAGATTTTGACCGCCATCGAAGGCGGCCGCGAGAGCTGGGACGCCCTCTGGGATAACAGCTTGCGCCTTGGCATCCCGTACAATCACAGCACCGGCAAGGCCTATGCAGGCATTAACATTTTGACGCTCTGGAATACCGCCGCCCGCAAGGGTTACGAGGTCAACGCATGGATGACCTATAAGCAGGCGCAAGAGCAAGGCGGACAAGTCCGCAAGGGCGAGAAATCCACGCTGGGCATGTTTTATAAGCCCATCGAGGACAAGAACCAGGACGCCGAGAGCGACGAAGAAAATGGCACCCGCCGCCGGATGATGGCGAAGGCCTTTTATCTGTTCAACGTGGCCCAGATTGACGGACTGGAGGGATTGCCGGAACCCAAAGCGCCGACCTTCTCACCCATTGCCGATGCAGAGGCGATCATCACCGCCAGCGGGGCAGAGGTCCGGCACGGTGGCACCCGTGCTTTTTACAGCCCGGCCATGGATTTTGTACAGATGCCGAGCCTTGACCGCTTCCAGAGTGCAGAAAACTACTATGCAACGATATTGCACGAGCTGACCCATTGGACCGGCCATAAAAACCGCCTGGCCCGCGAATATGGGAAGCGCTTCGGAGATCGCGCCTATGCCTTCGAGGAACTGATCGCCGAGCTGGGCACCGCCTTTTTATGCGCCCGCCTTGGCCTGGTAGGGGCGACGCTGGAGGCACACGCGGACTATATCGCCGACTGGCTCAAAATCCTGGAGAGCGACAAGCGCGCCGTGATGACTGCCGCATCGCAGGCCGAGCGCGCAGCCGAATACCTGGCCCAGATGCTAGAGGCGAGCGCGGCGCAGAAAGCCGGATAAAATGGAGGAACCCGGCGGCCGAAAGGCCGCCGCCGCTGATATTGAGGACAGGACAGGAGGCAGGAAAGCGCGCAAAGGACCGGCCGCGCACGGCCGGGAACTGGATTGCTTCCCGCATAGCGGGAAAAACAAAGCCCGCCTAATGGCGGGCTTGCACTCCCAGGCTGATCGGCAGCGCCCTTCTGGGTAAGGGCTTCAGAAGGCTGATTAGTACATCGGCCACTACCTCATTAATAGTAATTATAACTCAAGTTAGTGAGAGTGCAAACGCGCCGTTAATGACCGGCCGCGCGCGGCCGGGGATTGGATTTGCTCCCGTCCCGCCCTGTTGCGGAATGTGTGACCTTGACAGGCTTGGATACGGGGCAGGGCGCTTGCGCGCCGGTAGCTCAGACGGATAGAGCACCCTCATCAGAAGGGGGAGGCCAAGGGTTCGAGTCCCTTCCGGCGCATTCCCTGTCGCTACCGGCATCAACGATTGTGGCCCCGTATCCAAGCCCGTCAAGGCGACCCGCTACGCGGGCACACATGGATTGATTGATCCCGCCCACGGGATCAAAGCGCTGCAACCCGCCGTTACCCACATACCCCGCCGCCTTGTGGACGGCTCCCGCTACGCGGGACCAGCCGGGCCACGCCCCGGCTTGCCGACCACAACCAAGACGGCCGCCGGGGGTCCCGGTGGACCCCGCTTTGTTGTCTTGGCTTCGGGCCGTGGATTATGTGGATAACGGCTCTGACTGGGGAGAGGATACTTTCTTACGCTGGCGACGAGTCCGTGGTTTCAGGACACTACCCACCACGGCAGGAGACGTTTTTATCCCGGCTTCACTGATCACCTTGGCGATGGCAGCAATGGACCAACCGCGCTTGTGCAAATCTGCAATGTGATCACGCATTGCCTCGACCGCTTCCCGTTGCGTTGCGTAGGACTTCACCGGCGGCTGTTCCTTGGCCCGCTCCAGCGCCTCGATTGCCGCATTCAACTGTTCCTGCTCTATCATCCTGATCCCCTGACTTGCGAGTGGTGCCAGCCAGAACTATAGTGCCAGTATCGCAGGCAGGCAAACAGGACAGACCATCGTGCCCATCATCAA
This sequence comes from Acidithiobacillus sp., assembly GCA_028065135.1. The sequence continues at coordinate 22,344 of JAPTWR010000200.1, forward strand.
GCAGTGGGGAACCACAGCGAAAAGCTTCACACCTGTTGCACCTATGGTGCCTGACCGCTTTTCCAACCATTTCTACCTCATCAATTTTTTAAAACAGCATAGCAGCCAAATAGCATCTTTAAGCATCTTTAGCATAGTATCTTATTGAATTTATACGTAGCATCTTTTAGCATCATAGCATCAAAAATTGACAGCCAGTTGGCAGCCGGAGGTTTTATGGTTAAACGCATCACTGTTCGCATGGAAGAAGGTGTTTTCATGATTGTTGAGGCCAATGCCAAGAAAAATCATCAAACGGTTGTGGACTGGATCAGGGCGGCCGTTGATGAAAAGATTAAGAGGACGGTCAATGACCGTATTCTTGACCGTCTTGATGAACGTGTGCATCGCATCGACAAGGGCGTGTCTGAACTAAAGGGTATGTTGGAGAAGGTGCAGGTGACCATTGATCAACTGGAGCCAGCCGATGAATAGCATATTACGCAAGCGCGATAACCCGACCTATCACCGGCCACCAATACGCTTTCTGGAGGCGTTGGTAGCGTTTCTTATTGGCTGTGTCATCATCACGGGTATTGCCTTTATCATGACATGGGGAATGCCGCCGGAGCTGCACTATGGCATCAAGCAATTTCCGGCCATGGATACTCTGGTTGCCTACTTGGCGTCGTGGTTCGGGTGGCACCTGGTGGCGGATGATGGGATGACCTGGCAGGCGTTGGCCGCCGCTTATCCGGTCTGGTCAGCGCACTTTAGCGATCATGTGTTATGGAGTTTGACGGGTGGCGTTATGGCGGGCAGTGTCGCCGCTTATGGCGCTGGCAAGCCGCTCCCGTATGAGCGACACATACGCGGCCGCCAGCTTGTCGAGCTGCGGCAGGCCCATCATAAAGCCGCACAATCGGAACGGTCAGCGGTGCGCCGGACGGGGCGGGGCATCTACATTCATCCCGCCATTCGGATCTCCATGGAGCGCGAAACAAACCACTTTGCGATTGTCGGCAGCCCCGGCGGTGGCAAGACCACGGTTATTATGCCGATGGTCGTGCAAGCCGCAGAGCGCGGCGATAAGGCCATTATATTTGACAACAAGGCGTACTATACCGAGCGCCTGCCACAGCGGTTTATCCTTATCGCGCCGTGGGACACACGCAGCGTTCAGTGGGCGGTTTACAAGGACTGTATCAGTGGCGCAGACGCGCGTGAACTGGCCGCCCGTCTTATTCTGGAATCCCATGATCCCATGTGGTCGAACGCCGCCCGCCTGGTCCTCACAGGTCTCATTGTGCATCTACAGCAGCAGGGTAAGCCTTGGGGGTGGAGGGACCTTTCCGTCCTTCTGAACCTGCCTATCGAAGGATTACAAACGATCATAGAAACGGCCTACCCGGAGGCATGGCGGAGCGTAGAGATCGCCAGCCGAACGACGCAAAGCATTTTGATAACCCTGTCTGCCTACATGGCGCAGGTACATGATATGGCGCGCGTATGGGGTAACGCAGAGGACGGCTTTAGCATTACCGAGTTCCTGGCAGACGACTATCAGGGGCTCCGAACTGTAGTTTTGCAAGGCAACCAAAAGTTCAAGGAAATGCAGAACAGCATCGTTAACGGTATGTTGTCGATGGCTGGCGCGCACATCAACAGCCCTTCCATGAACGACTCCACCGAGCGGCGGATATGGCTCTTTCTCGACGAGGCCCCGCAGCTCAAAAAAGCTGACTGGATCCCGGATATTGTGGCGGTAGGGCGTTCCAAAGGGGTGCGCGTTGTGCTGGGGATCCAGGATATTGCCCAGTTGCGCGACATTTACGGGCGAGACCAGGCGGAGTCCTGGACTTCGATGGTCGGCACCTACATCTTCACGAAAATTGGTGGTAATGATACCGCACGATGGATTAGCGAGACGATAAATGACCGCGAAGTGGAGCGTTTTGAACGGTCCACCAGTACGTCATCCGTGGTCGGTGGCAACGGTAGCAGTCAAAACACGCATTCATACCGCCGTGTTGTGGACCGTGTGGTCAAGCCCGATGAACTGACCACGTTATTAGGTCCGACGAAAAACGGGGTGCGCGGTTTATTGCACCTTGGCGACAAGTACGAGTACCTGTTGGTCTGGCCGTATATCCACGATAAATACCCTGTTGGCCGCAAAGCGTGGGAGCCGTCCGCATGGGTGAGTCAGCCGCCGCCGAAAGTCGAGAAACGCCACGAGGATGCGGATGTTTTTGCGGATGAGGGTATTGCCGTAGCGCCGCAGACTCCTGCTAAAAACGCCGCACCGCAGGCGTCTACGAAAAAGCCAGAGAAGCCGCCGCGTACGCGCACCAAGAAAACAGAGGCGGGGAATGCTCAGGAGCAATCTCCCGTCCGCAAGAAAGTCCAGCGCAAGCGAACAGCCACAGCAAAGGTGGAACCGGAAGATATGCCGCCAGCGCCGCCCCTTGATGCTTACGACGACGCAATGAGTAACGCGCCGGGCACAGAGCCGAGCGCCTGATGCTCAGTATCTCCGCCAGAGGGTCCGCCGCGGCCGCAGAGGCTTATTATGAGCATCTGGCGGAGCAGGATGACTACTACCTCAAGGGGCAGGAGCCGCCCGGTCAGTGGCAAGGCAAGGGCGCGGAGGCGCTGGGTTTGTCAGGGGCTGTCAGCCGCGAGGATTTTGCAGCCGCACTGCGCGGATACAAGCCGGGAGTAGAAGGCACGATCCCGGAGGCCCTGGTGCAAAACGCGGGCGAAAAGCACATGGCGGGATGGGATCTGACATTCTCCGCACCGAAGTCGGTCAGTGTGCTTTGGGCATTGGCCCCGGAGGACGTGCAAGCCAAGCTGGCGACCGCACATGATGAAGCTGTGACGGAGGCGTTGAAATTCGTGGAGGACCACGCCAGTTTCACCAGGCGCGGCAAAGGCGGAGCCATTCAGGAAAAGGTCAACGGCCTACTGGTCAGCACGTTTCAGCACGGGACCAGCCGCGAGCAGGATCCGCAGCTCCATACCCACAGTTTTGTGCATAACGTGGCGGAGCGGCAAGACGGCACTTGGGGATCCATTGATGGCCGTAACTTTTACCGCTGGAAAATGGCAAGCGGTGCCTATTACCGGGCCGCCCTGGCGGAAAAGATGCAAGAGTTGGGTTTTGAGGTCCGTAGGGATGGTAAGAGCTTTGCCGTGGCTGGGGTCTCGGATGCCGTGGAAAAGCACTTTTCCAAGCGGCGGGCACAGATCGAGGACGTGCTGGAGCGCATGGGCGCTAACGGCGCGAAAGCGAGCGCCACCGTGGCCCTCAAGACCCGCAAGGCCAAAACCGCACAGGATCGGGCCGCACTGAGCCAGCAATGGCAGCAGGAGGCCGCAGAACGGGGTTTTACCTGGCAGGACAAGGACCGCAGCAAGCCCGTGGAACGCCTGCAAATGGCGGAGCGCGACGACATGCTCAACCAGCTCACGGAGCAATCATCCACCTTCGACGAGCGGCGCTTGTGGGAGAAGGTGGCGACCGAAGCGCAAGGCGCATTGAACACCAAGGATATTGCGGGTGTAGTGGCTGATCTCAAAAGCGACAGGGAAGTGGTGCGCTTGCAGCGGCGCGAGGTCGAGGCGGAGCAGGGCGCGGAGGTCCCGGAGCCGCAATTCTCTACCAGGCATATGCTGACGCTGGAACAGGACATGAGCGAGACCGCGCAGCGCATGAGCGAGGACAAGCGCCATGCCGTCAATGACGCGCAGCTTGGCGCAACGCTGGCCGCCCGGCCGACCTTGACCACCGAGCAGGCCGACGCCTTGCGGCATATCACCCGCGACAGCGGCAGTGTGGCTCTGGTGCGCGGCATGGCGGGCACCGGCAAGAGCTTCTTACTCGATGCGGCGCGGGATACCTGGGAATCGGCCGGGTTCACCGTGCAGGGCGTCGCCTTACAGGGTAAAACCGCCCAGGATTTGCAGGATGGCACCGGCATACAGAGCCAGACCATGCACAGTTTCCTCAAGGAAATACAGGGCAGCGGCCCACCTACCCGGACACTCACTGACAAGGACATTATCATCATCGAGGAGGCGGGCATGATCGGATCCCGGCAGATGCGGGATTTGCTCAATATGGCCGAACAGTCCGGGGCGAAAATCGTGGCCGTGGGCGATCACCAGCAGTTGCAGCCCATCGAGGCGGGCGGCGCATTCAAGGCCATCCAGGACCAGATTGGTGCCGCAGATTTGACCGGCATACGCCGCCAGCGGGAGGCCTGGATGCGGCAGGCCGTGCGCGACCTGGCGACCGGCGAGGCGGCGACCGCGTTGGCCGGACTGGACAAGGCCGGGCGACTGCATATCGCAGAGGACAATATCGGGGCGCGCGCGGACCTGGTGACGCGCTGGGCGGACAGCCCGCAGCCGCTCAAGGAACGGCTGATGCTGGCCCGCACCAATGACGATGTAAGTGACCTCAACCTGCTGGCCCGCCATGTACTTAAAAGCGAGGGACGGCTGGGCGACAGCCTGGAACTCGTGACCCTCAAAGGGACGCGGGAAATCGCCGTGGGTGAGCGGATCCGCTTTACCCGCAATGACTATCAGCTCGACGTGAGAAACGGCACTACGGCGACCGTGACGGGCATTGAGCAGCGCAATGGTCAGGCTTTTTTGATGGCCGAAACGGACGGCAGTACGGCCGTAAAGTTCCAGGCCAGCGGCGCGGATGCCTTCACCGATTTTGACTATGCCTATGCGACGACCGTCCACAAGAGTCAGGGTATGACCGTGGAGGACACGCACTTGCTGGTCACTCCGGGTGTGGACCGGGAATGGAGCTATGTGGGCCTGTCCCGCGCGCGCGGTGAGGCCCACGTCTATCTGTCCGAAGAGACGGTACAGGATATGATGCAGTCCATTCCGCCGACCGAGAAAATGCTGGCGTATGCGGAAAGTGTGGCGGAGCGCAGGGGCGTCGAATTGCCGGAGGATGCCCAGGTCAGCTTTCAGGCTTGCCGGGATTTTCTAAATGAATACTCGGAGCACAGTATCAGTAGCGACTTTACCGAGCTGGCTGGAGCCGCCCGTGAGGCGGCCCGGCAAATGGCGATCAGCCATGCCAAGGATACGACGCTGGATTACGATGAGCTGCTGGACGAGCTGGCGGACGATGTGCGCGCCGCTATGGACGATGGGGAGACGCTACGCGAGGCCGTGAGCGACGTAACGGAGCAGGCGGTAGCCCGCCATGAAGCTGACGTGGAGGCCACGCGGGCAGCGGAGCCACTGGACATGCCGCCAGCGCCGCCTGTCGAGGCTTACGATAATATGGGACCGCTGGAGTGGGAATATGAGCCGGATTAATGGCGGATAATAGTGTATATAACGATGGCACCCATAACGACTAGCATGAGCAACCCAGGCCAAAGTTGGTCAAACCCATTAAAGATTATGTGCATTATTGTGCCCATTCAGGGATCCTCTTGAGAACTGTAAAAGCGCCCACTTCGCCAAGAATGAAACCGATAACACCGATTGCAAACAGCCAGCCTTCAGGTATCGGACCGCTGTTGATGTTCACTGTTGCTGTTGTCCCCAGCAGTCTTGCTGTCACCTCCGGCAGCGCCAAGGTCGTGAAGCTACCAATGCCAAGGATACGCGCTGTCCCCGCAACCAGTTTGTATTGTTCTGCATTCCAAACCTTAGCAGTCTTACCTTGCCGGGTACACACGGCGATCAAGACCGAGTGGGCGGAAGGCTAAAAATAGTACGAATGAACTGTACGGCAACATCAGCTACCACGATGCCAGCAAAAGAAAACATTAGGCCGATAGTTCCTGCATCCAGGGCGGTGATAAAAGAACCTTCCGATATGACATATCCAAATAAACAGGCTAAGGAAAACGCCAGCCAGGAACAGTTTATAGTTTGCTTGGTGCTTAACATGTTTTTTCCTCATAGTGACGTTGCCGCCGAACTTTTGCCACATCATCGACCAAATCCAGGGCTTCACCAGGATTACTCACAGATACAATAACCACGCGGGACGGCTTTTGTCCAATGCGGCCCCAGGCCTTAATGAATAGCCAGTCGCCCCACAAATCCTGCCTCAACTCGGCGGTATAGAACCTCCGCTGCCCGCAGGCGGGATCCACCTTTTCCCATCGCCGCGTCCACCAGGAGCAGACGGCGTAATCGAGGTCAGGCTGGCTTTCCGGCACGGTGGACCTTGAGGTCTATGGCGGAGCTTTTGACCGGGGTGGTCACAGGCTTGGCGGCGCTGACCACGGGCGCAGTCGGCGCTTTACCGAACCCTTGAGGCTGGGCCCACGATGGCGACAACCCACTGGTTTCCATGCTCTGCACCGTTGGCGGTGCGGCTTCACCCGGCATAGCGGTAGCGGGGCGCGCCTTGAGGGCAATAGGCCCAATAGCGGGCACCGCATAACCAGCGGCATGTTCAACGGCCGCGACATATTTCAGATCCCCATAGTCCTGCCCGGAGTTATAGGCCTCAAGACTATGTTTGAGTGCCGTTAATCCCGGTCCCCAGGACGCGGTCGCATGTTGGTAGTCAGACCAGAGAATGTGACTGCCAACCCGCACATTGGCGCAAGGCGAAAAGGCTTGGCGGTACGACCATCCAGCCGGGACATTGCTGATGTTCACTTGCGCGAGGCCAAGATCGAAGTTGTGACCGTGGGCGCGCAGCGCCCTTGCCATGGCAATAGCCGCGTTTTCCGTCGGCAAATGGTAGGACCGGCCCGTCGTATCATCGTCTATGCTCCAAGGCCACAGGCCGGACTCGGCGCGCACGATGGCCGTCATCGTGGATGGGGCAACGTCCACCGCACATTGCTGGATAACTTGGGCGGTAGTAGCAGGCGGATTAGTCAGCATGAAAGCCCCCTTTTGACGGATCCCACGAAAAAGTCAGAAACGGCACGGCCCGACGCAGAATATCCGCGCGCGTGACCGGCCCCCAATAACGGCTATCGAATGACAGCCGGTTGAAGCCGGATATGAGCCAGAAGGTGCCAGCGGGCACCTGGTATGCTCCAAGTGGCATGTGCCAGACGGGGCGGCCTTGCGGATCCGCCTGGATGACGGCTGTGTTCGGTAACAAGTGATGATTCACCGAAACCCCCGCCGTTGAGAGTGTTACAGTATCTCCAGGCACGGCCGCCACCGGCTTGACGACGGGGTACACGTCACCGGGGCAGCGCAGCTCTCCAATTTGGTGTATGGGCAGGTAGTGCCGCCGCAGGCCTTCGCCGGCGGCTTGGGTGTCCAGCGGAACGCAGGCCAGCACCACATCACCCGCTTTGATTGATCTGTGCGGCCGCCAGGTCCAATAAAATCCCACCGGCATCGAGGGCGTGAAGTTGTACATGATGTGCGGGGCGGTCCAGGCGACAAACGCCATGACGGCCAGCAGTACAGCGACCCAGCGCAGGAAGCGAGAGCGGGCGCTAGACATTGACGGCCCGGACGACGGCAATACCCATCAAGCGCGCCCACACCGTCACGTCCTCACGCTGTATCGCCGTGATATTGGAGTGAACGGCCCACCAATCGTTAGCGACCGCCACCAGCACCGTCGGGTGTTCCACCACCAGCGAGATTTCCGGCCAGATCAGCACTTGCTCATAACACACCAGGTAGCCGACGCGGTGGCCGTCCAGGTGCCGGATCCCGGAGCCGAACCAGTGGGCTATCGCCGACCAGTGGCGAGACCATGGCCGCCACTCGGATACCGGAATGGGGATGCGCGCGGCCCAGGGCTTGCCGCTCTGGGTATCCATGATGGCATCGAGATAACGGTGATGGAGCAGAGGATAGGCAGCCCCTACCAGCGCGGTAACACCGGGATGGTTGGCCTGCCAGTTGTGCCAGACAAACGACGTTCCGGCGAACCAGGACCCCGCCACTTCCTCCGGCAGAACGACGACCCGTGCGCCGTGTTGTGCGGCTGCACTGGCTTGGTGCAACAGGGCGGCTTGCACCGCGTATGGATCGTTATAGGGCAGCACTTGGGTATTGATGCTCTGCCAGCCGGAGGGTGAAATAGGTCGCACATAAAGTAGGTTGGCGGCAATGGCGAATGCCGCCAGGAATGCCAGCCGAGCCACGGACCTTGCCGGACTGGAGGACGCCGCCATGGCGAGGTACACGCAGAGCAGCAGCGTGAACGCCAGCCCGATAACGCCCAGGTCCGGGAACAGAATGCCCGCAGCCGTCCAGGGAGAGGCCCAGTCGAGGATGCCCAGCGGCGGGACCGCATCGAGGATAAGCAGGGCGGGGACGCGCCACCAGTAGCCCCGGCCGTCCGCCTTCCAGGTAATCGCCCAGAGGACCGCGAGAAGCACAGAGACGCCGACCCACATGGTCGGCCCCATCCACCATTCGTCAGGGCGGGACCAGAACACCCGCGCCCCGGCCGGAATGCCACGCGAGCTGGCGAGGTAATACGCCAGCGCCACGAGGCCCGCTTGCCAGCGATGGCGCGCCATGGCCCAGGGGAAAAAGACCAGAGGCGCCAGACCGATCAAGAACGGATCGTGGCCCCACGCCAGCCAGCCGATGCCAGCGGCACCGGCCACCAGTCCTACAGGCCTAAGTGCGGCGCTGAAACGACGCATGGACGTGGTACGAAGCCCGGCGCAGTGCCCGCAACGGCAGGTCACGGAACAGGAAAAAGAAGCCGCGCGCCACCCAGTACAGGGCAACCTTGAACAATCGCCAGGCGATAACCCAGAGGATCATTCCGGCAACGCCAGTGACCAGGAACTTGACCGGCACGGGCTGATGCGCGAGCGTCGGGATCAGTGCGACAGAAGCGACCGCCAGGACGACCGCACCCAGGGCAATCAGCTTGATCAAGGCAGCCAGGTAGCCGGTTAGAGATTCAAAGTATGGATCAGTCCGCATCGGTCGGCTCCTCTTTGCTAGATGGTTCATTTGTAAATGTATCTCTAACCTTTTTTGCCCACTCATCTTCTATTTGATCGAAATCGTCGGGTCTATCGGACACCAACAGGTATCGTGGCAGCCATACCCCTTGATCAAGGCCAAAATCACGGCGGAGTGTCCTAGACCAAATGCTTTTGATGGCCCCTACCAAGTGCCCAAGATCGCCGACATGCGGGTTGGCCTCCAAGGTGAAGCGCAGGATGCCGTCGCCTAGCTCAAGCCCCAGGAAGTTGCAGCCCTGTTTCTTGCAGAGTTTCCGAGCCGACTCTTCCATCATGGGGATCGCATCGCTGGGAATGACCACCTCATTTTTGATTAAAGTTGAAACTCTAATAAGTATCATAAATGCCGAGTTTCCATAGTTTCTAATGGGTGTTGACATGATTAAACCTTAAGCCAATACTAGAGCGGTAGATGAAGGAGTGCAAGCCCCGATGCGTGACCTGGAGATACACCGCAAAGCCCTGAACAAGCTCTCACGAGAGCTGAGGCCTATTGCGGCCTTTCTGGAGGATCCGGGTGTCACCGATATTTTGCTGAACCCGGATGGCCGGATCTGGCTGGATACCATCGACCGGGGCAAGTTCCCGACCGACGTCACCATGGACCCAATGGCAGCCGGAACCTTGATAGGCACCATTGCCTCTATGCTGGGCACCGTCGTTACGGAGACGCACCCCGTGGTCGAGGGTGAATTGCCGCTGGACGGAAACCGCTTTGAAGGGTTAATACCCCCTATTGTAGCTAACCCGGTGTTTGCCATACGCAAAAAGGCTCTCCTCGTGTTTACCCTTGCCGATTATGTTGAGAAAGGGAGTATGACGCCAGAGCAACACAGTGTCATCGAAAGCGCCATCCTGACCCGCAAGAACATCCTCATTTGCGGTGGCACCGCCAGCGGCAAGACGACCTTTGCCAACGCCGTGCTGGCGGCCATTGCGGATCTGACCCCGGAGCATCGCGTGATCCTCATTGAGGACACCATTGAGCTGCAATCCAGGATTGCGGACACCGTATCACTCCGCACATCAGAAGAAATTAGCATGACTAAGCTCTTGCGCTACAGCCTGCGGCTTCGCCCCGACCGCATCATTGTCGGCGAGGTGCGCGGACCGGAGGCGCTGGACTTGCTCATGGCCTGGAATACGGGCCACCCCGGAGGTATCGGCACCATCCATGCCGACAGCGCCCCGGAGGCCCTGGACCGACTCGGTGAGCTGATCACCCTCACCGGAGCGCCGCCTATGAGCGGCTTGATTCACCGCGTTGTGGATATGGTGATCAGTCTGCAAAAGGTAGGCGGACAGCGCAAAATTACGGAAGTCTTGCAAGTGGCCGGTCGATAAGTATATTTAATCGGTGCCACGCCCGGCTTTTTAAACCGGGCGTGGATTGAAACGATGGGCAACTCTGGAGTTGTTATAAGTATATCATCATATCATCATCTTGTTGTACTAAAGGAGAAGTTTATGAAAGAGCCGCAAGAAAAGAAACGCAACTGGAAGAACTTTTGGATTTGTTCGGCGGCAAGCATTGCCGGTTACGCCTGGTCAACCGCCGCCAACGCGGCGACGGCGGGAGGCGGTTCGATGCCTTGGGACTCCGCGCTCAGCAACATCGAGTACGATCTTACCGGTCCTACGGCCCATATCATCATCCTCATCGCCATCGTCGTGACCGGCGGCCTGTGGGCAGGTGGCAGGCATGGCGAGGCGATGCACCGGATCCTGGGCATCGCGGCGGGCGGCAGCATCATGGTTGGTGCTGCATCGGCTTATTCTACGTTTTTTAGCGGCGCTGCGGGCGCGATCCTGCACTAATGGCTCGCATCCACACCACTCAGCAACGAATGCTCCCGTTCCACCGCAGCTTGTTGCTGCCTACGCTACTGGCGGGCGGGGAACGGGAGCTGGTGATACTCAACGCCATGGTGGCCTTCGGGGTTATGAGTTTTGCTACCGGTGCCGCGTTGGCGGCCGGGGCGGTGATGGGGATCGTAGGTCAGACAGGTATCGTCCTGATGGCGAAGAGCGATCCGCAGATGCGCGCAGCCTACCAGCGCGCGCGCTTTTACCTCGACTATTACCGGGCGCAGAGCAGCCCTTGGGCGGCACCAAGCAAGCAAGCCGGGTATTCCTATTTTTATGCTGTGGCCGAAAAGCTGGAGCAACTGATCCGGCGCTAGGGGGACACGTTGTTAGCTATCAAGACATACCGATCCATGGCACCATCGCTCGCAGACCTCTTGCACTACGCCTTTCTGGTAAACCCCGGCGTGATGCTGCTGAAAGAGGGCAGCCTGATGGCCGTCTGGCGCTATCACGGGCCAGACCCGGACTCGTCCGGGACCGGCGACCTTGCCGCCCTGGCGTCCACGATCAACAGCGCCCTGGCACGGGTAGGCAATGGCTGGCTGCTACATGCCGACGCCATCCGCAAGCCCGCCGTGGATTACCCGGCGGCGAACCGTATGGCTTTCCCTGACCGGACCAACAAGCTGATCGACAGCGAGCGCCGTAAACAATACCAGGAAGTCGGCCAGCATTACGAAAGCGCCTACTACCTGACGCTGACCTGGCTACCACCCAGCGACAATGCCGCCCGCGCCATGAATATGCTGATAGATGATCCCGTCAGAAAGGAAGCCAGAACCCTGGACCAGCATATAGAGACCTTTGAACGCCATATCGAGAATACCACCGGCGTCCTGGTCGGCAGACTGAAACTGGAGCGGTTGGAAGATGACGCGCTATTGACGTATATCCACAGCGCCATCACCGGCACCTATCACCCACTGGTGATGTGTCCAGGATACACTTACCTCGATGCGGTGCTAGGCTACGCCGACCTGGTTGGCGGTCTCAAGCCCATGATCGGGGGTAAGCATACGCGCGTGATTACCACCTCCGGATTCCCGGCCGCACATTATCCCGGCATTCTCAGCCTGTTGGACCGCTTGCCCCTCACTTTCCGGTGGAACAGCCGGTTCATTTTCATGGACCAAGCAGAGGCCGACAATCATTTAAAAATCTATTCGCGCAACTGGTTCCAAAAGCGGCATACGCTGATGGATTCCGTGACCCGCGCTTTTGGTGTACCGGCTTCTGATGCGAATCCCAATCGCCACGCTTTGCGGCAGACGGACGATGCAGAAGAAGCCATCTCTGAGAATAACGATGGTTCGGTGCGCTACGGATATTATACGGTCGCCGTCGTCGTTATGGAGGACAGCCCGGAAGTGGCGGACGAATCCGCCAAGATGATCAGCAACGCGCTCATGGAGCGCGGTTTCCCGGCGCGCATCGAGACCGTCAACGCCGTTGAGGCGTATCTCGGCAGTCTGCCAGGTCACGGCCACGAGAATATCCGGCGGCCGCTCATTCATACGCTGAGCTTGGCCGACCTGATGCCGACGACGGCCGTGTGGCCGGGCGCGGAGTATCACCCATGCCCCTTTTATCCACCGAAAAGCCCGCCGCTACTCATCGCGTCCGCAGCGGACACCACACCCATGCGTCTGTCCCTGCATGTGGGCAGTAACGGCCATACGCTCATTGCCGGGCCGGTAGACGCGGGAAAGAGCACTCTGCTGAACCTGCTTATGTCCTCGCACTTGCGCTATCCCGGCGCGGAGATCATCGGCTTCGACTATAAAAACTCTGCCTTTGCGCTTTGCGAAGCATCTGGCGGCACGTACTACGACATTCTGACCCCTTCGCAAAATGTCGCGGAAGAGACGCCTTTCCTGGCTCCACTGCTGCATGTGGACGATGAGGGTGAACGGGCATGGGCGAAAGACTGGATCGAGGATGTGCTTGTGCTCAATGGCTTGACGCCCACCCCGGCTCAGCGCAAGAAAATCCGCCAGGCATTGGAGAAAGTCGCTGCCGCCGACCCGGATATGCGTTCATTGTCTGCCTTTTGCACCAATGTCCAGGACAACGCCATCAAGGAGGCTCTTACGTACTACCAGGAAGGGATCCTTGATGCTGAAAGCGACGCCATTCAGGAAAGCAACTTCACCCTCTTTGAAATGCGGCACCTGATGGAGCATGGACCAAAGCTGGTGATCCCGACCCTGCTGTATATGTTCCGGCGGATCACCCAGCGTCTGAAAGGGCAGCCCGTCATGATCCCGATGGATGAGGCGTGGTTCGTGCTGGCTCATGAAATGTTCTCCGAGAAACTGGCGGTCTGGCTCCGCACGATCCGCTCCATGAACGGGTATGTCGTACTGGCGACCCAGAGCCTTTCCGAAGTGGCCAACAGTTCCATATCCCACATCCTCCGCGAGACGTGCGCGACCAAGATTTTGTTGCCCAACACCCACGCAACCGACACCCAGAGCATCCAGTTCTACAGAGATATGAACCTCTCCGATGAACAGATCGAAATGCTGTCCATGCTCCAGAAAAAACGGCACTACTTCTATACCTCGGATCTGGGGGAGCGGGTGCTGGATTTGACGCTTGGACCCGTGACTTTGGCGTTTGTCGGCGCGACCTCGATGGAGGACGTAAACCGGGTGAAAAGTCTCAAGGCCGAGTATGGCGGGGTATGGCCTGCCGTCTGGTTGAGGGAAAAAGGTTTGAATGACGCGGCGACGGAATGGGAGCGGATGCGATGATCGTCTATTACACGCCGCCAGCGGTAACGTCCCCAGCTCCGATAACCGCGCCGACCGTGAATAACCTGCCAATGGAGATCCCCGCTGCACCCATTGTGCATGTACAGCAGGTGAACTCCGGTGGTCCTATGCCACTTGTGCAGCAGAAACCGCGTGCGCGGGTTCCCGTGACCCTTTCGGCTGAACACGGCACCAGGAAGGGGCGGCCACCTCAGTCCTGGCTACAGTCGTCCAGCTTCCCGGCCGGGGTGTTGGCGTCCACTGACCGATGGCACCCGAACAAGTGGGTAGGCGGTGGCAAGGCCCCGCTCTATAAGGCGGTGAAAGCCATCACGGGATTGCCTGTGTCTTTGGGCGTGGGCGTAGCTGGGGCTACCCAGGTCCACTGGCTGATGCAGTCCCGATTGACCAGCCTGTATGCCGTAGCCCGTCAAGCCGGGGTCATCATCGAGATCATGCCCCATACCGTCCGCATTGTGAGCGGCTAAAGGAGGTCATTATGAGGAAATTCGTGTTATTGGCTTTGCTCGTTACGCCTGGCTGTGCCATGGCCGGGACAGTAATGGGAAACGGTGGCTCCACTTTCGCGGAGCAGCTTGTTCAGGAAACCACGTCCATGATGCAGTATGCCCGCCAAGCCCAGCAGTTGCAGCAGCAGATTCAGATGGTGTCTGACCAGGCTATGAATCTGGCGACCGTCCCGCAGAGTCTCTGGAGTACTGCGTTGCTGCCCATTCAGGACTTGGCGAATCTGGAGCAGCAGATGCAGGGATATTCCTACGGACTGCAAAACACTATATCGCAGTTCTCGAACCAGTACCCCGGATGGAATAGCAGCGGATACAACTATAACGGCCAGCTCTCCACACTGGATAACTCCACGCTCCAGTCGATTCAGCAGGCGCTGCAAGTGGCCGGGCTGAATCCGAATGGTTACACGACTGCCCAGAATGCCATCAACAGCGCGACCGCCGCCGGGGCCACCAGTACGGGCCGACTGCAAGTACTGCAAGCCGCCACTGCCATCGCTGGTACGGAAGCCAGCCAGGCCAATCAACTCCTGGCGGTGCAGCAGCAGTACAACGCCGCATCGGAAAAATACATGGCGACCAATTTACAAGAAACCGCGAATAATCAGCAGGTGACGGAGCAGTTTTTTAGTCAGCCTACCGCACCGTTTACGGGCGGTGGTACAACCATCAGTCCGAATAATATACCGTAAATGAAGAAGGGACGGCCATGAATATGATAAGCAATGTTGTCCTTATTTTTTGTGTCGTTGGTTTGGCCGGTTGCTCTTCAAGCGATAACGGGCCAGGCGGAACGCATAAGGTAGCGTGGTATGAAAAACATAACGTATCACGGACAAAAGAAATTAAATGGTGCAATAATAATACACCGAGACAAACGCTTGCGGCATGTCAGAATGCTTATCAGGCAGAAAACACGCAAGCTACGAAGAAATTTTTTAAACCACAACATTTTACTGGCGGTGGCACGACCGTCAGTCCGAATGATATACCGTAGGATGTCAGCTATGGACAAGAAGCGTTTATGCCTTATTGCCGTTATGATGATTGTGGCGCTATCTGTCCCAGATGTTGCTATTGCAAAAGCCATTTCAACTGGGCTTTTGGCACCATACCAAGCGCAAGAGCAGCAATGGTTCAGTGTTGCACAACCGCTTGCTAGAAATCTCTGGCTTTCACTGTTTATGGTTGAAATCTTTTGGTTCGGCGCAAAACGTGTGTTATTCAAGGTGGATATTCATAGCCTTATACCTGCACTGGTAAAGACAATAATTTTCGCGGCTATTGGTTTGGCCTTTATCGAAAATGGGGCGACGTGGTTTCACGATATAGTCGCATCCTTAGCTGAAGTTGGTTCTAGGGCGGCGCACATACCAACCATTACACCAGGGACAATACTAGCTGATGGGATGAATGTGGCAGCCGCGCTTGTCAATGGCATGGGTAAGATCGGTGCGACTATGGCATCGAAGAGCATTCTTGGCGACCTCGTAGGAAATCCCGGAGTGATGATTTTAGGCGGCATATTCGGAATATTGGTCATCCTGGCATTTATTGTTGTGACAGCAGAATTTATCGTGATTCAGGTCATGGGCTATATTCTTTTTGGCGTCGGCATCATTATGCTTGGGTTCTCCGCGTTTCGTCCCGTGGCGTCATTTGGCGAAAAATACTTTTCTGCCGCAATATCCGTCGGTGTTCGCATGATGATTTTGTATGTGGTCGTTGGTATCGGGATGGGCATCGCGCAGTCCTGGCCCGCTGAGATAACCGCCAGTCCCACGTTCGACACCGCGCTTCTGGTTCTCGGTCAAGCGGCTATCTTCGGGTATCTCGCCGTCAAAATCCCTAGCCTGGCGGCAAGTCTTTTGCAAGGTTCACTCAACACCGGTGGCGGCGAAATGCTGGCTACTGCCGTAGGGGCCGGAATGGCCTTGGCGGGCGGCGCGGCCGTCGCTGGCGAAACGGTCAGAGGCGCGGCTAATCCCGTGATTGCTGCAGCCCGCGCTGGTGAAGCAATGGGGGAAACTGGCGGTACGTTCATGGGCACCGCCGCCCGTGCGCCTGGCGCAGGCGGACCCCCGCAGAGCAAGATGCCCACCGGCTCAGGCTTTGGCGCGTCCTCACCCAATATGGGGAGTGCCGCTACGCCATCCTCTGGCGCTGGACCTAAGCCATCTTCTGGCGGCGCGGGAGGCGGCAGCCCGATGCCACCACCTGGGAATCCCAACAACATTCAACCAAAATTCGCCGACAGCGGCCACCAAAATGACAAACGAAACCGGCCAGGCAGTCGCGGCGCGGAGGCCATCACCGCCCTGCACCATGCTACCTCTGGCGTCAACTCGGCAGTGGATAAAACGCCTACACAAGGCATATCGCCGAAGTTCGACGCACTACGTGATGAGTGAGGACACAGCTCATGTCTGATTTCAAGGAAACGCAGGGTTTGCTCTTAGCAATGTGGCATGAACTGCAAGCCTTCAAGCGTGAGCAGCCGCGCGAGTATCTGTTGACCAAGCGCCTGAATCTCTACGTGGTGCTGCCGTTGATCGTGGCCGATTTATTTATCCTTCATGTGCTGGGCTATGGCTGGTTAGGTATGACCGCCGCCATTGTTTTTGCTATAGCCGTATCGGCTATAGCCATCCCGGTGTTTTTCCGAATTTTTCCGTGTGATCCAGGAGCCGACCAAAAATGAGCCTATTTAATCGCAATCGCCCCGCAAAAGATGCAGCACCGCCGGATATGGCGATGAATCCTTATCTAGCCGCCCGGCGGGAATGGGTGGAGCGGTACGGCGATTATGTCAATATCGCCAAAATCGCCAGCGTAGTCGCAATAGTTGCCGTTATTGGGTATATCCCGCTTGTTTACGGCCTGGTCCACGAAGCCGACCGGACCCATACCATCACACGCATTATCACGGTCAACAAACTCGGCCAGGCGCGCTTGGCCGAGCCAGTGGCGGTATCCGGCATACCTGGTTATGTCGTGCGCCATCAAATCGCTAACTGGATTGTGCTCACGCATGAGGTCATTAGTGACCCCATCGCGCAGAAAAAACTGGTGGATGAGGCGACCGGCATGGTCACGCAAAGCGCGCTGGGGCCACTCAACAAATGGTGGAAGCCACGTAATCCCATGCGCAAACTCCGCACGGAATCGGTGGATGTGGACGTAACGAGTGCCGTGCCCCTATCGCCGCACAGCTACCAGGTCCAGTGGACGCAAACGACCTACACACTGACCGGCCGAATCGACAAGGTATCCCACTGGCAGGGCATCATCGGCTATACGGTGATCCCCCCCGTCACGGGATCCGAACAGCTTAATAACCCGCTGGGAATCTATGTCACGCACTTCGCCTGGAATCGGATTTTATAGGAGCCGACCGATGAAAAAAAACACTGCAATTATCGCCGCCGTCGCTTTGGCTCTGCCCCTGTCCGCATGGGCGGAAACCAGTGCGCAAATTTATCAGAAGGCCCTCAAGGAGGGCGCTGTCATCCAGGCCAACAACCAGCGGCAGGCCGTGGAGCGCGTTGTCAGGATGTATAGCCGCGATAACGACGCGGCATACAAGCCCATTGTCCTGCCGTCCGGTACGGTGCTTTATCCCTACGGGAATGTCTGGCCGACCGTGCTCTGCGCCCCTCTGCACGCTTGCGTCATCCAGTTGGGGCGTGGCCAAAAGATAAAAAACGTCTCCATTGGTAATGTGCCAGGCTGGCAGAGCAGTCCGGCCATGACGAATGACCGGGAAGAAATTGTCGTCAAGCCGGTCGGATACGGCCCGGAGTACAACACCAATATGGTCGTCACTACGCAAGACAAGACCTATTACATCAACCTGGTCAGCGACAAGAGTGCCTATATCCCGATGATCGGCTTTTACTACCCTGCGGAAATGGTGCAGAACTGGGCGCAAAAATATCACACGATGGCGCAGAATCAGGCAAAAGCCAAGGCACTGACCGTTGGTACATTGCCCAGCCTTTCCGTAAGGAATCTTGACTTTAACTGGCATTGGCGTGGCAATGGAACCAAACCGTTACGGGTGTTCTCGGCCGAGAATCACACCTATATCCAGATTCCCAAGGTAGATAATGCGCCGGTGATGTTCTCGCACTATGACGGCAAGGACATACTGATAAACTATCAGTACAAGTCCCCGTATTACATTGTGGATGCCGTACCGCAGGAGCTGGTACTGGTGTCTGGTGTCGGTGATCATCAAAAACGGGAGGTCATCCAGCAAGGCCCCGCGCGCACGAGCTGGTGGTAAGGAGGGAGCGACATGAGCACCATAGACCCCATCAATCCGCCGCCGCCCCAACCGGCCCGCCTCAGTAACAAGATCATCTACATCATTGTTAGCGGCCTGATCGTTGTAGGCGTGATAGCCTACCTGATGTTTTCGGATGTTCGTTCGACGACGACCAAGCCCGCCGCATCTGCCAGTCAGACACCGGCATCACCGAATAGCGATAGCTGGATTAACCAGAAGATCCCGCCAATTCCGGCATCCACAACAACCGGTCCAGCACGTGGTTTGTCGAACGCGGCCCAGACAGCAGGAGGAGCGCAAGGCAATCTGCCACCTGCATCCGGGCAGGCTCACTCCGGCACCGCACAAAATGCGGCGCAAAAAGCGGCCGAAAAACAGGCATCATTGACCGCAATGGAAAAGGCGAACCTCAACGCTCCAGGGTTTACTACAACCACACAAGCGGCTCCGGCGGTAGCCCCCGCGCCGCTGCAAGTCGCCGCACATCGGCCCAAGCCGCAAGGGGCCATTCCGGCCGCCAGCGGCCCGCAAGGCAAGTTCCTGGCCGCAGCCGCCGCCAAGCAGTCGGACTATCTTGACGCCCAGGTCGAAAAACCGCTCTCGCCCTACGAGCTGCAAGCCGGTACGGTCATACCGGCAACGCTGATCACGGGCATCAAGAGTGGCATATCGGGTCAGGTCACAGCGATGGTGCGCCAACCAGTCTATGGATCCATCAATGGCCGATATGTCCTGGTGCCCGCCGGGACGAAAATCATCGGCGTGTATGACAACAACGTGCTCATGGGCCAAAAGCGGGTGCTAGTCGCCTGGACGCGCCTGATTTTTCCAAACGGTTCGTTTATCAATATTGGCGGGATGCCAGGCGCGGGCCTCCGGGGCTACGCAGGTTTGCATGACCTTGTGAACGATCACTATTGGACGATTTTCAAGGATGCGTTCCTGCTGTCCATGGTGAACGTCGGCATTGCCTTGTCGCAGCCGCAGCAGAGCATTTTGAGCACGCAAAGCTATGGCTCAACGGCCGCGCAGGCGCTTGCTTCCGAGGTCGGACAGGTCTCTACCCAATTCCTGACACAGGCGATGAATATAGCGCCCACATTGACCATCCGACCAGGCTTTCTGATGAATGTGATGGTCACAAAGGATATTGTTTTCCCCGGCCCTTATGGGCGTTCATAACCAACGTGTTATGCACAGCATGAACGGTAGCTAGAATGCTTTACATCGAACCAACCGCCGGTGTCGCGCCCATCGTCCAGGTCATTGACCAGGCGCGGCACACGGTGGACCTCAACGTCTACTATCTGAGCAGCAGACCCATACTGGACGCCTTGCGCGCGGCTCATGCGCGGGGCGTTGTGGTGCGTGTCATCCTCGATGGCCGACCGTGGCATATATCGCCTCAAAAGGTACAGCAGGAGGCCCGCGCAGTTGTCGAAACAGGCGCTAAATTGCATTGGGCACCCGGACGATTTGAGGCTGGTCCGGGGCGGTTTGTCTATGACCACGCCAAGTACGTACTGACCGGGACTACCGCTGAAATCGGTACGGCCAACTTTGCCTATAGCGATTTTCATTTTAACAGGGATTATCTGGACATAACGGATAATCCCAACATCGTCCGCGCCGCGCGCGACGTGTTCATGGCCGACTGGACGAACCAGCGGGCGGGCAACTGGCCGCACCGGATTCTGGTCTTGTCGCCAGGCAGTACCCATAAAATCGTCTCTGTTATCGACCAGCCGGGTAATGTGGAGATCGAGACAGAGGAAATGGGCGACGACAGGACGGTGCTTGCGGCGCTGGCCCGCAAGGGCAATCAGGCTTGGGTGATTCTGCCCGCCAGCATCAGCGCCGCCGACAAACGCAATGTGTCATGGCTGGCCGCGCATGGCGTCCATGTACGACTGATGCCAGTGCATCCGACCTATTTGCACAGCAAACTGATCTGTACGGCAAATAAGGCTTTCATAGGATCTGAAAACTTCAGTTACTCCAGCCTTGGTGTTAGTGGCAATCGTGAGGTTGGCGTGATGCTGCATAAGGCCTCAGAGATTCACAGGTTGCAGGCCCAATTCCGGCACGATTGGAGCCGGGCGAGGCCGTTGGCATGAGCGGCTGGCGGCCTAAGCGCACAAAAGCCCCCAGGGTTTCCCATGGAGGCCTTGGCATCCCGCGCGCCGCTCGCGGTTGGGAGTTTGGATCGCGGCGCAAAATGAGATATTCTCCCAAGAACGCCACTTGCAGAGCAGTTAGCCGCTCTCTGCCGTGGTCCCTTGACCTGACGCAACAGGAAGGAACATGGACAGTATAACAAAAATCCGCCTCTGCAACACCCTTGCCGTGCTTTGTCCGGCGCAACTTCCCTATTCCAGCATCCCCGGCCCAGACAACCCCGGAAGCTCCCCAGCTTCAAGGCGTCCTGTTTGGCCGGGGGTGCGTCATGACCGCCCATAAGATAAAACATGCCCTGCCCGGCCAGATGGGGTTGCCTCTGGAACTGCCCGGCGAGCATTACAATTTGCTCCATTACGACCAGCGCGGCATCGTCGTTCACTGGTCGGCCCTGGCCGCAGCAGGGCAACGCTGGATAAAGCTCAAGCCCAACGACCCCAGGATCCCGGAGATTTTTCGGCACGATGAAGGCAAGGATGACACCTTCATCACGGTCAATGAATTTGACGGTTGGCGGTATATCCGCTTGTTGCGGTCCTTGCGCGCATTTTACGTGGACCTGGACGACCAGACCGATGCGTACCTGGTTCTCGATACGCTTACGGACGCCAGGCTACCCGCCCCGAACATGATTGTTTCGTCTGGATCCGGCTTGCACCTGTACTGGCTACTGGAACCCCTGCCCCCCAAGTGCCTGCCCGTCTGGCAGCGATGCCAGGACGCCCTGATCCGGACGCTCAAGCCTCTTGGGGCGGACTCGGCCGCTAAAGATTGCACCCGTCTCTTGCGGGTTGTCGGCACCCGCAACCGGGGCGAAGAAGTCCACGCTCTCGTTCTGGACGGCCACCGCTGGGCCTTGCGCCAGATAGCTTTCGAGATACTGGGCACGGAGGGCAAGAAGAAGGCCGAAGTCCGCGACATTCGCGCCCGGCGCACGTCGCCGGACAAGGCTATACAAGGCAGCATCTATGCACGCTGGCACCTGGTCTTTCAGGACCTCTTGGCTATCTCCAGTCACTACGGCCACAGCATCCCGGATGGCTACCGCGACAAGTGGCTGTTCTTGGCCGGTGTGGCCCTGAGCTGGTTCACCCATGCTGAGGGCATCGAGGACGAAATTATTGGCCTGGCCCACAAGCATACCGACTTGGCACAGCCGGAGATCCGGCAGGCCATGCAACCCGTGCTCAAGCGCGCCATGCAGGCCGCCAGCGGGCATAAAGTCGAGTGGCAGGGCCAGAAGATCGACCCGCGCTATCGCTTCCGTCGGCAGACGCTCTATGATTGGATCGGCGACCTGATCCCGGCCAGCCTCATGCCGAAGATGCGGGCCATCATCCCGGACGACGAGGCAGACCGACGGGACAAGGCCCGCAACCGGGCCACAGAGGGCCGCTACGCAACGAACTATACCGGGCAAGGGGTTAGGGCCTCTAACGCAGAGAAACGCGCCACAGCGCGCCTATTGCGGGCACAAGGGCAATCCTACCGCGCGATAGCGGCAGAGCTTGGCGTATCTCATCCAACGGCAATCAAGTGGTGCGGTGATGGTGGTAACTAATCGCCCCCTTGTATATCCCCCCTTGGGGTAGAGGCGTAACCCCGCTTTGCCGGAGCGGAGCGACGGACCAGAGGGCAGCTTCCTTTTTGCTTTTGGGAAAGCTAAAACAGAACCGCTGTCCCGCTCACGGGACAGCACCGCAGCCGCGCTCACGCGGCAAGGCTACTAGAGGGTGCATTAATGGTTCGAGTGCGTTTTGGTTTACTCTTGATTCATACGATTGGCGTGGCTTTGGCAGCCTTAATCGCGTGGGTTCTAGCGGGTCCTGTGGCATCTATCTTTCCTTTTGTCACTGCTTCCACCTTCCGGTTAGCCGCTCTCAGTATGCTTGTTCTTTACTGGCTATATGAAGGCTGGGTCTTAGTTTCTGGTAAACATAAGGCGGCGAAGTTCTTTGAGCGTCGTGGTGACTCTAATTAACAGGAGGTTTTATGAAATCCCTAAAACAGCGTGTTTACAATGCGGTGAAGTCCGGGCGTCTGATCCGTACCCCAGGCACCCCAGCCGAGAACATGACGGACTTTGAGCTGACCCGGTTCCTGGCGGAATACACCCCGGAACCGGACATTGAATATTACCTTACAGCGGCGCATCACGGCGCGCGCGTTGAGGTTTCCGGGACACCCGCTATCAGGCCGGATGATAGCGGTGAGCTGATCGAAAAGTTGACGGCGCTGGCGAAAAAAATGGGCGGCCGTGTTCGCGTGGCCGGTGAAGGCCTCGACGGCGCACCGATGGACGTGACTATCTATGACGGGCGGCCCAATGGAACCCGAACTCACGAATGACCGCGCCCGGCGCGAATGGCAATGGTTGTGCCGGGAAGTCGGCGAGACCGTGGCGCGGGCCACGATAAACGCCTTGCCTGGCAATCGCCGACCGTATCCACTGAACATCGCGCGCGCTTTGGACGTAGAGCTACCACCAGAGGAAAAGTTGCCGCCACTGTTCGTGCCCGCTGAGGATGCCGTGATGAACGCAGCCCTGGCGCAGGCGCGGCGGGCATTGCGCGACCGCTAGACCGTGCCGCTTTTTTGGGCAACGGTCTAGGCCCGTGCTTCCCTTCCTGAAAATTCCCCACCAGGGGTCCCCATCTTTTGGGGATAACTGGGGTCCCCTCAGAATTCGGAATTTAAAGCACGTTAGCGCCCTGAGAGCGTGTTCAGCGTGAAACTGTCCGAAACGGCTCAATTTCGGATGGGTTCTAGAACCGTGTACGAATGTAATGAAAACAGAATTCTGGACACCTGCCACCATTCGTACATCGTTTTCGGCCGTGGTAGCGAGGTGAAAGCTGTGATGTTGGAATCGAGATGTCCCGTAACGGCTGTTGCCAGGGAAGCCAAATGCTACAGCCAGCAAACACAGGTGCTTGCTGGCGGCAGACGGAGCTTAACGTGCTTTAAATTCCGAATTCTGAGGGGACCCCCCAGACGCAACACCGTGAATCTCTGGGATCTACCAATACCCCAAGAAACCCCGCTATGTTGAGCTGTAGAGGAATATTTGTCATACTTCCGACCGGAGCAGTAGAAGCACGGAAGCTTACCCGCCCTTTACCTTGGCCCTAGGCCACTTGACACGCGGGACGGCGGATTCGATCGCGTAAGCATGGGATGAAGTTGTTGTGTCGGTTCGACTCCGGCCTGCTCTACTGGACTATTAAATAATATGTCAAGAAACGTAGTTATTTCCCGATCGCGTGCCCTAAAAAAACTTCGTAACAAACTCGGCAATCCAATCAGAAGCCTAAACTCGATAATAGTAGGTCTTCATGCCGTTAAAACCGGTGTGGCCAAGAAGCCGCCTGACTTAAACGTTTCGTGGGGGCCGCTCGATTTAGTCCGTGCAGAAATTGAAGCTCGGGGTTTTGCAATTCGATCACTTATGACGGTATCTTGTGATGCGCTAGATCACTATTTCCATGACCTCGGATCCCTTCCTGGACCTTTGCAGGATAAATCCGTCAAGGCGGCTCTTCGGGGGGAAGTGCAAACCATTAATGAGCCAAATAAAATCACTGATTCTGTGATTGATGAGCTGAAAAAAAAATTGCTAGCTTCTAAGCAAAGCACGGTAGAAGTGAAGCGAACAATTTCAGAGTTTTCTGAATTGTATTGCGGAAAACGGCAACCCCAATCTATTCGATTGCGCCATGAAAAACTTTATAATTATTGCGCGGACAACAAATCGGCAGAGGCAAAGAGTGCGTTGCCACCGAAAGTGTATTTTTCTGCAATTCAACTATTAATTTCTTGGCGCAACCTTCTAATACACGACAGTGAATATGATTCATTATCCGGTGATGCAGTAAGTGTTTTGCGCGACCATGCAGAAATGTTAATGATCGAGCATTCCGGTGTCGATATCAATAAAACAATAGAGAATTATTCAAACAAGATAGAACCAACGCTGAAGGATATATCTACATTGGTTTCAATACTCTTAAGGTACGTGTCTGCAATTGACGAGTCACTATTAAGGAGCTGCGACATTGGCAGGTATTTCAAAGATGCTATTGTATATGAAATAAAAAATCGAAAAGATGGCCTCGATATTCTGCGTAAATGGCCTGGAAGATCTTTTGAAGCTCGCGTAAACAATGCAAGGGAGTTAGTAGCCATTCATGGTTTCATGCCTGATAGCTTCAAATCAAAAAAGGGGACGACGTTTATGTATGTTTTGTCTGAAACAGACTTGCAGTTTCTTGAATGCAGTAGATTTGAAGACTTAAAACAAGTTCTTGACGTATAATTCACTTTGTTTGTGCCGATGAATGGATTTTCCCAGTCTATTATTCACTATATGGA
Source organism: Acidithiobacillus sp. (assembly GCA_028065135.1). The sequence goes on from JAPTWR010000200.1 coordinate 47,287, forward strand.
CCATGAGCTAGATCCCTACCGCGATAGTCCGTCAGGCAGTCTGCCTGGCACGTACCAAGTCCGTGAATGCCGCCACGTCCATCAACCAAGCTTGCTGGTCAGGCGTATAAGTCTGATGCAAGCCACGCGGCAAGACGAGTTGCAGGCATTTGCTCGCCATTTCGTCTGTCTGGTGCTTAGAAATCGATGTTTCCAGTGTCAGCAGGTGTTTGTTGTCGATCCTGTCAGCCTCAGCGAGCACCTGCCGCCAGCGGTCTTTACAGGTGGATTTCACGCCCAGCATAGTCAATTTCAATGAGTCATAGGCCGGATTGTGGTATTCCGCCACGCCGGGGAACAGAAAATCTGGCTTGGCCTTATTTTCTGTGACAGCGGTGCGTGCATAGCGCAGGCCGCTTTCCACAAACAGCAGTTCAAGATGATTTTCCAGTGCAAGGCCGACCCGGCTCTTACGGCGGTTTTGCACCGACAGCGAGAACGATATGAAGCTATCAACATCGACCCCGTACTTTTTCTTAACTAATCCCTGTGGATTATTGTTAGAGTGAAACAGAAATCCTGCATGACTTATTACGTTTTGCGTTTCGTCAATGAAGCCATGCGATAGCCGGTCGGCGATGAGGTAACGTTCCAGCGTGCGGAACAGGATTTCTTCGCGCTCCATCCACGTCATTATTACGAGGTCTGGTTCGGCGCGTGCATCAAGGTCTTTGAGGGTAGAACGTGCATAAGCAGAAAAATCGCGGGTGGTCGGAAACTTCCCATTGAACTTTTTAAGCATGACATCAAGGTAGATACCGTCTTGGGCGGGGTTATGCAACTCCAAATTTTGGGTCAAACGGTTTCCCCGACTTGAGGACGCCGAAAGCCAGATGCAGAAGCTTGCGCATGGCCGCGACCACCACTTGCATGGGGCGTTTACCGTTGATCAGGAGGCGATCGCAAAAGGCCGCAATGACCGGATTGTGCCGCTTGGCTACCACCGCCGGCAGATAAAGCGCTTTGCGCAGCAGGGCATTCCCCGCCTTGGCGATTGGGGTTTTTCCGGCCCATTGGCTCGACTGGCGGATGCGGGGATTGAGGCCAGCGTAGGCGACCACCTGTTTGACCGAATGGAACCGGTCTAGGGGATGGAGGAAGGCCAGCAAGGTGGCGGCGGTATTGTTCCCAATGCCGGGAATGCTGGAGAGCAGCTCTTGCTGGCTTTTGAGGTCGGGATGTTTGTCGATATGGATCTCGATCTGCAGACGCACTATCCGGATCTGCTGCTCGATGAATTCCAGGTGGGCCTCCACCGACTTTCGCGCTGGCCCCTCCGCGGATTCTAGGCGGTTGTTCTCCATGGTTTGCAGGGCCAGAAGGTCCTCCAGACGTTGCACCAGGGCCTGGAGGACGACAATCTCCTCGGCCGGAGGCACCCAAGGTGGGGGACGGTGCATCCGGCAATAACGGGCAATGAGGCGGGCATCAGCCTTGTCCGTTTTGGCCCGAGTCATCTCCGTCTTGCCAAAGGCATGAATTTGGGCCGGGTTGACCACGCTGACGAGCAGCTGCTGTTGCGCCAGAAAGCGCACCAAGCCGCGCTCGTAGGCTCCGGTGGCCTCCATGCACAGATGGGCTTCCAGTGCCTCGTGCTGATTCAGCCAATCGACCAACTGCTGATGGCCCACGGGATTGTTGGGAAAAGCTTTGCTGCGATACTTTCCTTCCGGGATCAGAAGGGCCGCATCGAATTTGGCCTTGGCCACATCAATACCGACAAAAAAGATGGGTTGCGTCATAACCAGTCTCCTTTCAAGAGATAACGGCGATCAGCGGACAATGCCGGTTCATCCTTATCTGTGCAGGCTCTTGCCCAGGGCAGGCCTAGGATACCGTCCGAACATGATGGCAAAGGTGAGGCAAGCGATTGATCTGGAACACAGGATCAAGTCCTTAGGACGATTACAATCTTGCTTGCCTCGCTCCGGGGATCAGCCGAAGGGTACCAATCCACAGGGACTAGTTCCAAGACATAAGTTCCAAGACATAAGAAAGGCGCTGCCGAGCATCTACCCAATGCTGAGATCACCTTCGATCGTTTTCACCTCATGAAGCTCGTCAACGAGGCCGTAGATGCCGTGCGCAAGGGGGAAGTCCTCACCCAGCCAGACCTCAAAAAAACCCGCTGGCTCTGGCTCAAGAACGATTGCAACCTCAAGGCCAAGCAGAAAGAAAAACTGCAGGAATTACTCAAAGACCAGAACCTCAAAACGGCGCAGGCCATCATGAATCATTGGGATGGCGTGCTCCGATGGTTCGAAAGGCAGATCACCAACGGCATTCTCTCGAAGCGCTTGATTTGGGCCTCCAGGGACTCGATATGGCGGAGCGTCTCGTCCAGGACAAAGCGGTGACTGGCACTCAACTCGCCTTGCAGGGCATCCAGGATCTCCTCCTGGCTGGCTTTGAGCCGTCGGCTGGCCAGTCGGAGTACGGCCTCCGGGGGACTTCCCTGAATCAGGGCCTGGATCATGGCCCGGGCCGATTGCCCATGGATATCGCTGACCACCACCCCCAGGCGAATCCCACCATCGGTCAGCACCTTGTGCAAGCGGTTTTTCTCCGACGAGAGCATGCCCACCAGCTTTTGCCGCTGTCGGGCGATCAGTCGCAGTTCCCGCAGTTGTGCCGGGGGAACAAAGGAGCCCTGCAGCAGTCCGGCCCGAGCCAGGGTGGCGAGCCACTCTGCATCCCCAACATCGGTCTTGCAACGCTTTCAAACCACTGCCGTATCCCGTGGATCGGGAATAGCCCTACGCAGAAATTCGTCGAAAAGCGGTACGGTAAAATCTAGTAATCCATGGGCCGGACTATAGATCATCCCTTCCTTGATCATTTTCGCGCGGACCGGCCCTAGAGCGGAGTGTTCGACAGCCATAGCCGAAACAATATCCCCGAAGCGGTAGGGCCCCGATCCAAGCTCAGCCATGGCCCGAAGAAAAGTTTTTTCCGCAGGCGTCAACCGATCAAAGCGGACCCGGAAAAAGTTGCTGTCGAGTCGTTGAGTAGCCAAAGGAGTAGCGGTTTGCACGTCCCGCAATCCAATCGGCGTAAGAGGAGCGGAGTTCCAACTGATATAACCCCATTCCTGCACAAAGTAGGGGTAGCCCTTGGTTATTCTAAAAATCTCAAGTAGGGCTTCCTCGGTGAAGGAAACCCCTGCCTTTTTGGCGGGATCCTGCAGCGCCAGGACCACATCTGCTGCGTTCAACGGGCCAACCTGTGGATAGGCGAAGAGCCGCTCGGCGTAAGATTTCGATTGGCCTGCCAACGCCGGTAAAATGGGCAAGCCTGCCCCGATCAGCACCAGAGGCAACTGCTGCTGCTGCATCTGATGCATGGCCATGATCAGTGCACTAAATTCAAGCTTGTTAAGATACTGTATTTCATCGATCAGCAAAACCAGCAGAGCATTCTGCTCCAGGGCGGCTTCAGCCACAGCCTGAAAAAGTCTAGGCAAGTCTGCTTCCAGATCACCACTATCGGCGGCTCCGACCTGAGGCTCGATATCCAATGAAAATTCCACCTCAGAAACCTTGACGCGAAGCGCGCCCACGAAGCTGCGAAGCACCGCCAGCCCCTGCTTGGCTTTGTGGCTGAGACCCGCCACACGATTTAGGTCGTACAATAGTTCCCGCAGCGGTGGAATCAGTAACGCTGCCAAATTCTTCCCTGTGTGCGCTTCAATACTAATTGTACGATATCCCACCGCACGGGCCCTTCGTGCAATTTCGGTCAGCAGAACAGTCTTGCCTACCCCCCGCAGTCCAGTCAGCATCAGGCTTTGCTCGGCCCGTCGCCGTTGAACCCGCGCCATCAGCGTATCCGCCTGCTCCAGAATCGTGGATCGGCCCACTAACTCCGGGGGTGGCGCCCCGGCACCAGGTGAAAAGGGGTTGGAAATTAGGTCCATCAGATCTTCCGGTAGCTCAGCCCAATGAACTATAGCAATTTCTACACGAGTCTATCAATGTCTAAAATATTTCTTTTAGAAATAGTTAGAGTTTGACAACTCCTGTGCACCTCATCTTGTCCCCTTGTTGGCCTTCTTCAGCCTCCTGGACCGATTCCAGTCGGCGAAACAACTGGTCTCCTATACCCGCCTAAATCCCCCATCCGCTAGTCGGGCCAGTGGCCGGTAAAGACTCCCATTTTGACTTCCTCCTCGCCCTCAGCCTACGGCTGCCGCTCTTGAGAGCGGGAAGGACGAGGATTCCTTTCTGCCAGCAGCGGCCTGACTTCAGCCACTTCGATTGCCTGATTCCCTTTGGTTTCAGGCAACTCCCCGGCTTGCGCTGGAGAACAGACTACCCCGGCGTGCCCCGCCGTTGACTGCAAACCCCCTGCGGGGTGCAAACCCTTTGCAGGGCGCAAGCCCCTTGCGAGGATGTTCTGCGCCGCGTTCACGTCGGCATGGGCTTCATGCCCACAGTGCAGGCAATGGAATACTGCCTGTACTTTACGGTTTCCGGCATCCACCACCCCGCAAACCGGACAGATTTGCGAGGTGTAGGCCGGGTCCACCAGGAGCAGCATGCCGCCGACCCTAACCGCTGGCAAAGAAAATGGAAGGTTTATTTTTCATCATTTTGGGTGGCGATTCAAGCCCCATGAACGTTGGACAGGGTTATGGTGATACCGGCCAGCCGAATTGGGCCAAAAATATACCGAAACGAAGTATTCAAAAAAGTTTTTATTTTTGTACGCTGTTTAAGATCATTCCGGCGATTCCGATTCAAAAACCGGCCAAATCATGACTTTTATCTGTTTCAAGGAACGCCCTGATGCACTCTAGAAACAGCGTTGATGCCTGATTAGTCAAGGTCAGGTTGGGTTTTTTCGAGGCTGTATCGATAGGAATGGCAGCCATCGCCTCCTGATAGCGAAGATACGCTTGGGCTATGGGAGTCGTGCCCAAACCCAAGCTGGCAATATGGCGGGTTACAGGGCTAATGGCGGCAATCTCTGAAAGAATGGATACGGAAACCATCGGAACCTGCATCAGAAGCGTCTTTACGGTGTCGCTGAAACGCAAATGACAGGCGTAGAGTCCGAGCAGCGATTTTGGCCCATAATAGAGCGCCGGGGTGTACGCCTGGAGCCAGGACAGCATTCCAGCGGCAGGCATGGGGCGCGCGATGGCGTACCCCTGCGCCTGTGATACGCCAAGGGCACTCAGGGCATCCAGAATTTCCGGCGTTTCCGCACCCTCCGCTACGAAATCCACCCCCAAGCTCTGAGCGAGACCCAGAAGGCTATGCACAAAATGCAGATTGCACGGCTGTTGCGCCAATTCCCGCACGAAACCTTGGTCGAGCTTGATCTTGTCGATCGGAAGCTCCTTGAGCCGCAGCAAGGAGGAGTAGGCACTGCCGACATCGTCGAGAGCGAGACGCACGCCGGTCGCTTTTATTTCCAGTAACCTTTGTTGTGCGCTGGCGATAGATAAAAAATCCCCATTCTCCAGTATCTCCAGGGTGATGCGGGCGGGATCGATCCCGCTCGTTCCCACGGTTTCCGCCAGGCAATGCAAGCAGGCGTCATGGGTGAGTAGTTCCGGTTCCGCGTTGACGGATACCGCGAGTGGAAAACCCGTTTTTTCCCAGGCGGCCACGTCCTGAAGCGATTGAGCGAGAACCGCCCGGGTGAGGGCGCGGCGCTCGTCTACGGAAAGGAAAGACAGAAAGCGGGCGGGGGCAAGGATTTCACCGGCGCCGTCCATCAAGCGCGCCAATGCCTCCACGCCTACCACTTGACCATTTTCGAGATCGATAATGGGTTGATAATGAACACGCAAGCCTCCCTCAGCAAATAGGGTGCTCATGCTTTGCCGAAGGATGGTCACGTCCATGTCCGTATCTGCGCGATAATAAGCCCAGAATCGCTGCCGGTTTCTCTTCGCTTCCTTGATGCTGTAGAGGGCCTGGTCCGCATGGCGTAGCAGCAGATCGGGGTCACCGTCGTCAAAGGGGTAGAAGGTCAGTCCCAGGCTCCCATGCACGGTCACATTTTCCCCTCCGGGAAGAATAAAGGGCGCCTCGATAGCCCCTTGGATCCGGGACAGGATCAACTCCAGCTCATCCATGCTTCTCAGGTCTTCGAAGACGAGGACAAACTCGTCACCGCCTAGGCGGGCCACAAAATCGACCTGCCGCAAAGTCTTCTGGAGACGATCGGCGAGAGTGGTCAGCAGAATGTCACCGGCGGCGTGGCCGTATTGGTCATTGATGGGTTTGAAGTCGTCGAGATCCAGCATGCCTATGGCCAGTATCCGCTCATGGCGAAGCGTACGGGCCGCGGCGTCCGCCATGCGCTGGGACAGGGCGACACGGTTGGGCAGCCCGGTCAGGAGATCATGATGGGCGAGCCAAGCCTGTCGGCTATTCTCGGCGTCGAGGCGTGCACGGAGATCAATTTCGTCGAGGCCATGACTGAGGAGCCGGGTGATCCGCGCCAGCAGCCCCAGGATCGCTTCATCAAAAACCCCGGCGCAATCGGCGATGGCCACGAGGACACCCCAGATCTGCCCCTGCCGATGGATTGGAATGGCAGCGGAAGCCCGCCAGTGCTGCCGCAGAAACTGGTCGTGCAACAACGCCAGAGAGGAGTTCGCAAGATAGTCGTTGCTATAGTGCAGGCGCCCACTACGCCAAGCCCGGGCGGCAAGGCTCTGACCCTCTGGCGTATCCGCCACGCTCAGATGGATGGAGTCGATAGCTTGGGCACCACGTCCTGCAGTGGTGAGGTATTTTATCACCCCGTCTTCGTTAGGGCGCCCGACCCAAGCGGCAGTGAAGAGATGGCTGATGGTGAGGCGCCGACAGGTTTCCCTGAGAAGTTCTCGCTCGTTGCGCGCGCGCAGAAGGATCTCCCCCTCGGCCATGAGAGCGTGATACAGGGTATTGAGGCGCTCCAGGGCTTCCCGGTGGATCACCTCTTCCGCGATCAGATGCAACCGCTCCAATGCGAGCCCCAAGACTGCGGTTAGATGCGCAAGGATCGATTGCCGGTCAGGGTGACCGAAAAAGCCCCGCTCCCGGCTCAGCAGCGCCAGAATGCCCCGCTTCTTTCCGCCAGAGTCCGTCAAAGGGATGGCGGCGTTGGAATTCCAGCCAAAAGGCCGAGACTGCTCCTGCCAAGGCTGCATGGAAGCATCGTCGACCCAGTCTGAAGTGGTCTGCACCTGCCCCGTTCGCCACGCGCGCCCAGCAGGGCCTTGACCTTGAGGCGTATCGTCAATACTGACCGTTATGGTTGCGAGATACTCTGACATCCCCGCCCCAGCGCTCGCCGTAACGGCTATTTTCCCGGTGCTATCCGGATATCCGAGCCAGGCGCCGTCTATGCCGCCCTCCCGAAGGAGAAAATCCATGATCTGTGGGATCAGTATTGTTTCGGAGTCTGCACCGACCAATAACTGGTCCAAATGCAGGAGCAGATCTCGGACGCCACTGGAGCCCTCGGCATAGCCTTCAAGTTGCCAGGCCAAGTCCTGTAGCAAGCGCCCCACCAGCAAAGCGCGCAGGGGGCGGCGATCCGTTGCGGCGATTTCGGGCCGCTCTACCTGCTCCAGAAGATGGCGCCAGTAGAGGGCGTAGCTATCGGCCACCCAGGATGGCAGCACGCCGTGACGATAGTGAATCTGGCCCGCCAGATGGGCGTCCTCGTGCCAGGATGTCTCCATTTTCGGATTCAAGAGCAGGCGCAGATGGCGTGCCTGTGCCTCGCGCAAGTGCTGATAACGTTTCGGAGAAAGCCGGTTTAACACCTGCGCACGCTCTGGAATAGCCCCCTGCGCCTTATAAAAGGCCACAATAAAGGTTTCGACACCTGCCGCAAGAAACTCGTAATAGCTGGCAAGAAGGCCGACGGGAAGGTCTGGAGGTTCGGCTAATGACAAGATTCACCTTCTGTTGGGGATATAAGCCCGATAGTTTTCATTGCGTTCCGTCAACGCTGGAATATACGGCAGCCAGACTTGCGCCACCCAATTAAATATAACTTGATGCAAAATTCTGGTGTTCGGTTCCGATCTTCATCTACTGCCGAGCATCCAGAAGGGCTTGCAGAAACTTATTCAGAGCGGACTCCATAATAGCCCATGCACCACGATTATGAATATCGCTCGCAACGGTACCAAGGGCAAGGTGATAGTCATCGTGCATTTGCACCATGTGGCTGTCGTCTCCATACCCAAAACGATGTAATACGCCATGACCGCGACACAGGCGACCATCCGTCAAGGACGCAATGTCAAGTTGTGTAGAATTGATCAGTAACATGTTTTTTATGGCAGTATGCAATTTCAGTGTGCCCGCATATAAACCGAACAGGCTGGCTGGATGTGTACCCATATCAAAGGCGTAACTAGAGAGAAACTGCTGCAGACCGGCCAGCGGTAGAGGCCTTGATATCGCGTACCCCTGCAGATAGGGCACACCTATCGTGAGCATGGCATCGAGAATGTCCGTGGTTTCCACTCCTTCTACTATCAAGTGCAGTTGCAGCTCTGAGGCCAGATCCTGAATGGTTCGGACGAAATGCAAGTCTTGCGGTCTTTCTCCGAGAAACCGGACAAAGCCCTGATCCAGTTTGATTTCGTCAATAGGGAGTTCTTTTAAACGCAAGAGAGAGGCATAGGCGCTACCGACGTCATCAAGCGCGAGGTGAATGCCCATCCCTTTAATGTCACGCAAGACGGATAGCGCTACGTTGCGCTCAAGAAAATCGCCGCCCTCCAGAATCTCCAGGGTAATCCGTTGAGGATCCACCCCACTGGCGCGGATTACGCCTTGCAGGCAGGGTACACAATTCCCGCAGAATGACTCCGGAG
>JAPTWR010000031.1 GCA_028065135.1 Acidithiobacillus sp.
CTGGAACCCTTGGGATATATCCCTCCGGCAGAAGCTGAGGCACAATATTACCAGAAACTCGCCCGTCAGGCCGGTAAAGCGGCATGACTTACATTAATCAGCCTCTACAATACCCGGGGCGGTTCAGAAGGTCTTGAATGCTTCAAATACGAAGGTCCTCTGAACCTACTGCAGCACTGGAATCCGCATGAGTCCAAGCGCCTCTTCTGGGTTGATGACGCTTTTGGACCCAACCAACTGCGAGATGACTACGTTGATGCGTGGATTGAGTTCATGCCAAAGGTAAAAGCTGCAATAGAGAATGGCAATCATTTCATTCTTACATCGCGGATTCACATTTGGAATGAAGCAGCGTTCAAGCTGGGCACACGTAATCATCCTTTGCTGGAAACGAAGAAGGCCGTAGTGAACGTGGGCACTCTTGCACCTGAGGAGCGCCAGCAAATCCTGTACAACCACCTCAAAGAGGGCAAGCAGTGGAAGCAACGCGTTAAGCCACACCTCCTGAAGCTATCCGATAAGTGTAATTTACTCCCTGAGATTGCCAGGCGCATCGGGGACCCAATGTTTACGATGGATATAAAACAATTGCCTGACGATCTCATTCGCTTCGTGCATTCTCCACAAGAGCATTTGAAGAAGACAATCCTTGAGCTTACCCAGCCTCAGCAGGCAGCCATGACACTTGTTTTCCTCGCACGTTCAAGACTTCCCGTGTACAACACTGCAAGTGAGGACTGGAAGTTGGTGGCTGATCGGTACGGTACGACAGTGGCGGAGATAGTCCAATCTTTGCAGCGACTTGACCAATCGTTTGTCATCAAGCGAGAAGAAAGCGGACAGCCTTGCTGGGCCTTCTTTCACCCCACTTTCGCCGATGCGATCAGCAGCATCCTCAGTGATAGGCCGGATCTGGTTGATCTCTATCTCGGGGGTGCGAAGATTGAGACTCTCCTTGCAGAGGTTATATGCGAAGGTGCTGTCACAGTGAAAGATGCTGTCGTCGTTCCAGCTAGCAGCTTCGATACTCTCATTACGCGTTTGCAGGAAGTTCCGGACGAAGGCAACCTGAATGAGCGATTGTTTCTGTTTCTCAACAGGCGAGCCACGAACGAAGTATTTCGCGAAGTCCTTACTCTCAAGCCGGACTTGATCACCCGCGAGGGCTTGCCTAGCCTCAGGTCGGAGATCGCCTACCATGCGAAGATTCGCTTCCACGCAAAGGCGTTCTCGATGGGGCTTTTAGACGAGGATGTCCGCTACAGCACATGCGAGACACTTACCAACGCCGCGACGTACCACCTAGATGTTTCCTTTCTATCGGAGGAGGACATCCTTGCTATGTTTAAGCCGCATCAACTTATGCAGCTTACAGTTAGGCTCGTTGCAATGCTTGAGGACAAAATTCCGGACAAAATTGATGATCTTGCATGCTGTTGTGACGCAGACTCCGATATCGACGATCAGTTTTCCAGTGTGGACTCCTTCGTGAGAGAAATGCAAATCATTGCTGAGGAGGACGAACATATCGCAGAGCATCTTGACGATTTGGAGAAGACCATTGAAGAGGCGAAGGTAGTAGTCAAGGAGCGAAAATCTGAAGATGAAGATGTCGATAGCTTCTTCACCAATGTGCCATCAGCGACCCTTGGTAAGGAAACCGCAAGCCGCTCAATTTTCAGCGATGTTGATGATTAGGTCCACGCCCCGGAATAAGCTTGACAACAGTTACCCGGAACAAGCACATGCTTGAAGCGGTTTCCTATCCTGCCTGCCAAAGCATAATATCCATGGAAGTATTCATGGATATTTTTATGTTATGAATCAAAGTTTTTACATCATTTCGGTGATAGTGTACCGCGCATTCATAAATTCTTGGCTTGATGGTAGCGTAATTGCTAAGAATACTGGTGGTTATTTTTTCTTTTTTATTTGCGAGAGATCCGAAGCTGCTACAGATTTTTCATTTTTTGGCGTGGATTTCTTTCCAAGCTGAGATCCAGCCTTGCTCGCATCTTTTTTTGACGTCGTCATAAGTCACCTGTATTAAATGATAGATATACTATATTGACTCTAAATCAATTTCTAAGGTTACACTTCCTTGGGCAGACCCATCTTGAGATGGGATTATTTTATAATTTCTGTCAGCCACTTTAAAATGATCAAATCTTCCTGCGGCACCGGTAGGATCCGGAAATGAGACGCTATCACCAATATGCGGAACCAATGGAATTTCTCCCTGGTTAATCGACACAGTTCGATAATATTCTCGTTCCCCCGCCGTGTTTACAAAATAATATTCGACGCTTGCGTTCAACATTGTTTTCTCCATGGCCACGGTGGATCCTTATAGGCGTATAATATACCCGCGGTAACGAAAAACTGAAAGCCTCCCTGAAACCATGGCTGTCACTGTGACCTGGCATTTTTCATCCTGCGCTAAATGTAACCCTGCTATGAACCACCTCCTCTTCCCGAGCCGAAGACAGGCCATAACTTCCATGACTACCGCCCCTCACACTATATTGACCATAGAGGCACCAGGCTCCAACAATACCCCTGACCGCTCTCAAGGCGTCTGGGCAATCCATGGGGACTGGTGCCAAGACATAAGTCTGCTGCCGACCATCGGGGCTCAAAGGTGGCCATGCGAGCAATCCCGATCTCTATGCTGCTGAGCTGCGCCATGATCGCGTAATCGCACTCATGGGCAGCATCCAGTTCAGCCCGAATCATTCTGAGTTTTTCCAAATCAGATTGTCTTCCGCCATCCTGTATCTCCCTTGGCATCCATGGAAAGATTATGGGTGCCGGAGCAGGAAAGAGTCATCATCTCCTCCCTTACCCACAAACGCTACCGCCCTATGGACGGCTTTCGTCCAGAAATGGGGAAACCAGCCGGGCTGTGGCCTGTATCATCTACTTCACGCAGGACTCCGGGTTTCCTAAGCTGAACCGGGCCAAGCCGGGTGCAGCCAAGCCCAAAAGTAAGCCAACCGCAGCCTCTGCCCGCCCAGAAGCGAACAGGCCCTGGATATTTTAATCCAGGCTCTGCGCATCGGTTGCCACTTAAGGATGAGCGTGTCTATATTGTGGCTGGAATACTGGGTAGCGCAAAGATGCCGCTAGCCAGTTTTGATTTTTGACGGAGAAGAAAATACTACATGGCCAAGCTTGCCGACCTCATTTGGAAAAACGCCGAACTCCTCCGTGGAGCCTACAAAGAAAACGAATACCGCAAAGTCATTCTCCCCTTCACGGTCCTCCGTCGTCTTGATTGCACCCTGGAGTCCACCAAACAAGCGGCTCTCGACCAGTGGGAAACCATCAGGGACCAAGGCTACACGCCAGAGATGAATGACACCTTCCTCACCCGCGCTTCTGGTACCGGCTTCTACAACCTCTCCCGCTTCACCTTGGCTGGCCTGCAGGCAGACCCAGATGGCCTGCGCGATAACCTCGAACACTATGTGAACGGCTTCTCGCCCAATGTCCGGGAGATCTTCGAGAAATTTACCTTCCGGCAAGTGATCGACAAGCTTCAGGAGAAGGAGCGACTGTTCCTGGTGCTACAGCGTTTCGCCGAGACCGACCTACACCCGGATGTGGTATCGAATATTGACATGGGCCAGGCCTTTGAGGAGCTACTGCGCCGCTTCAATGATTTGTCCCCGGCTGGTGAGCAGTACACCCCGCGCGATGCCATCCAGCTTATGGTCAACATCCTGCTCGACCCTGACGACGAAATTCTGTCTCGCCCAGGCGTGGTCCGCTCGATCTATGACCCGGCGGCCGGCACCGGCGGTATGCTCTCCGTTGCAGAAGAACACATCACCGCCATGAACCCCCGGGCCAAGCTCAGCCTCTTTGGTCAGGAGCTGGAGGATGAGACCTACGCGATATGTAAGGCCGACATGCTCATCCGCGGTCAGGACCCGGCGAACATCGTCCTGGGGGACAGCCTCAAGAGCGATCTCCATGCTGGAAAACGCTTCGATTATCTGCTTTCCAATCCACCCTATGGTGTCGAGTGGAAGCCTGCCAAAGATACGGTGGAAAAAGAGTACAAGAAGGGCTATGGCGGACGTTTTGGGCCTGGATTACCGCGTATCTCCGACGGCCAGATGCTGTTCACCCTGCATTTGCTGTCGAAGATGCAGCCGCTTACCAAGACTACGGATGGAACTAGCACGGGAGGCAGTCGCATTGGCGTGGTTCATAACGGCTCGCCGCTGTTCACGGGGGACGCCGGGAGCGGAGAGTCCGAGATTCGCCGCTGGATACTGGAAAACGATTATCTGGAGGCCATCGTGGCCCTGCCGCCGGATATGTTCTACAACACAGGCATCAACACCTACCTGTGGTTCCTCACCAACCGCAAGGAGCCGCATCGCAAGGGCAAGGTCCAACTGATCAATGCCGTGGATCTGTTTACTCGGCTGCAGAAGAGCCTGGGCAAGAAGCGCAACGAGCTGTCCCAGGATCAGATTGAGGATGTGACCCAGATCTATGATGACTTCCAGGCAGGATCGCGCTCCAGGATATTCGACAACACCGACTTTTTCTTCCGCAAGGTGACCGTTGAGCGGCCTCTGCGTTTGCGCTTCGAAGTGACTGCCGAGAAGGTTGACGCTCTGCGGGGGGATCCTGCGTTCGGACGACTTAAGCCGGAAATGGTGGATACTCTGATTTCCGCGCTGGAAAATCTCGTCGGTCATAACCCGTGGATGAATGCGGTAGGCTTCAATGTGGACCTGCGGATAGCCTTCACCAAAGGGGCGGAGAGTGTTCAGGGATGCAGCACTCAGGCTGCATCCTCTGCTCCTGCGAAGTCCATCAAGCCTACGGATGCCGTCCTCAAGCTTGTTCACAAGCACATGGGCGAGCGGGACGAGCAGGCTGAAATCATCCGTGACGCTGATGGAAAACCGCTGCCCGATCCAGAGCTTCGGGATACCGAGAAGGTGCCTTTCGGAGAGGACGTGAACGCCTACTTTGAGCGAGAAGTGAAACCCCATTGGCCGGAAGCATGGATCAACGAAAGCGTCCGGGATGAGAAGAATGACCAGGTGGGCCTGGTGGGCACCGAGATCAACTTCAACCGGTATTTCTACGTCTACCAGCCGCCCAGGCCTCTGGAGGAGATTGACGCGGAGTTGAAGCAGGTGGAAGCGGAAATCGCGGCACTGCTGGCGGAGGTGACGGAGTGATCGCTAACGCCGCGCAATACTTGGTATTCCGCCGGGGCATCGTCTATGAAGGTGGGCGGGACCAGCTGTGGGCGCTTTATCCGATGCCTTTAATCTCTCCTGCGACCTGCGAGCGTATCGAAGAACGGAATCTGGTTTTTCGGGAGGACTCCTTTGATCCCCTGACAAGAATCAGACGCGGGCGCTTCTATCAACGCCATGGCGGTCGCGGAGCGATGCGGTGGCAGGCTCTTTTCGTTTCCAACGGACTTTACGGACAGCTGCTTGGCGTGCCGTACTGCGGCGAATTTGATGAGGAGGACAGTTGCAAATTGGTGCGTATCCCAGACGAAAAAACGATTCGAACAGCGGTCGTTCAAATCGGTACGGAAAGCGCTACTACGGCATGGCGTGTCGTCGATATCGAACAAAATTTGTTTGGGCAACAGGTGGTTACCCTTCGTGCGAAATCGTTGTTCGGTGTGCTGCCAGAGCTTTCTGGCGAACTGCTTGATAAACAAAACAGCTCGTTGAAACAAGACAAGATCACACAGATTGGATTGTCTCTGGATCGACTTGTCGATACCCACCATCGTCTTCAACCCGTTCCGACCGTCGATGTTGCGCGGGAAACGGCCAGAGTCATTCTGGCGGCATGGATCGGCAGCGAGGCCGACAGCAAAGATTTGAAGGACGTGATCGATCTGATCCCAGAGAAGATGGGCGTGTTGCGCAACACTGCGTACATCGTGAACCGCCTGCATCCTCGCGCCAAGACTGCGGAACAAGAGGCGCAAGCCAGGAAAGGAAGCAGCCTTCGGGAACCCACAGAAGACGATGCGCAAACCAGTGTGCATCTGATCGGGATGATGCTTCGGGAAATCGGGTGGGCCACCGCATGAGTCACTATAAGCGCTATCCGACCTACAAGGATTCTGGGATGGAGCGGCTAAGGGAGGTGCCGGAGTGAGCAATCAAGGCCCATACCTTAATCCTCAGCTTATTGAGATCGGATGGACAATTGCCGAAGCTAAGTTCTTGTATGAAATAACGCTAGGGAAGATGCTCCAACCTGAGCCACGCGATCCAAGTGACCGCCTTGTCCCCTACTTGCGAGCGGCAAATGTTCAATGGGACCAGGTGTCGCTCGATGATATGGCCTCTATGTATGCTTCCTACAGAGAAGTCATGGGGTGCCGTGTCTCTGAAGGGGACTTGTTGGTCTGCGAAGGTGGCGAGGTGGGTCGATGTTCTATTATCCGGGGCCAACTGCCAATAGGGCCAACTGCCAATGGGGCCATCATTCAGAACTCGCTCCATCGGGTACGTGGGAGAAATGGCAATAGTGTACGCTTTCTTAGCTATTTTTTGCGCCATGTGGCCAATAGCGGCTGGTTTGACGTTCTCTGTAATCGGGCTACCATCGCCCACTTCACGGTAGATAAATTTCACGATCTCCCCGTTGTCTATCCACAAAAAAATAAACAGGAGATAATTGCTGATTTTCTCGACCGCGAAACCACCCGCATCGACGCCCTGATCGCCAAGAAGACCCGGTTCATCGAACTCCTGCGCGAGAAGCGTCAGGCGCTGATCACCCGGGCCGTCACCAAGGGGCTGGACCCCAACGTGAAGATGAAGGACTCCGGGGTGGAGTGGCTGGGGGAGGTGCCGGAGCATTGGATAGTCAGCGCATTCAAACGCATAGTTTCGAGTCCCATAACCGATGGGCCACACGAAACACCGGAATTCCTGGACACCGGCATCCCTTTTGTTTCAGCCGAGGCTGTTTCATCTGGAAGTATCGATTTCAATAAAATAAGAGGATATATCTCCCACGAGGACCATGCACAATACTCCAAAAAATACAGACCTGAGCTTGGTGATATCTTCATGGTGAAATCTGGCGCAACAACGGGTGTTACGGCTATAGTTGAAACTGATATCGATTTCAATATCTGGTCCCCCCTTGCTGTAATTCGGTGTGGCTCGAATGCCTCGCCACGATTTGTGCTTAATTTTATGCGGTCAAAAAATTTTCAGGAGGCAATAGCTACAAATTGGAGTTTCGGGACGCAGCAGAACATTGGTATGGGTGTTATAGAAGATCTTGCTGTGTTAGTGCCGCCATTAGATGAGCAGAAAGCTATAGCAACTTTATTAAGCGTTCGAACCGCTAGAATAGATATGCTGACCGCTCAAACCAAGCAAGGCATGTCTCTGTTGCACGAGCGCCGCTCAGCACTGATTACCGCTGCGGTAACAGGCCTGATAGATGTTCGTCATTTCAGTAATGAATCAATCAATAATCTGGCCAGTGCAGGAGCTGCGTCATAATGTCACTTACCTACGAAAACAGAATAATAGCTGAGGTTAAGCCAGGCCAATCTCCCATACAGGGAACTTCCGGTATTGGTGGTTACATACTAAAGTTGCCTGTTGAGTTCGTTATGCTGCCGTGGGAGATTGATACCCCTAATCATATCAGCTTGGTAACGCTGATCGAGAATCTGCGCGCAGAGCTATTCTTACAAGATAGATTTATTGGAGAAGCTGTTGCGCATAAAACAGTTATTGGACCTACGTATTCAATCGGTCGTGCACTGCCGAAATCCGAGTTTATATGGTTCTCGATAGTTCTAAATCCTATGACCCTAGAAAAAGTCGAGCAGATCAGAGCAGGCGGTAAACTTAATTTGGTGCTTCGTGTGAACGGTGTTGGGCGGTTGTATGCCATCCAGAATCCAGAAAGCCCATCAAATTCTGCCTTTGCGCTACCGGGAAGCTGTCCACCGGTTGATATCGGTCCCAGTCTATACCCCCCAATGCATGTGGAGAGCAATGCGCTGTTCCTTATACCACAGAGTACTTGGGTGGAGATCATCCAAGCTATGGGATACGGCAGATCAATGCTATACGAAATTCCTTGGGCACAACTTGATGGCGGACAACTGCCCAAGGCGACCGTAGCTTGGGAAAATGCGCAAAAGGCATTTTTTAGAGAGGAATATGTCCATTCAGTCGGAGAGTGCCGGAAATGCTGGGAAGCACTTAAACCGACGCTTGGGCATACGTCCGATGTCTGGGCAAAAGCGAAGCTAGGAAAAGATCAAGTTGCGTCCATATCTGACAGATTTCAATTGGTGTGGGAGAGCGTGAAACATCTTACAAGCTTTACTCACCATATTATTGAGGATGGCCGTTTGGACCAGGAGACTTACTCACGTGAACAGGCCCGATATATCTTAGGAATGACTGCACTTTGCCTTTCCTTGGCGGGCAAATCTCCTGGCAGTTTGGGTACCCCACCGCCACTCCGAAAAAAACCAAAATCTGGACAGCCATAACTGGAGTTGTTTGATGCCCGCCATAATCTCCGAAGCCCAATTCGAAACCGAAATCGTCGCCCACCTCACCGCCCACTCCGGCTGGTTGGAAGGCCACGATTCCGCCTACGACGCCCATCTTGCCTTGTACTGCGAGGATGCCGTCTCCTGGGTGAAGGAAACCCAGCCAGAATCCTGGGACAAGTTCAGGTTCAACCATCCTCGCGATGCCGAGGCGGTGTTCTGCAAACGCTTAGCCGAGGAACTGGATCGCAAAGGTACCCTGCAGGTCCTGCGCAAGGGCTTCAAGGACATCAACGCCACCTTTCGCATGGCCCAGTTTGCTCCTGCCAACGGTCTCAACGAAAAGACCCTGACCGACTATGACCGCAACCGCCTGCGCGTGGTTCCCCAGGTCCACTACTCCGAGCATAACCGAAACTCCATCGATCTCGTCTTTTTCGTCAACGGAATTCCGGTTGCCACCAGCGAGTTGAAAACCGATACCACCCAGCCTGTCCAGAACGCCATCCGCCAGTACCGCGTGGACCGTCCCCACGTAGACACCCGGACCAAGGCCAAGGAGCCACTCCTGCAGTTCGGTAAGCGCGCCCTGGTCCACTTTGCGGTGTCCTGCGACGAAGCCTGGATGACCACCCACCTGCAGGGCCCCAAGACCTTCTTCCTGCCCTTCAACCGCGGCACCGAAGATGGCGGCGCCGGTAATCCGCCCAATCCCCACGGTTATGCCACCTCCTACCTTTGGGAAGACATCCTGCGGAAGGATGTCTGGATGCTCCTGCTGGGCAAATATCTGCATGTCGAGCGGAGCGAAAAAGAGGATCCGGCTACCGGCAAGAAGGTCACCCGCGAGATCCTGCTCTTTCCCCGCTTCCACCAGTTCGATGCCGTGCGCAAAATCCTGGCAGCCACACGGGCGGAAGGCGCTGGCGGCAACTTCCTGGTCCAGCATTCGGCCGGATCCGGCAAGTCGAACACCATCGGCTGGCTGGCCCATCAGCTCGCCTCCCTACATGATGCTCTGGACCAGAAGATCTTCGATTCGGTGATCGTCATCACTGACCGCCGGGTGCTCGACTCGCAACTCCAGGATACGATTTACCAGCTCGACCATCAGCACGGCGTAGTTCAGAAAATCGACGAGAACTCCAAGCAGCTTGCCGAGGCCTTGACGGCAGGCAAGCCCATCATCATCACGACCATCCAGAAGTTCCCCTTCGTGCTGAAGCAGGTCTCGGAACTGGCCGAAAAACGCTTCGGCGTGGTCATCGATGAGGCGCACTCCTCGCAATCGGGTAAAGCCGCCCACGCCCTGCGGCAGGCATTGTCGACCGGCGTACTGGTTAGCGGAGAGGAAGTAAATTCCGCCGAGGAAAATGGTGGAGAAGACGAGATCAGTGGCGAGGACGCCGTAGCTACCCTGGTGGCCAGCCGCAAACGCCCCCAGAATCTCAGTTATTTCGCCTTCACGGCCACGCCAAAGCCCAAGACGATTGAGCTGTTCGGCCGTCGACCGGACCCGTCCCTACCTGCATCTGACGATAACAAGCCGGAAGCATTCCATGTCTACTCCATGCGCCAGGCCATCGAGGAAAAATTCATCCTTGACGTGCTCAAGAACTATGTAACCTATTCGGTCTTCTGGAAGTTGGGCCAGGTGGGAGAGGATAAGGAGGTGGAGGCCGGCAAGGCGAGCAAAGTCATTGCTCGCTATGCAAAGCTGCACCCGACGAATATTAGCCAGAAAGTAGCGATCATCGTCGAGCATTTCCGTGAGAAGGTCATGCACAAGATCGGCGGCCGGGCCAAGGCGATGGTCGTCACCGACTCCAGACTGGCCGCCGTACGTTACAAGCTGGCTCTCGACAAATATCTGAAGGCGCAGGGCTACACCGAC
Organism: Acidithiobacillus sp.; assembly: GCA_028065135.1. The sequence goes on from JAPTWR010000031.1 coordinate 10,434, forward strand.
TGCAAGGCCTTGGTAGCCTACTCTGGGACTATTACCGATGCCGAGAGCGGTGTGGATAAAGTTGGAGAAGGCGACCTCAATGATCAGCATCAGCGTGATGACCGAATCCAAGAGGATTTTGCGACTGATGAATACCGGGTGCTGCTGGTGGCGAACAAATTCCAGACAGGGTTTGATCAACCGTTATTGCACACCATGTATGTCGACAAGAAGCTATCCGGTGTGCTGGCAGTGCAGACGCTTTCCCGGTTGAACCGGACCTGTCTCGGCAAGGAAGACACCTTCGTCCTGGATTTCGTCAATAAGCCCGAAGATATCCTGGCGGCATTCCTGCCGTACTACAAAACGGCCACGCTTTCCGGCGTCAGCGATCCCAATATCCCCCATCGGCTCAAAGAGAAGCTGGACGCAGTCGGCGTGTATTTGCTGCTGGAGGTAGAGACCTTCGTCAAGGTCTTGCTGGCCCGTAACAGCTCTCAGGCGGCCCTGCAGGCCCAGCTCAAACCAGCGGCGGACCGGTATCGGGCACTGGACAAGGAAGAGCAGGAAATCTTCCGCAAGGACCTCGGAAGCTTTCTGCGCGCGTACGAGTTTCTGTCGCAGATCGTGCCGTACGAAGATCCGGACCTGGAAAAACTGTATCTCTATGGTAAAGGCCTGCTGCCCCGGCTTGAACAGCCTCAGGATGACGAGGATTTGCATCTGACGGATAACTTGGTGCTGACTCACCTGCGCATTCAAAAGCGCGCTGAGCAGGCTCTGCGGCTCGAAGGGGAAGAAACGCCGCCCTTGGAACCGATGACCGATGTCGGTACTGGTTTGGGGCATGAGGATATGAGAGCGCTCTTGTCGCAGATCGTGAGCAAGCTTAACGACCTGTTCAGCGGGGATTTGAGTGACGCCGATCTGATTGGGTATGCCACGCACCTGATCGGTAAGATGACCGAGAACGCGGGATTGCGGGAGCAGGCCCAGGCGAACGACACGGTGGGCCAGTTCGCCAAGGGCGACTATCGTAAGGTCCTCAAGGATAGCGTGATCGACGCGATGCAGAGCCATCAGCGGATGGCAGAGCAGGCGTTACGACGGGAAGATACCTTTGATGGGTTGGCCGAATTGCTGGTGGAGGCGGTTTACCAGCGGTTACGCGGGGAAGCCTCCGGCCAGAAGGCCTAACCGGGCCAACCTGCTCAGCGCTGATTGTAGGCATGCAAGTGGACGCTCAGTTTTTCGGCATTGCCTGATCCGCTAACTAATACTAGGGGGTATGGTGCTCTGCGGGATAAGCGGTTCGCTATTGATTATCATCGGTTGATCTATCCCTACCGGCGGCTTTGTCGGCTGGAGCATAAATTGTTGAGCCATTTGAGGCATGCCTTGCATTAGAACAGTAGCCACTCCCTTATGGTTCTCGACAATCTTGATCGCAGGAGTTTGCGCGAAGGTATGCATGAAAGCATGATGTATCGTAAGGATCAAATCCTGTAAGTAATTGTCAGCTTCAAGTTCTTCTATGTTCAACCCTATTTCCCTGCAACGCCTCATCGAAATGTGCCGTGAATGGGTTTTTGTTCCAGAATGGTCACTAAGCACCTGGACGACACGCTTGGCTTTAGCTTTGGCATCGGCATCTTGAATAAACATATTTTCCTGAAGCCAGGATTCGACCATTTCACGGGACAAATCAATTGCCTGCATACACTCCAGTAGGAAAGTTGGATGATATTTACCGATAATTGCTTGCCAGAGAGGCGCGCTGTGTGGGTCCTGTTTTATGCTTTCCACAGCCATTTGAAACTCATCAAGCACAGCCTGTGCCGCCACCCCGCCAAATTGAGGATCCACCGGACCAAGGCTGGATTCCTTGCCCATTAAAATAGACTTTGCCGAACAGGCAATCATGGTTCCAGCCGACATGGATATCTGCGGCACAATAACACGGATATCCTTATTGAACATCGTCCACAGATAATCAACAAGAGATTCGGTGGCCGATATGCTTCCGCCAGGAGTGTGCAAAATAAGGTCAAGTCCTATCGATCTGTCTAATTTGTGGACCGCCGCCATAAATCCGTTTTTGTCATCATCTCCTATGTCCATATTCGGAATTTGCGGAGGCCGTGAGAGCCATCCAGAGTAATATGCGATGACATTACGCTTTGTGTATTTATGGAGCTTGGCAAGATAACTTCGCCTTACTAGGTCAACTGATTGTAGGCCGTTAGTCTGTCTACGTCGGATCTGATCAAGGACGGTATTCCAACTGGGCATGACTAGATAGCACTGCTGGTTGTTGACGTGAGGAAGGTGTGGACGTTTGGATCTGTTAATGAAAATCGTTCAAATGGTCCAGCCTGTACAGCTCCAGGCAAGGGAGTGAACAATTGGTTATACCACTCGACGGACATATCTTTAGACAAGGTCGGTACCCCATCCTTGCCCTTCGAAGCATGGAAGGCGGTTTCCAACAGGCTAGGCCCGGACGACAACTTCAAGGTCAGTGGCATTGCAGTTCTCTCCAAAAATGAGACTAGGTAAGTAAGTATAGTTATCCATCAGCACAGATGCCAGTCTGGGGACCATAAAAAGCATTGGCCTAGCTTAGGCCTGTTGCCACAATCATGGCCAGGGAGTATGTATTCGCTTTGCGTTATGCGACATATAATGATACATAGCGCAAAATGACTGCTATGTCTCCCTATCGTCACTGCCAATTCTTTATCATCCGTGCTCGACGCCGCTGAACGCACCGGCAAGCTCAACCTGCGCACTGAAGAAATTCGCGCGGCTTTGCCCGGTGTCACTCCGACAGCCTTGCGCCAGGCGATCTCCATACGCTTCGCGATGATCTCCTGGCTTTCTTGTGCGTAAGGCTTTTGGCCTTCAGCTATTATGCTGGGCACCGCCAAGTCGATGGGGGTCAACTCCGCCTATTTGCTGGGCTACTCGGCCGATTCTTGTATGATCGTTTTGACCTCTTCTAGCGCGGTGGCGATATCGGTGCTGTCCAATTGGACCATATTCGCCATCATCAGCCGGAAATGCTCTGGCACCAGCGCCAGATCGGTAAACGCTTGCCATGCCTCCGCTTCATTTAACTGACGCTGGGTCGCATTCGCAAAGGCGCGAAGCACGTGCTGCACGAACCCTGGCCCCAGTTGGGGAAAGGGTATCTGATGGCTAAACTGGAAAAACGGGGCCTTTTCCATCTGAAACATCCGCCGCAGGCCTTCGCTTGATGACCCAGTGAAAATCGCTTTAATTTGGTCTCCATG
>JAPTWR010000099.1:0-7407 GCA_028065135.1 Acidithiobacillus sp.
CCGGTCTTGACGATGCGCTGGAGGGCAATCTGGCTTTCCTTGCCATGGACGGTTTTTTTCTCCACCACATAGACAAAGTCACCGAAGGTATTATAGGTGATGGCGCTGGCCGGTACGGTCAACACTTTCTCCAGCCTTTTCTCGATCACCGTGACATTCCCGAACATACCCGGCCGCAGGATGGTTTTTGGATTAGGCACCGTGGCCTGGACGTCAATCTGGCGCGTGGCGGTATTGATGGCCGCCCCCATGGCGGTGATCTTGCCGCTGAAGGGCTGGCCGGGATAACTGTCCACCTCCACCTGAACGGGTGTGCCTACATGGATGCGGGCGAAATCACTCTGAGGCACCGTAAAGTTCACAAAGAGGGGATCCCAGGACTGGAGATCCACCATGGCGGTCCCGGGAATGATGTATTGCCCCAGGTCTACCTGGCGAACTCCGAGATAGCCGCTGAAGGGCGCGCGGATGGCGAGTTTTGCGAGAGTGGCGTGGTCATTTTTTACGGCGGCGACCGCGCTTTGGTAACTGGCTACCGCGGAATCGAGCTGAGACTGGCTGGCGGCCTTGGTGGCGATGAGCGTCTGCGTCCGGCGGAGATTGATCTGGGCCAATCGCCGCTGAGCCTCGTCGCTGGCCAGTTGCGCCAACTGATTGCTGTTGTCGATCTGGATCAGGGGGGTGCCGGCCTTGACGTATTCTCCGGAATGAAAATAGATACCGGTAATGGCACCGCCCAACTGGGGCGTCACCTCCACGCCCTGGATGGCGGCAAACGATCCCACAGCGGTTACTTCCGGGTGCCACTCCCGCTCTACCACCTTGCTGGCGCTGACGCTGACGACCGGTACGGGCATATGCGCCAAGGCCTGGTGCATCATATAGTTGCCGTAGAGCTTGAAGCCGAAAATACCGCCGAAAAGGATCAGCAATACAAGAATGACAATGACAAATGCTTTCTTCATGACCAGTCTCCGCGGCGGATGGCTGTGTTGAATGCTGAATGGCTCATGGCTTCACCTGTGTTACCGGCAATGCGCCAGCAGAGGGATGAGGATTGCCCTGTGTATTTACGGGCGATGATTTCCTGTCGGTTTTGTTCCACCATCCACCGCCCAATGCGACCAGCAGCGCGGCCGTATCCTGATAGCGCTGCGACCTGGCGGTTATTTCAGCGATTTTGGCGTTGTCATACTGCACTTCTGCAGTGAGGAGGGTGAGATAGTCAGACGCACCCGCACGATAACTCGCCTGCGCCAGCCGCAGTGCTTCCGCAGCGGCCTGTAGTGCCGCGCGTTGCGCAGCAAGGGTCTGCGCGTCATGTTCCACGGCGCGCAAGGCGTTGGCCACCTGGTCGAAGGCGTTCAGCACCGTGCTGCGGTAGGCGGCATAAACCGCATCATAGGCGGCATGGGCCTCGGCTTTCTGGGCTACCAGTTTGCCGCCCTCGAAAATCGGCTGGGACACGGCACCTATCAGGCTCCATATGCTGCTGACGGGGTTGAAAAACAGCGCAGGATGACTCGCCGTATCGCCAAACGCCGCAGTAAGCTGAACGGTAGGGTAGAATTGCGCCCTTGCCTCGCCGATGACCGCATTTGCGGCCTTCATTTGCGAAAGCGCAGCGCGGATATCCGGACGCTGTTTGAGCAATTGCGAGGGGAGGCTCACCGGCAATTCTTCGGGTAGTCGCAACTCGGTCAGGGTAAAGGACTGCCGCCTGGTATCTGCAGGAAAAGCGCCCACGAGAATGGCCAGTTCATGGCGATAGACGGCAAGTCGCTGCTTCAGCGGGGGCAACGTCGCCATTTCGCTGGCCAGTTGGCTACGCTGGGTGACGACGCTGAGATAGTCCACGGCGCCCGCCTTGTACTGGTTCTCGGTGAGTTTCAGAAGCTGCCGCTCCTGGGCGACGATGGCCCGGGTGGCGCGAATTTGCCCCTCTGTTGCCGCCTCGCTGACGGCAGTGGTGACGATGTTACCGGTCAGGGTCAATCGCGCCGCTTCCAGTTCCCACCGCTGATATTTTACCAAAGCTTCGCTGTTGCGATAGACCAGACGGTTGACACCGAAAATGTCCGGGTAATAGGAAACACCGACGCTTCCGGTAATCAGGGAATAGTGAAATCCGCTGGTGCCACCGAAGGCTGCCGCGCTGGCTTTGCTCCGATTGGCCTGCAGATTGCCGGTGACCTGTGGATAGAAGATGCTGGCGTTCGCGCGCGCGGTGGCCTCGGCCTGTTTCAACTGGGCCTGTGCCTGGGCGATGGTCGGGCTGTTTTTCAGGCCTGTCGCGATTAATTCGTCGAGCGCCTTGGAGTGAAAGAGTTTCCACCACTCCTCGTGCAGCTCTTTGCCATACGCGATCTTCTGGGCGTGACCGGAAGGGCCGCCCGGAGCCACGGTTTTCTTGGGGCTGATGCCCGCCGTGTAAGGCGTTTTGTCGGCCGGCGCCTGGGGAACGCGCAGCGGTGGCTCAAAGCTGCAGGCCGCCAGACTTCCCGCAAGTGCCGTTGCCAGTACCGTGGCGACGGGTCTTGGTAGTGGTTTTTGCACAACAACACCTCTCAACGGCCTGTACCGACTGGTCAGTATAATGGCGAGAATCCCCCCTTTCTGTCAAACCAACCCCATCCTTAATTCCGTTGGCGCACGTTGGACGCCCGCAAAGGTGCATCCGGGCCAGAATGATCTGCCTAAAATATATCACCTCTTGAATTAGAGAGAGTTTCATCCCATATTGGAAATCGAGAATTTTGATTGGAGGAGCGTATGAAGACAAAATTTTTTGGAGCCATTGCCATGCTTTGCCTGCTGGTAGCGCCTGCTGCATGGGCCGAGCCCAGCGTAGCCCAGGTTGCCCAGGCCGTGCAGGCAGGTCACCTGAGCCAGGCGCAAGGCATGATGCAGGAGGTATTGGCTGCGCATCCGCAATCTGCGGAAGCACAGTATGTGGAAGCGCGAATTCTGGCGCGTCAGGGTGACTGGGCCGGGGCCGGCGCGGCTTTGCAGAAAGCGGAGCAACTTGCGCCGACCATGCCCTTTGTCAAACCGCAGGTGCTGGCAACTTTTAAGCAGTCTCTGCAGCGGCATGTTGACAAACCGGTCGGCAAAGCCGGTCACTGGGGTGCTGTGCTGGCCTTTTTCCTCGGATTGGTCGCCTTGATCGCGCTGATCTCCATGCTCCGGCGGCGGCGCCAGCAGCCCGGGATGTTGTACCGCGGACAGCCTTCCGGACCCTTCGGTGGTACGAATGGGTACGGGCCCAATGGGCCGATGTATCCCGGCGGGGGTGCCATGGGCGGTATGCCGCAGCAAGGCGGCGGGCTGGGGTCGAGTCTGGCATCCGGCATTGCCACCGGCGTGGGGGTGGGGGCAGGACTGGCGGCCGGGCAGGCGCTGGCCGGAAGCCTTTTCGGACATGGCAGCGAGGCGGGTAATGTGGGCAGTGACGGCGGCAATGATGCTCTCGGCCTGACGGATGACTCCTGGGGCAACGATCCACTGGCGTCCAATGATGATTTCGGTATGGATGATGGCGGAGACGGCTGGGGTTAAGCCACTTGTTTTTGCAAACTCGGAGGGGCGTCGCTGGATGCCCCTTTTTTAATTCGTTTCCGGGTATTATGGCAACAGATAACCGAGGTTGCGCAATGCCCGGCAGACGGCGATCAGCGGTAAACCCATCAGGGCGTTGGGATCCTCGCCTTCCATGTGTTCCACCAAGCTGATTCCCAGCCCTTCGGAGCGAAAACTTCCGGCACAGTCCAAGGGTTTGTCCCGCTCCACGTAGCGACGGATCTCCGCATGGGTCAGTGCGTACAGGACGACGCGATATGGCACCAGAAACGCTTCCGTACCAGACGGGGCGACCACCGTCACACCATTCAAAAAATCCACCGCCTGGCCCTGCATCCAGGTCAGTTGCGCAACCGCCTGTTCGATATTTCCTGGTTTGCCGAGAACGCGGCCGGCACAGACGGCCATCTGATCGGCACCAATCACCACTGCCTGCGGGAAGCGTTGGGCGACGGCCAGCGCCTTGGCATCCGCCAGACGGCACACCAGTGTTTCAGGGGTTTCGTCCGGGAAGGGGGTTTCATCCACAGCTGCGGTCTCCACCCGAAATGGGATCTGCAGCCGGCGCAGGAGGTCCCGCCGGTAAGGGCTGGTGGAGGCCAGAATCAGTTCGGGTAAGGCCATGCGCAGGCGTCCTTAACCGGTATTGCGCTGACCGGCGGATATGGCGTTGATGGTGCGCAGCAGGGGATCCAGCCATATCTCCCGGAATTCCGGAGGGGTCTCGTCGTTGCGATAGCGCCGCAGCAATGCGAGTTGAATATGATTCAGAGGTTCCATATACACATTGCGCCGTTGCAGGGAGAACGCCAGGGTTGGGTTGTCGGCAAGCAAATGGTCAGCCCCGACGATGGCGAGCATCTCCGCCTGACTGCTTTCAAATTCTGCCTGAATTTTACGGTAGATTGCGGTGGCCGCGTCCCGATCATTGGGTAAGCCTGCGTATTCTCCGGCAATCGCCATGTCGGTCTTGGCCATCGCCATGCCGATATTCCCCATGAGCGCCCGAAAGAATGGCCAGTGCCGGTACATGTCCTGTAGTGTCTGCAAACGTTCCGGCTTGTCCTCCCGCCAGCGGGCGAGGGCGGAACCGAGGCCGTACCATGCCGGAAGAACATGTCGTGACTGAGCCCAGGCAAATATCCACGGAATGGCGCGGATGGAGGACATGGAGCGATCGCCGCGCTGGCGATGGGAGGGCCGCGAGCCGATGTTCATGTGGGCGATTTCGTTGAGGGGGGTGGCCTCGTAGAAATAATCCATGAACCCTGGGGTGCTTTCCGTGAGATCGCGGTATACAGCCTCCCCGGTCCGAGTGAGTTCCGCCATGATTTTCAGATGGTCCGGGTTGTCGCCCGACGCCGACCGAACCAGTCCTATGCTCGCCTTGATGAGGCCCGCCGTACCTACGGTCAGTTCATACACCGCAGTCTCCAGATTGGCGTACTTGAAGGAAAGCACCTCGCCCTGTTCGGTGATTTTGATCTGCCCGCGTACCGTATCCGGTGGCTGTGCCAGAATGGCTTCATAGGTGGGCCCACCGCCGCGGCCCACACTGCCGCCGCGACCGTGAAAAACCCGAATCCGTATCTTCCGTTTGTCTGCCAGGGCTGCCAGCCGTAGCTGGGCCTGATACAGGGACCAACTGGAAGAAAGTATGCCACCATCTTTGCAGGAGTCGGAATAGCCCAGCATCACCTCCTGGATGTCATCCTGACTGCTGAGAATCTTAGCGTAAACCGGGTTGTCCAGCAGGGTGGACATCACCGTATCCATACGCTCCAGATCGTGAATGGTTTCAAACAGCGGGGTAATGGCGATTTCGCTGTAGAGACCCTGCCGTGACCATCCGGCCAGGCCGAACTCCTTGGCAAGCACCAGTACCTCCATAATGTGGCTTGCCTCATGGGTCATGGAGATGACGTAGTTGCCAAATCCGGCGGTACTGACTTCACGCCGTAGCTGGGCGATGCAGCGGAACATCGCGCAGGTTTCCGCCGCCATCGGGGACAGGTCAGGCGCTTGTTCCACCAGCGGGCCGGGGCGGCGCAGCGCGTCGGAAAGCGCCAGCATGCGCGCTTCTTCGGAAAGCTCCAGGTAGTTGGCGAAGCCCGGAGTTCCGGCGAAAAGCTCGGCGATGGTGCGGGAGTGCACGGAAGATTCCTGGCGGATGTCCAGGTTGGCCAGGTGAAAGCCGAAGGTCTGGACCAACCATATGATCTCCTGGACCTCGTTGTCGGCGATATAGCCGTCATTGTGGCCACGCAGTGAGTCGCGTACCAGCAAAAGGTCATCAAGGAAATCCTCCGCCGCGGCATAGGCGGGGCCCGCCGACTCATTCAAGACCTGACCGTTTTCCAGTTGGCGCAGACGCAAGTCGAGACGGGTCATCATGTAACGCAGTTTGCGGCGATAGGGCTCACTGGGGAAACGTTGGTCCACCCACTCCGCAAGCTCTGGAAAGTCGTCCGCATCACGCTCCAATGAAGCAAGCAGAACGGGAGAGATGGCACAGAATCGGCTGGAATGTCCGAGCAACTGATAGAGGTCGCTCAGACGCTGCTGATATTCTTTCAATACTTCAATGCTCTGGGTGCGCAAAGCCCAGCCGGTAATGGCCGCGGTAACATTGGGGTTGCCGTCCCGGTCCCCCCCGATCCAGGAACCAAAGCGGATGAACGCGGGAATATCGATGTCGGCATTTGCAAAAACCCGGCGCGCGGCCCGGCGCGCGGCCCGATAAGTGAGAGGTACCGCCTCGAACAGGCTGTCGCGGAAGTAGAACAGACCGTTTTCTACCTCATCCTGCACCTGTGGCTTGTTGGTGCGCACCTCTTCCGTTTCCCAGAGTATCTGGATCTGCGCCCGCAGGTTGTCCATCACCTCCTGTTCTTCTTCGTCATTGAGCGCAGAATCGTCGAGCATCTTGCTGGTCACGAAAATGCGGCGCAAGCCATGGAGGACCGTTCGGCGCTTGGACTCCGTGGGGTGTGCCGTGAATACCGGCAGATAACGGATCTGATCCAGGAGAAATTGCAATTGTCCGGGGTTGATACCCTGGCCTTGCAATTCGCGGAAGGTTTCCTCGAAGGACCCCGTCCACAGCATGCTTCCCTTTTGGAGCAGACGGCGGCGGTGCAGGTGCTGGAACTCCTCTTCGGCGATGTTGACCAAGCTGAAGTAGGTGTTAAACGCACGGATGACCAGGACCAGATCGTCCTGGGGAAGGGCGTCGATAAAGCGGGCGAGTCGCTCCCGGAGGCGAAGATCCTCCCGCTTGTGGAGGCGGATGTATCCCTGACGCAGTTGCTCCACGGCGTTGAATACGCGATGCCCGGCCTGTTCGCGCAGAACCTCTCCCAGCAGGTTGCCGAGCAACTTGACGCGGTTACGGAGCGCTTTACCATTGAGGGCCTTTTTTTCCACGTATTTCGTCTCCTTTGAGGCTGATCTGCCCGGAAACCGCCTGGCAAACCCCCTGTTGCCGCTTTCGGCTCCGGGCGGGCGGAGCCGAACGGCACGCGAGATCACTTTTGACGGCTGGCTTTGCATCTAACGTAATGGCAAGTGTGCGACAGGTCAATTCACAGTGAGGCTGGTCTCTGCAACCCTCGCCTCGAGGCCGCGTCCCGATGTCGCGCAATGCATGGTATTCGGATTGTTTTTGCGGTAGGCTGGTGGCCTCGCAGTGGAAGGAGGCCGGCAGGCTTTTTCACTACATCTAAAAGCGCCATAAAGCGACAGTCTTAAGGAGATAAAAATGGCCGGACAACAAAAAGGACAGGTCCTTCAGGATCCTTTTCTCAATCTTTTGCGTAAAGAACATGT
>JAPTWR010000099.1:7417-13656 GCA_028065135.1 Acidithiobacillus sp.
CGTGCTACTGCGCAACAACGTCAGTCAGATGATTTATAAACACGCCATTTCCACGGTGGTTCCTGGTCGCGATGTGCGTTTGCCCTTGCCGGAAGCTGAAGGTGAGAGCAGCACCGAAGAAGAGGCCTGATTCTGGCGAATACCACAGTCGCTGTGGCCGCGCCCCGGGAGAGGATTCTGCTCGTCCATGTGGTATTACATGGAGAGGCGGATCCCGACGCCGGGGCGGAGTTTTTTCATCTGGCCACCGACAGTGGCGCGGAGGTGTTGGAGCTGCTTTCCGTCCAGCGCGGACGTCCCGATCCTGCGACCTTTCTGGGGCGTGGCAAGGTGGCGGAACTGGCGGAACGAGTTGCAGCATTGTCCGTGGATCTCGTTCTTTTCGACCGGGTTTTGAGCCCTGTGCAGGAGCGCAATCTGGAGGGCGCCCTCCACTGCCGGGTTGTCGACCGGGTAGGTCTCATCCTCGATATTTTTGCGCGGCGGGCGCGGACCCATGAAGGCAAACTGCAGGTGGAGTTGGCGCAACTGACACGCCTTCGCACCCGCCTTATCCGCGGCTGGACCCATCTGGAGCGCCAGCGCGGCGGCATCGGATTGCGGGGGCCGGGTGAAACGCAACTGGAAACGGACCGCCGTCTCATCGGCGAACGCATTCTTTCCCTGCGCGGGCGTCTGATCAAAGTGGCTGCACATCGGGCAACACAGCGGCGGGCGCGGCAGCGGGCACCCCTGCCGACGGTCGCCTTGGTCGGTTATACCAATGCCGGCAAATCCTCCCTCTTCAATATCCTCACCAAAAGTTCCAGCTACGCCGCGGACCGTCTTTTCGCGACCCTCGATCCCGCCATCCGGCGTTTGCAGATAGAGGGGCATGAAGCCATTCTCCTGGCCGATACCGTCGGTTTCTTGCGCGACTTGCCGACCGACTTGATCGCCGCTTTTCGCGCGACACTGGAAGAGGTAAACCAGGCGCAATTACTTCTTCATGTGGTGGACAGCAGCGCGCCTGATCGCGATGCCCAGATTGCCGCGGTAGATGCGGTGTTGAGGGAAATTGGCGCGGAGGATATCCCCCGCCTGCTGGTACTGAACAAGGTGGATCTCACCGGAGACGTGCCGGGAAACGTGTATGAGAGCTCTGGCAAACTGGCAGCAGTGCGTGTCAGCGCACGCTCTGGTATCGGCATACCCGAGTTGCTGCAGGCCGTGACACAACGTGTGGGGCGCTCCATGTTGCGCGCTGATCTGACGCTGATGCCTGAAGAAGGAGCCCTGCGTGCGCGGATACATCGTCTGGCCAGTGTTATCGATGAGCGTTTCGATGAGCAGGGCAGGATACATCTGACTTTTGACATTGATGGTCTCAACTGGCGGCGCCTGCATACGCAGATGCGCGATAGCGGTTGTCAGGCGATGGACGCGCCCCCTACAATACCGGCTGATGGCTGAGGAAGGAGAGCAGTATGCCGTGGAGTGATCCGGGCGGGAACGGAAACAAAAACGATAACAACCCCTGGGGACGGCGTCCCGGTGCGCAAAAGCCGGTTTTCGATATCCAGAAAATTACCCGGGAGTTGAAAAAGCTGGGCGGTATTTTCGGCTCGGGCGGTGGGCGCAGCGGTGGGCCAAAGATGGATTACAAATGGCTGCATCGCCTGCCTTTCCTGGTGATCGCCGTGCTGATCCTGTTCTGGATGGCTTCCGGCATTTATGTCGTGGGACCGGGTGAAGAAGGCGTGGTACTGCGTTTTGGCAGAGAGGTCGGTATCAGTCAACCCGGTTTACACTACCGCCTCCCTTTCCCCTTTGAGAGGGTATACTTGCTCAAAGTAGCGCAAAGCCGGCGTCTGGTTCTGGGCTATAGCGGTGCTGCCGACACCCGGAATCCCGGCATGATGCTGACCGTCGACGAAAGTGTGGTGGATGTCCGTTTCGCTGTGCAGTATCGCATCACCAATGCGGGACATTACCTGTTTGCTACCGCGAATCCGGATCAGTTGATTTCCTTTTGTGCGGAATCCGCCATGCGGGAGGTCGTAGGGCGCAGTAAAATCGACAGTCTGCTCACTTCCGGCAAAGGCGCCATTCAGCAACAGGTGCAGCAAATCACCCAAAACCTGTTGAGCCGTTACCACGCGGGCGTCAGCGTTGATTCGGTCCAACTGTTGGAGGTGACGCCTCCCAAGGTCGTCCAGCCGGCGTTTGCGGATGTGGTAAAAGCGCGTGAAGACATGGAACGGGCGCGCGATGAAGCGCGGGCCTATGCGAACGCAGTCGTTCCCAAAGCCACGGGGGAGGCTGCCGCGATGGTGACGAACGCCGAAGGTTATAAACAGCAGGTGGTCGACCGGGCCAAGGGGGACAGCGCACGCTTCACCGATATTCTCCAGGCCTATCAGAAAAATCCGAAAGTGGTGAGTGAGCGCATGTACTTGCGCACCATGCAGGACATTCTGAGCCATACCCCGAAAGTGATTGTCGAGAGCAAGGGACAGCCCGTGATAAATCTCCATATGCCTGCCAGGAGTCCTGCGGCGGTCAGCAGCCCGACGAGCTCTGCGGCAGAAACCGCGCCGACCGTATCTGTGGCCCCGCCGGTCGCACCGACGATCAGTCCGGTGGCGCTGCCGGCCCCTGTGTCAGGAGCCAGTTCATGAAGAACTGGGCCTGGAGTGTGATCATTGCGGTATTGGCGCTGGTGCTGCTGGCGTCGGCAAGCTTTTATTCCGTATCCATGACCCAGACCGCTGTGGTGCTGCAATTTGGTAAGGCGGTGCGCGTGGTGGAATCCCCCGGGCTCTATATGAAGTGGCCCATTGCGCAGAATGTGGCTTTTGTCAATAAGAGTCTCTCCAGCTATAGCACGCAGCCGGAATCCTTCTTGACGGCAGGGAAAAAGCCGGTGCTTATCAGCCTTTTTGCCGAATGGCGAGTAACCGATCCACTGGTTTTCTACGCCCGCCTGCATAACGACGGAACCGCAGGGAGCCGGATTGGTGATGTGCTGCGTTCTGCGTTGCGGAGCGAGGTCGGCAAGATGACGTTGAAGTCGGTGATACAGGGCCAACGCAGCAAAATGATGGATCCGGTGCTGGCGGAGGCCAATAAGCGTCTTCAGCCACTGGGAGTGCATCTGGCCGATCTGCGTATTCTGCAGGTGGGGTTGCCCGCGGATGTGCTGCAAGCCGTCTATAAACGGATGGAGGCTGAGCGTGTGGAGGAGGCCAATGCCTACCGCTCCGAGGGGGCCGCGGATGCTGCCAAAATCCGCGCTGAGGCGAATAAGGAACAAACCCGGATTATGGCGGATGCCTACCGGCAGCAGGAAGAGCTGAAGGGGCAGGGAGATGCCGAGGCGGCGTCTATTTATGGTGCCGCCTATGGCAAGGATCCGGCATTTTACTCGTTTTATCGCAGTCTGGAGGCGTACCGCCACAGCCTGAGTGACAAAGACGTGCTGGTGCTCAGCCCGGATGCACCATTCTTCCGGTATTTCCGCCACTCGTTGGAATCGGCAGGCAAATGACGCGTATCGAAAGCCATCCGGCCTGGTTGCTGCCCAGCGGATTTGAGGATGTTCTCCCTGTACGAACGGAGGCGCTGGAGCGCTGCCGCCGTGTGTTGCTCGATCTTTACGCGCAATGGGGTTACCGTCAGGTCATTCCCCCCCTCGTAGAACATCTGGAGAGCTTGCTGACCGGGAGTGCTGCAGACCTCGACTTACAGACCTGGAAACTGTTGGATCAGGATAGTGGCCGGTTGGTGGGTTTGCGTTCGGATATGACGCCGCAAATGGCTCGCATAGACGCCCAGACATCTTCTGCAAAGGAGGTCCGGCGTCTGTCTTATGCGGGTACGGTGCTGCGCGCCCGCCCCGATCTGCTCGGTGGGAGCCGTGCCCCTTTTCAGATGGGCGCCGAACTCTTCGGGGTGGAGGGGGCGGAGGGAGATCTGGAGGTCCTTTCCCTGATGGTGGAGAGCCTCATCCACTGTGCCATACCGGATTTGTTGCTGGATATCGGCCACGTGGGTATTTCCCAAACGCTGGCCGATGCGGCAGGCCTGGAAGGCGCTTTACGCGCTGAGCTGTTGCGGCATGTCGAGCGCAAGGCGTGGTCGGATGTGCGGACGTGGCTGCAGGAGCATCATTGCGGTATGGAACTGACCGCTGACTTTGATGCCTTGTCCGGCCTGCAGGGGGATTTCGACGTATTGGAGCAGGCACGCCGGTATCTGGGGCATTACCCCGCCGTTCGTGCCGCCCTGGATGACCTGCAGCGCGTATGGTCGGTATTACGGGCACGTTACCCAGACCTGGCGATTCAATGCGACCTCTCGGAGATTCACGGACATCGCTATCATACGGGCCTGCTGTTTTCGCTGTTCGGTCCGCAGCGCGGTGAGGCGTTGGCCAGTGGCGGGCGCTATGATGACATCGGTGCCGCCTTCGGGCGGCGACGGGCGGCGACGGGCTTCAGTCTGGATATCAAACCGCTGCTACTGGGACTTCCGGATTCGGGGAGAATAGGGCGGATTTGGGCCCCGGCTGGCATGGACGATCTCTTGTGGCAGTCCATACAGGAGCACCGCCGAGCTGGTTTTGTGGTTTTACAGGATCTGCTGCGTCAGGATGCGCCGAGTCCGCAGAGCTTGCGGGCACAGGGATTTGACGCCGTCCTGATCCAGGAAGCAACGGGTTGGAAAGTACAGCGTCTCGACTCGTGAAGTTTAATTTCATTTTCCAATGACCCATTTGCGGAGTCGTTCGTGGCTATAAATTCAAATGTTGTAATCATCGGCACCCAGTGGGGTGACGAGGGCAAAGGCAAGATCGTCGACTGGCTGACGGAGCGTTGCCAGGCCGTGGTACGTTTCCAGGGAGGGCACAATGCTGGCCATACTCTCGTGATTGGAGCGCGGAAAACGGTACTGCACCTGATTCCATCGGGCATTCTTCGGCCCGGGGTGTCCTGTTTCATTGGTAATGGTGTGGTGCTCGACCCTCTCGCCCTGTTTTCGGAGTTGGACGAGTTGTGGCCGGTGATATCCGATGCTCCTGAGCGCTTGTTCGTTTCCGATGCCTGCCCGCTCATTCTGCCTTACCACAAGAGTCTCGATCTGGCGCGGGAGCGGGCGATGGGTACGGCAAAGATCGGCACTACCGGTCGCGGCATCGGGCCGGCCTATGAGGACAAGGTGGCACGGCGCGCGTTGCGTGTCGCGGACCTGTTTCATCGCGAACGGTTTGCGGCAAAGCTGGGCGAGGCCCTGGACTACCATAACTTTGTGCTCCAACACTATTTCAAACAGGAGCCCCAAGACTTTCATGCGATCCTGGAACAGTATCTGGGGCTTGCGGAGCGTCTGGCACCTATGGTGGTGGACGTTTCCGTGCATCTGGCGCGTTTGCGGGCGGAAGGCGCGAGGATTCTCTTCGAGGGCGCCCAGGGTACGCTGCTGGACGTGGATCACGGCACGTATCCCTTTGTGACTTCCTCCAATACGGTGGCGGGTGGCGCTTCCGCCGGAAGTGGGGTAGGGCCGGCGGAACTGGGCTATGTACTGGGCATTACCAAGGCCTACACGACGCGAGTAGGGGCCGGGCCATTTCCTACGGAGCTCTTTGACGAGACAGGCGTCTTCCTTGCGGAGCGGGGCGCGGAAGTGGGTGCAACCACCGGTCGGGCGCGGCGCTGCGGCTGGTTTGATGCGGTGGCTTTACGGGCCGCCTGCCGGGTCAACGGAGTAACGGGCCTGTGCATCACCAAGCTGGATGTGCTGGACGGCCTCAGCGAAATTCGCGTTGCCGTCGGTTACCGTGTGAACGGAGTGGTTCAGGAGGAACTGCCCGGTGGAGCGGAGGCAGTGGCGGCCTGCGAACCTATCTACGAGAGTTTTCCCGGCTGGTCAGAGTCCACGGCAGGTGTGCGGCACTGGGACGACCTTCCCGAGGCAGCCCGTCGCTATCTGGAGGCTATTGCAGAACGCGCCGGGCGGCCTCTGGCGATTATCTCCACCGGGCCGGATCGGGATGACACCATTTTACGTACCGAGGCCCTGTGACGCAGCCGGGCAATAAAAAAGGGCAGACCGTTTGGTCTACCCTTTGTTTTTGGTACCGGGGACTGGATTCGAACCAGCACAAGCTTTCGCTCACTAGGACCTGAACCTAGCGCGTCTACCAATTCCGCCACCTCGGCGTGGATGGAATCATCATTTATTAAGGAGCATTTGTC
>JAPTWR010000065.1:0-52181 GCA_028065135.1 Acidithiobacillus sp.
AATGCGATGGCAGCCTCGTGCATCACTCTGACCGGGGCTCGCAGTACGTCAGCATCCGCTACAGCGAGCGTCTCGCCGAAGCGGGTGTTGAACCCTCCGTGGGCAGCAAGGGCGACAGCTATGACAACGCCCTGGCCGAGACGATCAATGGGCTGTACAAGGCGGAACTAATTCACAGGCGCGGCCCGTGGAGGACACGGGAAGCGGTGGAACTGGCGACCCTCGAATGGGTGGCGTGGTTCAACCATGTCAGGCTGCTCGAACCCATCGGCTATATCCCTCCGGCAGAAGCTGAGGCAAACTACTATCGGCAACTCGCCGAACAGACCGAATTAACGGCCTGCACTTAAACCAAATGGCCTCCACGAAACCCGGGGCGGTTCATTTTAGGTTGGCCCCATTCTCCGGGAGACTGAGGGGTACGGGGAAAAGCAGTG
Source organism: Acidithiobacillus sp. (assembly GCA_028065135.1). The sequence goes on from JAPTWR010000065.1 coordinate 438, forward strand.
GCAACAGGTGATGGCAACAGCATTTTGTCCCTTTGCGCCCGGAAGGCCAGCCAATCGATACTTGAATGTATCCATTGACGGGTCGATGGCGTGCGGCCTATGCTGAAACCTATGTCTAAAGAGAGGTGTTACCATGCATACGGAACGCCATGTACGTTTTTTTCGGAATGGCCGCAATCAAGCGGTTCGTATTCCCCGTGAGTTCGAGATGGACGCGCAAGAGGCCATCATGCGGCGTGAGGATGATCGCTTGATTATCGAGCCCGTAAAACGCAAAGGGCTTCTGGCCACTCTGGCGAGTCTTTCTGCCTTGGATGAGGAGTTCCCGGATACGGATCGCGATCTTCTCCCGCTGGATGACATCGAATGGTGAGTGGGACCCGTCGCTACCTGCTGGACACCAACATTCTGTCGGATTTGATCAGGCATCCACAGGGTATAGTGGCACAGAAGATTACCGTTGTCGGCGAGGCGACCGTATGCACCTCCATTGTGGTGGTTTGTGAATTACGCTATGGCGCAGCAAAGAAAAATTCTCCCCGACTCACAGAACAGGTGAACGCCGTTATCGCGGCCATGGATGTGCTCCCCTATGACACGCCGGCCGATCAGGCTTATGCGGAAATCCGTCAACACCTTGCCGCCTGCGGCCAGCCCATTGGTCCGAATGACTTGCTTATTGCCTCCCATGCACTGGCAGCCAAGGCCATATTGGTGAGCGCCAATGTGGGCGGGTTTTCCCGAGTGCCTGGGCTCATAGTGCATAATTGGCTGCAGTGATCTGATGCCGATGGCGAGGCAGCGTAGGCGGGTGAGGTTTTCCGGGCCGAAGCCTATGCGGACGCGACTGCGGTCCTCATCAAGGTTCCAGTCGATGAGATAATACGCGCTCTTAATCGCGCAGTGCCCGCGATTCACTTCCGATATACGCTGCGGTGAAGCTTCTTGCTGAGTGCGACTGGTGATTCCCAGGGCGACCTCCAGAGAATGTTTGCCGACTTTCTTGTGAATGCATTGCAACCGTGATCTGGGAGTGATACTTCGACATATCAACCGATTACCCTACCTCAGGTATCTACTGGGATTTTGCAGACATATTCAAACGAAGTTCCAGATTGGATGGTCTGGGCACGTCAGAAACTGCCTTTGGATGCAACCGAAATTAGCAAGTATGCCTATATTATCTGCGGCGACTTCAGATGCCTCGACTGCTTACGAGGGCGGTCTGATTCATGGAGGAACTCCATCGGCTACTCGGGCAACTGCATGAGCATAGCCACCGATTTCAGGAAGGGCTTGGGCAGGCGGTGAGGGTTATGCGAGACAATGTAGCATAGCGGCATAAAACAGGAGGCTGGAATAATGGACCAACATGAACGTGAAGATGACGGTCAAAAATCGGTGCCCAGTTCCGATAGCAAGGTGGCGGAGGAGCTGATCATCTCCGCAGGGGGCGATGTGGTTGGAAGTACCCGCAGGCGACTCAGCATGATCGACCCTTACGATCGTGTTGATATCTGGCTCAACGCCGTGAAGGAGCTGCTGTGCTATTACAGCGAGACCGTGGTTGCGGACTTTTACGACACCCTAATGCGTGCCGAGGCATCGGCGCATATCCTGAGTCTCCTTTCAGATGCCGAAATGGCCCATCTCAAGACCAGCCAAGTGCGTTACCTGACGCAGGTTCTCTCACCGGGCATCAGCCGGGAAAAGCATATGTCCATGGCCAGAGAGGCCGGCATGCGCCACACCTGGATCGGATTGCCTGCAGACATTCTGGCTCAATCCTTTCAGGTCTATCGCGCCGTTCTGGAAGATACCATCAATTCTGATTTGGCCAACAGTGTCACGCTGCAGTCCATCATCATGGAGCGCCTCAGCAATGACCTCTCATGGCAACTCATGGCCTATACCGAGGCCGAAAATGAACGGGCCGATACTCTTGAAAATATTAGGCAGATCATTTCTACAGCCATTAATCGTGAAGACATCATAAGGGAAACACTGCAGCGCATTGTTAAAATTCCAGGAATCACCGGCGTCGAAATCGTCAGCGTTGGAGAAAATTACGGCCTGCGTTGCGAGTTGAGTTTCGGCAATACTCTGCACGAAAGCCAGTCCCAAGAAATCATGGAGTGGTGTGCGATCGAGCGAGATAATTTATTGTTGCAGGCTTGGCGAGACGAAAAGCCCGTTCAAATCGATAGCATTCAGAAGGAATTATCGCCTGAGGAGTGGACCAAGGCCCAAGCCCTCGGCCTACGCTCTATGGCAATACATCCTATCCTGACCCTTGCCGGAGCCCCACAAATCCTCATGACCTTATACAGCCCATGGCCTGGGTATTTTCATCCGCCTTGGCAACAGAGCTTTTGGGCGTCTCTCGAGCACTTTTTTGGCGATCGTCTGGAGACGTTGGAAAAAAGTTCCGTTATCCGCACTGCTCCGTCCATCAGTTTGCAGGACCGGCGTCGTTACCGAGAACTCTTGCAAAATGATGGTCTGGAAATGTGGTATCAACCCGTAGTGAATCCGGGTACTCATCGCATCGTTAAAGCTGAGGCTCTGGCGCGATTGCGTGATGACGATCACCTCATCTCTCCTTATTTCTTCCTACCCGCATTCGGTAGTACGCAGTTGCTTTCCCTTTTTGAAAAAGGTCTACAACAAATCCATAAAGATGCCCAACGTTGGGTGGCAAAAAAAATCTTCCCTCCTTCCTTGTCCATCAACCTGCCGCCCGAGGCCTTTCAGCATCCCGCCTTTCTGCAAAAAATCGCGCGATGGGGAGCCACCAATTTGTTGCAACAAAATCATCCTGGCGGCACGGGGCCACTTAAAATCACGCTGGAGATTCTGGAAACCGGTGCCTTGGATGAAGCTAGCGCCCAAGAACAAATTCTTCTACTGCGCAACGCAGGATTCCGTATTGCACTGGACGATGTGGGTAGCGGTGAGTCATCCCTTAATCGCTTACGCGCTCTCTCTATCGACGAAATAAAGATTGACCAGTCCTTCATATGTGCTCTGGAAAAAAATCCTGACACTATCAACTTTGTCATAATTTTAGCAAATCTTGCCAACGACCTGAATATGGCCTGCGTGGCGGAGGGTGTAGAGAATGACGCCATTGCAGACATGCTGGCCAGCATTGGTGGCCTTTCCTTGCAAGGTTATATCTACGCCAAACCCATGCCGGCTACGGAATTGGCGGGCTGGGCTACGGAATACCAGCAAAGAAAAGAACCAGCACACCCTTATACCATCCATGGCTGGTTTGCCAAATGGATGGTGATAACCCGCATCGTGCGTGCATCTCTACTACACATGCCGAACCTGCTAAATGGTTTTACCATCAACGATGGCATACATAAAGAACTTCAGGAGAGCCTACAAAATTTACCACTTAACGATGCACACAGACAGCAGATAAGTGCTGCTTTCGATGAATATGGCCAGTCCATCATCGCATCATTGGCCATGCAAAGATATGGAGAAGACATTTTCGGCCTACTGAATATCGGCGAAAAAAACCTAAAGACCGCTGTTTATAACATATTATAGGTTGGCAGTGGATGATGTTTGCCAAACGAATGTTTTTCGAGCTATCGTCAACTTTGGTGTATGAGCGTCGGCGTCTGTCAGATACCGTCTTGGACGGCGTTATGCAACTCCCAATTTGGGGTTAAACGGTTTCCCCGACTTGAGGACGCCGAAAGCCAGATGCAGGAGCTTGCGCATGGCGGCGACCACCACTTGCATGGGGCGTTTGCCTCGGGCCAATAGCCGGTCGCAAAAGGATGCGATGATGGGGTTGTGCCGCTTGGCGACCACTGCCGGCAGGTAGAGGGATTTGCGCAACAAAGCATTCCCCGCCTTGGCGATGGGGGTCTTTCCTGCCCATTGACCCGACTGGCGAATGCGGGGATTGAGGCCGGCATAGGCAACCACCTGTTTGGCAGAGTGGAACCGCTCCAAGGGGCTGAGAAAGGCCAGCAAGGTGGCGGCCGTGTTGTCCCCAATACCAGGGATACTGGACAGCAACTCCTGTTGGTTTTTGAGATCGGGGTGTTTATCGATATGGATCTCGATCTGCAGGCGTAGCATCTCGATCTGCTGATGAACAAATTGCAGGACGGCCTCCACGGACTCCCGCGCTGGCCCTGTAGCGGCTTCCAGTCGGTTGTTCTCCATCGTTTGCAGTGCCAGGAGGTCCTCCAGACGTTGAACCAGGGCCTGGAGGGTGGCGATCTCCTCAGCCGGCGGCACCCAGGGCGCAGGACGGTGCATCCGGCAATACCGGGCAATGAGCCGGGCATCGGCCTTGTCCATCTTGGCCCGGGTCAGTTCTGTCTTGCCGAAGGCATGGATCTGGGCCGGGTTGACCACGCTGATGAGGATCTGCTGTTGCGCCAGAAAGCGTGCCAGGTCCCGCCCGTAGACGCCCGTGGTCTCCATGCAAAGATGGGCTTCCTGGGCGTCGTGCCTGGTCAGCCACTCCAGGAACTGCTGATGTCCAACGGGTGTGCTGGGGAAGACCTTACTGCGATACTTGCCCTCAGCGTTCAAGAGAGCCACATCGAATTTGGTCTTGGCCACGTCGATACCAACGAATAGAGTAGGATTAGTCATGCCAATCTCCTTGAAAAGATAACGGCGATCTACGGACCATGCCGGTTCAACCTTATCTGTGCAGGCTCTTGCCCAGGGCAGGCCTTGGATACCGTCCGAACGGGTGGCAAAGGTGAGGCGAGCGATTAATCTGCATTACAGGATTGATTCCTTGGGTGACAACCAGTCTTGCCCGCCTCGCTCCGGGGATCAGCCGAAGGGTACCAATCCACAGGGACTGGTTCCAAGACATAAGGGTGGTAAGTTTCTGCGCACCATTGGTATGGCTCGCGCTGAAGTCAAAATCGGCATGATGAATCTGGTCTATAACATGCGGCGATTTACCTGCTTGATGCAGCAATCGGTGGCCAGGTAGGGATCAATCCGTCAAAGCCCACGAAAAAGGCTAAAAATACGCAGATAAAGTAGGGATAATGCGTAAAAATCGCCTGAAATCGGCGAGGAAGGGGGAATATGCCATTCTCAAGTCGTGAAATTTTTGTTATTCGAAGTGCCCTTACATCCGGCGGTGACATGCGCATTTAATACAATCAGTTACCTAGCTTAGGTAGTGCTTTGGGCGGCTGGAGTAGTTGGCATCAAAACCTCCTCGCTTTATGTCTGTCGGACTGGGAATCAGCATGAATCTGGCTCGTTATTGTTGGTGGTTTTTTTGGTTCAAAGTGATGTCATCGGCAACCCTCTCCCTTCGTCCTGACTGTAGCTTTCCTGAAACATTCCTTAACGCCATAAAAAGCACCAAATAAACCGATGCAGAGGGCAGTTCCCGAAAGGACACCCTCCAAGGTTGTCACAATAACGTTACAAAGGGCTGGGACAAAACATCTCTTTCGTTGCCACGTTTGTCAGGTTTACAGGCTCTCAGGCGCCGTTACGCTTCGCGGCATGACTCTTGCGTTCAGTATAACCATTTCCACAACGAGAAGTAGATGTAGGGAAGGGAACGTCACCGATTGCCTGTTGTTCGTGAATTGAGGGGGACAGTATGGATTTGCCGCAGGATCATCCGGCAGGCAGGCTTTCTCTGGAGCAGCGAATGACCTGCGCGATCCGCCGAGTGCAGAAAAACGGGGGAAACTTCGCCTTGCTGCTCATTCGCCCCCGCTACTGTCTGGTGTCGCAGATCACCCGTGGCGTCCTTGTGCATCCTGGCCTCATACGCCAGATCTATGACCGCCTGCTGCCCTTGGTGCGGCGCATCGACAGCGTTGCCCTGTTGAACGGGCAAAATATTGCCCTCCTGGCGGAGGGTGTGAAGGGTACTGGAGCCGCATTGTCTCTGGCACGCCGCCTCCATGCCCTGTTGGATGACCCCTTTTCCGCTATGGCTGAGCGTGGTGCCATCGATTCGGATATGGGTGTTGTCTTGTATCCTCTCCATGGGCTCACTCCCACGGATTTAATCGCCAATGCCAAGGCGGCTTTGCTACAGACTACACGTCCAGGAGGTACGGACATGGAACTGTACAACCAGACACCCCCTTCCGTCGTTACAACAGATAGAGGGTTTTCTGGCGCAGAACTAATGACAGCAATAAATCACGATGAACTGTTTTTGCACTACCAGCCACAGGCGCACCTCCCGGATGACTCAGTCTGTGGCGTAGAAGCATTGCTACGCTGGCAGCACCCTCGCCACGGACTGCTCTACCCGCAACAGTTTTTCCCCTCCGCGCGACTTCATGGTGTCCTTCTGTCCCTGGAAGCCTGGGCCTTGCGCCACGCGTGCATGAACTTTGCGTCATGGCCTCCACAAGTCACCGCCGGAATGCATCTGGGGATTAATGTGTCCCCGTCATTTCTCTGCGATGCCGCATTTCCCCTTCTGCTGGATGCCGTGATCGGAGAGTCTGCGCTGTTGCCGTGCCTGATCAGGCTGGAAATCAATGCAGAGGATCTGGTGTTACACCCCGCCGAATGGGTTTCGCGGATGCCGGCCATTCGTCAGCTGGGGGTGGGTATCGTCCTCGATCATGTGGATGACCTTGCTCTGGTCCCCAAGCTACTGCGCATGTTGAAGCCGGGAATCATCAAATTGGATATGGATATATTTGTCGGAGAGGATCCCGCTCTTGTCCATGGGGCTATAGCGGATTTGAACGAATGGGCCGGGCAATATGGAGCCCGGCTTATGGCCCAGAATGTTGAACAAGTCAGTCAGCTTGCTTATGTGACGGATAGCGGTATTGGCGAGGGGCAGGGCACCTTATTTTACCCACCCCTGCCAGCCGTGGCTGTATATGCTTTGCGTAACCGGTAGGAAATAACAAGCCAACGGAGGTGCCTTATGACTCAACATATCCCGTATGAATCCCTGGGCAAGGGAAAAACAGTCGTCATCCTCATTTTTCTCCTCGCCGCAGTCTGGTATCTCCCTTGGCGGGCGGGAGTCCTGAATGAAGACCATCTGGTTTTTTCTGTTGTTCTATATGGAGCGGAGCTTTTCAGTTTCTTTACCATCATGCTCCATCTGTTCATGACCTGGCGTCTGACATTAAGGAAAGCGCCGCCCGCACCCCCCGGTTTGCGGGTGGCTGTACTCGTACCGACGATCAACGAACCCGTGGGCATGCTGCGCCAGACATTGCTAGGTGCCATCCGTATGGATTATCCCCATCAGACCTGGCTACTGGACGATGGCCGCCGCCCCCAGATGCGGCGCCTCGCCAGGGAGATCGGGTGCAACTATCTTACGCGCACGGACAACACCGACGCCAAAGCCGGATCCTTAAATAACGCCCTGCACCATATCGAGGCGGATGTTCTGGCTATCTTTGATGCAGATCATATTCCAGCAAAAGAGTTCCTGACACATACCCTGGGATATTTTAGCGACGAAAATGTGGCCTTCGTACAGACACCACAGGATTTTTACAATCTCGATTCATACCAGCATATAAAAAATTCGCACAGTCAGAGTATCTGGATGGAGCAGTCACTTTTCTTTCGCGTGATACAGCGCGGCAAGGACTACTGGAATGCCGCATTCTTTTGCGGTAGCTGTGCGGTGATCCGCCGGACGGCGCTGGATAGTATTGGTGGCTTTGCCACGGGAACGGTCACGGAGGATTTGCATACCTCTCTGCGCCTGCACAAAAAGGGTTATACGTCAGTCTATCATCCGGAATCCCTGGCGTATGGGTTAGCACCGCTATCCATAGGCCCTTATCTGCAGCAGCGCATACGCTGGGGGCAAGGAGCCATGCAGGTGTGGCGCAAAGAGGGCATTCTGTTCACTCGCGATCTGACCATACCCCAGAGAATCAATTATCTGGCATCAACCATTACCTACTTCGATGGTTGGCAGAAAGGAATATTCTATATTGCACCGGTGCTGGTATTGGTTCTGGGATGGTTGCCCATCGTTGATATTGCTAGTGTCACCTTTCTGTGGCACTTCATCCCCTATTACGTGCTCACGTTCTGGGCTTTTGAGGAAATCAATCGCGGCTATGGCCGTGTGCTCCAGACAGAGCAGTTCAATATGACGCGGTTCTGGGCGCTCATGGTGTCAACCTTGGGTTGGTTCAGAGGAAGAATCACCTTTTCCGTGACGCCAAAGAATGTTAGCTCCCATCATGGAGATCATCACTACATAATCCCCCAATATTCCATACTGGCGGCGAATGCAATTGCTATTCCTTTTGGGATATGGGGATTATCTGGGTACGGTGCGCTCCCTACGAGCGCACTGGTGGCCAACATACTATGGTCTTTTGTGAATATCGGGTTGGCGGCACTGGTGGTGGCTATGACCCTTTTGCGTCGTCACCGGCGCAATGAATATCGCTTTCCCGTACCGCTTGTGGTGCGTATTGATGATCCGTCGGGTCCGTCGGAACTGGCCATTGCCGAAGACGTATCGCTTTCCGGATTTCGTATTTATTCGCGATTAGCGCAAGAGATGGTCCTACATGATAAAATTAGCGGTCGCTTGCTGATTCCCGATGGAGAGATTTCATTTTCTGCGGAGGTGATTGGCGAAAATGAGGGCGAAATGGGTAAAGTCCGGACTGTGGGTTGCCGACTCATCTGGCCGGACGATGCAGCCAGGGACCGCTTGGGGCTTTTCCTCTACGGCTCGAATTTGCAATGGCGGGTTCTCGGATTGTCGGATCGGGTACATACTCCCCTAGAGAGTCTACAGCTCTGGTTGATGGGGCACGGAGTCCATGCCAATGCCGTCAGACGTTGGATTCCTGTCTTTTATCAACGGCTTGATGTTTCTGGCGATCAACAGTGGGTGGGCTTGATTTCCGGCAACACCAGCGGACCCCGCACCTTTTTGACCTATGATGCTCTAGGTTCCGAGGCCGATGTGCAAATGTTGATGCAAGGCAAATACCGGCAGCAGTCTTTACGCATCAGGGCGGATTTCAGTGAGCGGGTAGGGAATTCCGTCGCGCCGGTGTATGTCTACCAAGCGGCGGAACGTGCCGCCGGGTGACATGGGGCTGCCTCCGGAACCAGATGTTGCCCTAAATATCCTTAGCGGTGGCAAAAGAGGAACCTAAATGTCACTCATTGGTGCGGGATCAGATCTATTGCCACGTTTTCTCGTACCGAATCCGGGCGAAGAGTCTCTGCTGCGGCGCCATGGTCCATCCATCGCGCCGCGGGCGAGGGCATTTACCCATCGCTGGGCAGCACTCCTGCATCAGGAGAAGAGTCTACAACCCCTGCTGCACAAGCCTTTCCTGGCGCTGGCGCTGCCACTCATAGAGGGCCATTATGCCGCGCTTTTGGGCACAGACTATGACGCCGGACGACGGGCGTGCTTGCAGCACGCGGGCGACCTCCCGCGATCTATTCTATCGGGCTATTACCCAGGTAAACCGGATGCTGACGCATCCGCAACCCGAGTCGTCCATAGAGGATATCCTGTCCCGAGGAGTCAGCCTGATCGCCAATATCCTGCAAGCTCCCTTGGTCTGGATTGGTATTGCTCCCAATGGACAATCGGAGTTGTCCATTGCGGCTGCGGCGAGTCCTGGGGTTTCGGGCCTCGCCAGCATGCGGGTATCGGTTGATCCTGACGTTCCAGAAGGGGCTGGACCCAGTGGGCAGTCTGTCCGTTCGGGGCAGCCTTATGTCTGCCATCGTGACGACCCGATTATGGCGCCCTGGCGGAATCTGGCCATCGCTAACGGCATCGGGGGCTTTGCGGGTGCGCCCTTTTATCTCAATGAAGGTGACCGGGGAATCGTTTCTATTTGCCGGCGCGATGAGGAAAGCTTCCCAGAAGATGTCGTGGGCCTGATTTTCCATCTGGCCGAAGATGTCGGGACCTTTCTGGATCGGCTGTGCAACCTCTTAAATCAACTGGTGAGCAATATCCATATTGCCTTGGATGAATATCATAGCCGTCAACAATTGGCGGCTGAACGAGAGTCTCATGCTTGGCAAGCCCACCACGATTGCCTCACCGGTCTGCCCAATCGACTCGGCCTTGCCCGGCGTTTGGGCGACGCCAGCGCCCGGGCACTTCGCCATGAGCGACTGCTGGCCGTGGGGATGCTCGATCTCGATGATTTCAAGGCCATTAATGATATCCATGGACACGCCATTGGTGATCGTCTCCTGGTGGATATGGCCGGACGCTTGAAACGGGCTCTGCGCCATACAGATTTTGCCGCGCGCCTGGGGGGTGACGAATTTGTACTGGTGCTGGAAGACCTGCAGGATCTGGGCTACTTGGAGGCGGTCATCGCCAAGGTGGGCGAGGTCCTCTGTTGGGCTGATCCAAGGGTTGGCTGTGAAAAATCTCCAGTGGCTGGCGACGACGCCACTGCTGAATACGTTGTCCTCCCCCATAACGGCCGCTATCGTGGCCTTGGGGTTGACGGGCACGACCATCGACATCGCCCATCATGCCTACCACCGGGTGTTGGAGGCCACGCTCAAAGCCTTCCGGACGGAGGGCACGGTGGACTGGACAGTCGCCGAAGATGCGGCCGATTTCTTCCAGCAAACCCTGTTCAGCGCGATTCGTGAGACAAACGGGCACCCCCACGTTCCCACGCCCTAAAACCCTGTCAGCATAACCTCTCCCGCCCGTCGACACCCTTAATATGCCAGATATCCTCCTGCTATGTAGACCCTGTTTTCGCCAGAGATGGTTGCAACACCAGCGCCTGTATCTTTTCTGAAGCAAGTTCGCACCCACCGTGAATGCTGTGTTACGCGCGGCAACAGTAGCGTTTCAGGGAACCCATAGCAAATTGGAGCAGGAATTGTTGCGGATCCTTTACAAATTGCATTCGGCAATGACGCTTGAATCCATAAACATAACAATTAAAAACAATTAGTTACAATAGTGGCATAGGGGTTGCTATAGGAAAGGCGTCCCTCCCGAAGTTTTGGGGACGCATTAAAGCGACGATCCAGGATGATCAGAAGATCCTTCTGGAACCTTTTGGGAACACGAATTGATTGGAGGAAGTCATGAAAAAGTCAGCCCTTTTAGTTTCTGCATTGGCTCTTGCGTTTTCTGGTGCCGCGTTTGCTCGGGACAACGGGAATCCACCCCCACCCCCACCCCACCATTCGGCCAAACCCGCCAAGGCCAATAGCGACGTGGTGAAGCTGGGTGTGGTTCACGGTAATTCAGTCTCTGCAACCAGTGGTACCGGGTTGAACAACAGCCAGACCAATATCGGCTCCGATGCCGCCATCAATAACCAAGCCTTTGAAAACGCGACTGGTGTCGTTTCGGTCAACCAGAACAGTGGTGCCAATGGCTTGCTGCAAAATCAGACCCAGGTGCAGGTGAATGCCGTCAGTGGTGACATCAAAGCGAAAATGGAGAGCGTGGATCTGGGTTTGGTGCATGGAAACCGGATCGGAGTAAGCACCGACGGTGCCCAGACCAATTATAACGGCAACGCCTATCTGGGCGACCATGCCTTTGCCAACACAGCGGGTATCATTTCCCTCAACCAGAACAGTGGCGCCAACAGCCTTCTGGACAATCAGACCAACGTGCAGGTCAACGAATTGAGTCCTTGCGCCAATGGTAGCTGCTTTACCGGCAAAGTGGATTTGATCTCTTTGCAGGGGGGCGCCGTCCTGGGAAACACGGTCAACATCTCCGCTGATCCTGGGTACAACTGGTACGGTCAGAACGGTCTGACCAATTACAATGCCAATGCCACCATCAATGGCGATACCTTCAACGGCGCATCGGGCATCATCTCGGCCAACCAGAACAGCGGCGCCAACAGCCTCCTGCAGAATCAGACCAACGTACAGGTCAGCCAAGTGGGTTCCAGCAGCGGCAACGCCTTTGGCGCGCTGGGGGGTGTAGTAGCGGGGAACGCTCTGCAGGTATCTGCCACGGGCAATCCGTGCAATCCGTGTGCATTCACCCAGGCGAACTATGCGGCTAACGCCACCATCGGTGGCAACGCTTTCCAGCATGCCTCTGGCGTGATCGCGCTCAACCAGAACACTGGTGCCAACAGCATGTTGCAGAACCAGACCTCGATCCAGGTCAACAACTAAGTCACGCGATGCAAGGTGGGGGGTGCCAAAGTCTCGGCATTCCCTATTTTTACCAAGAATGTGAGGAGAGAGATCATGAACATTCGCATGCGTCACTTATTCATGACGGGTATTTTGCTGTCCTGGGCATTCGGCGCGCAAGCGGCGACCTTGCCGATGGATGGCGTATCCGCTTTGGCCTTGCTGGGTACTGCCGTAGGCACCCAGGCGTTAGTACATTCTGCGGGCAAGGCGTTGCCCAATCAGAGCTTGTCCACCCTGGTGATGAATGGGACATCAGCGGGAAATACTGTGGGTAATGGGGTCGTTACCGGTAGCAATATCATCCAGGGCGGTGCCTTCGGCAATGCCTCCGGTTTTGTAACGGTCATTCAGAATTCCGGCAATAATGTCCTCATTCAGAATGCGATGCAAATCAACCTGACCATGCATTGATGGGAGTTTCTCATGTCTACTAAACGCTGGTTGTTGGCAATGGCTTCACTATTGGTCACGCTGGCCCTGAGTCAGGGGCAGGCCGTGGCCGATGCTTATTTGGCAACCGCTGGCGGTCAATTCAATATTCCCGTCAAGAGCATGAATGCCATGCGCTTTCAGTCGGTGATCCATCAACAATATGACTTTAGTTGTGGATCCGCGGCGGTGGCCACCTTACTCACCTATAGCTATAACGATCCCGCGGATGAGATGAAGGTTTTCAAGTGGATGTGGGATCATGGTGATAAACCAGTCATCGAGAAGGAAGGGTTTTCCCTGCTCGATATGAAAAACTATCTGGACGCCCACGGCTTCGCCGCCAACGGCTTCCGGACTTCTTTGCGCAATCTGGCCAAGGTGAATCTGCCGGCGATTGCCCTTATCGATTTTAACGGCTACATGCATTTTGTGGTGGTGAAAGGAGTCGAGCAGGATGAGGTGCTGGTCGGCGATCCGGCCTTGGGCTTACGCCTTATCTCCCGGAAATCCTTTGATGCCATGTGGAAGAAAAACGGGATTCTTTTTGTCATTACCAGTGGGCCGGGTATCAAGATGGCCAAGGCCTCCTTTAACAGCATTGCCGAATGGGACAAAGTACCCCGCGCACCGCTGGCTGCAGCCATGCAGCAGCAACCGTCGCTGGGTTCCTTCCTGCTCACGCTGCCTCGGGCAGGAAGTTTTTGAAGCATCTTAAAATAACCGGAGGAAATGATCATGGATGAGTTCGCTTGCAAGTCGAAACAGTCTTTTCAGCATACCCTGATGAGTGCCGTGATCATCCTCAGCATGGCAGAACCCGCCAGTGCGTCGGTCATGCCGGTGCTCGGAATGCCGGTGCCTGTAGCTGAGTTGGCGAAATTGCGCGGAGGTTTTGAGGTCGGGGGCATGATGGTGAAGTTTGGTGTGGAGATGACCACCTATATCAATGGAATGCTGGCATCACGCTCGGGGATCGACTCCGGCTCTAGCAGTAATAGCATCATCGCATCGCAGAATACCCGTGTTCAGCAGACCATGGTCGTGGCACAGGGAAATGGTGTACAGCAGGTAGTGCAGGTGGGAAATGCGAACCAGGTTTCCAGCAGCCTCCTCAACCAGGCCACCAGCGCCTTGGCGGTGGTGCAGAACAACCTCGATAACCAGGTGATCCAGCATGCGACCGTAATCAACCTGGATGTCAGCAACGGGATCCATACCCAGCAAATGACCCAGATTGGTCAGGCGCTGCAGCAGGGTAACATTCGGAGTTTGAACGTCCCGTAGGCGGATAGGACGGGAAGGGGGATGCCATGTTTAGGAAGATGATACGGACGACAATCGGTGCCGGGCTGGTGCTGGGAATATGGGCCTGGGCACCCGTCATGGCGGCAGAATCAGCGGGCGGTCATGACTTTCCGGCAATGCAACCTGCGGCCTTCGATAGGGGCGCTATCGTCAGCAACACCGTCTTGCGTCAAGCCCGTGGTGGGGGAATAACTGTACCCAGCTTGGCAGTCTCTGCCCATCAAATGCCGGTGGTCATGCTCTGGGATGAGTTGCCCATACCGGCCACATCCTCCAACACCCTAGAATCGGGTGGCAATTCTCGGGGCAACACCCAAAATGGCGTCAGGCCAAACGCATCGCAGTCGTTGGTGGTAATCCTGCCCAATTTGCAAAATCTGCCAGCGTCTGTGATGCAGACATCTGGTTCCTTCAGCGGCAACTAACCTTCTATGGAAACGGATGGAAAAGCTGAAACGCGTAGAGCGTTTCCAGAACCCGCAAACAAAAAATTATTGTCGATACATGGTGCCATAGAGAATCTCAAAGCTTGTCGGCTCGGCACCTTCCACGGCGCACCGGAAAATGCCAGCAAAAACGCCTCGACAAGCTTGTCTACGGTATTAATCACCGTTTTTAGGAGCCAGAACTGTCTATACACTTGCTCAATGTGTGCAGGGATCATACGCCGCTCTATTAGGTAGCTGAAAAAGGTTAAAAGGCATGAATACAAATAAAACACTCCCCGCACACGCGCACCAAATACATCCATATGATCATAAAGTGAATAGTGTTCATTTGGATTATTTCTCATCGTCAGGGACCCGGTTACTTCTCCAGGCCCCCTGCTTTGTTTTTGATGAACTCTGTTATCGCTTAGGGAATTCTTACAAGGCCAAGTGCTGGATGGCAGCGCGCCTGGAAGAGGTCTGTTCCCTGTCCCAAGATGCCATCGAGGGATATATCAACATGATGGCCGATCATCTGTTGGAAAAATGGAATCCTGGCGCGGTCCACGGCCTGGGTGCCCACCCCAGAACACAGCGTATCAAGGTATTCCAGTTTTCCATGGACGACCCGGTCAGTGAGACGGTTCGGCACGAATCCACACAGTAGCAACGCAATGAGCAAACCAAATACTGATTGCCCAATGCCGATAACCCAGACAAATAAACGCTAGTGCCAACGATAACTGCTTTTTCGGCTGCAACGGCGTTTTGAAAATCTGGCGGTTTTATGATTCGCGGGAAACGTCGGTGGCGGGTGGCGCCGAAACATCCCAACACCCTGAGTTAACGCTGCTTCTCTTGCCTCCTTCTCAAGGTGAAACATAAGGAAGAAAGAGGCATGGCAATGCGTCATCGGTTCTGCATGGCGGCATTGATGGCAATGTGTGGGGAGTGGAACCGACCATGGTGGCCCATGGTCGACGCGCCTACTGGAGCCGCTTTCGGAGAGGGATCCGGCCGGTATTCTGATTGAGTTTCGGTCCCGAAGGTGCCTTGCGACGCAATATGTCCCCGAATGCCCCTAGAGGGTGTAAGGGACCCGGAGTGTGAGTTGCACATCCGGTGCCTGGCGGGTGGCGCCTACGGCCAGGTTCAGATTGATGGATGTACTCTTATTGAGGGTGTAAGACCAGCCCACCAGAAAAGACCCTACCTCCAGGGTTGTGGCCAAGGGCGGAGTAATGCCGCCTACTTTAGGCGCGCTGACGATACTTTGGTTATAGCCTAGACTAATCGACGCGCGGTCGTTTAGAGATAGGCCCGCACCAAAGCCGAAGCCGATGGCGTTACCGGGGCTAATGTAGGTGCCGGCGGCATTATGGCCAATGTTCCAGAGGTAACTGACATTCCCGTAAAAAACGGCCGGGTCAGAGGGATAGAGTACCGTGAGACTAGGCTGGACACCCCAGAAGCCTGTCCCCGTCGGTTGCTGTTCAAGAATTCCGGCCGGATAACTCTGATAGGTGGGCATGCTGAAGGGGCTACTGCCGGTCATGCTTTTTACTTGCAAATTGGCAATGTAATAGGGCGAGCCATTACCACCCTTATTGATCTGATAATGCATGGAGAGTTCAATGTCTCCCAGACCAGAACCGGTACTGTTGAATGCCTGCTGGACACCGTTGTTGGTAAGGTTTGAGACGGCGGTGTTTTGTTGCGCATAGACAAAAGGCACCCTGAGATCCATTTCCAGGCGGTTGCTCACCCCATAGCGAAAGGTGACACCGGCATAGGCGGTGTCGTTGGTGTATTGCTGGATATTTATGTTGCCAATGGCTAGTACCTGCGCAAGCACGAAACCCTGCACGGCGGCGATACTGGATGACGAATGAGTATATTGGATAAAGGGCTCAATGACGAACTTGCCTGCTGGCGTAAGCACTCCAGTGGTGCTGATGAGGGTTTCGATGGCCGGCGGACGGCTTTGTTCAGCCGGAGCTTGGCCTACCGGCTTGCTTGGCGGAGCCTCGCTCGAAGAGGCCGTATCGGCCCAGGCGGGGCTGGCGCACCACAAGGTGCCTGCCAGTATTGCGGATGCGTAGATTGTTGCTTGCATCAATCCTTGTTGTTTCATAATTCAAGATTCCTCCTGGTGGTAATGGCTAACGGTGTTTTAGCCAAAAAGTATTAGTATGATTAGTTGGTGCTGAGTGCATGCTTCTCCATGAGACGATATAGCGTGACGCGGGAAACGCCAAGCTGTTTCGATGCCAGCAAAACGCTGCCCTGGTTCTGGGCGAGAGCTGCGCGGATGGTATCGGTTTCGGCCCTGTCCCGCGCTTCGCCCAAAGTAAGTACCCACCGGGAGTTGTTTCTCTGCTCCAGTCCAAGATCGGATGGGGAAATCAGGGAGTTGTCGCACATGACCATGGCCCGGCGCACCCGATTGATCAGCTCGCGAACATTGCCCGGCCAGTCGAAGTTGTTCATGGTATGCAGAGCGTCTTTGCTGAATCCTTTTATCTTCCGTCCTTTTTCTTCGGCAAAGCGGTGGAAGATATATTGAGCTAACAGGGGCACGTCGCCGACGCGCTCGCGCAGGGCAGGCATCCTGATCTGAAGAACGTTGAGACGATAGTAAAGATCCTCGCGGAATCGACCCTCGCGAACGGCCTTTTCCAGATCGACATGGGTGGCGGCAATCACCCGCACATCCACGGTGATGTCTTCGCGACCACCGACCCGCTCTATGGTTTTTTCCTGTAGGAAGCGCAGAAGGTTAGCCTGGAGTTCCATGGGCAAATCGCCAATCTCGTCGAGAAAGAGGCTGCCACCGGAGGCGACCTCAATGCGGCCGATTTTTCGCTGGTGGGCGCCAGTGAATGAGCCCTTTTCATGGCCGAAGAGTTCGGACTGGATGAGATTGGTGGGTAATGCCCCACAGTTTACGGCGATGAATGGCCCATGGCCCCGCGAAGAGCGTTCGTGGATAGCCTGCGCGGCCAGCTCCTTGCCCGTGCCGCTTTCACCGGTAATCAGCACGGGTGCATCTACACCGGCTACCTTGCGGATTTCTTTGAAGACTTTTTGCATCTGTGGGCTGGCGCCGACCATTTCGCTTTCACCGTTACTGCGCACCTCCCCTTCTTCGGGCAGCAGCGCATCGGCGGCAATCTCTGCCATCCCCAAGGCATGGCCCAAGGTAAGCAGGAGACGGTCGGAATCGACAGGCAGGGTGTGATAGTCGTAAAATGTGGCGCTAACCAGCTCACGCAGGGGGGGGGAGTCGAGGGCATCCTTGGGAAGTAAGACGATCCAACGAATATGCCCTGCCCGGGCAATGGTGGACTCCACGCACCGGCAATTATTGATGATCTCCCGGTGATCCGGCGCGACTATACCCACCTTGAATTCTGCTGCAGACGAGAGTTTTTGTAGTTCATTAATATTTTCCGCATATCGCAGCTGCCACTCTTCGCTACACAGTCGCTCCGCCCATGGTTCTATGGTGTGTCTGGTGCCAAAGTACAGTAGTGGGCGGCTCACAACGACGGCATCTGCCCCGCAAATCTGACTGTATGACATATCGATTCCTTCCTCTAGAACACACCATCAGTAATCGTAGTGATGATAGTACAAATGCCGAAGTTCCGCCCCATACACCAGTTTCTATCATAGCTCTCGGTGACCGCCTGCTCCTGGTTTGGATGCGGCACCAGCGGCCTTGATTTTTCCTTTGTCAGACACCACTTTCAGCCTGCTTACATTCAACCGTTCGCTCTCTGCGCGAACCCAGTTAATTCAGGAGAGATAGAGATAATGGCCGCCAGCAAGGAAACCATGCAATTTCAAACCGAGATCAATCAGCTATTGCAGTTGATGATCCATTCGCTTTACTCCAACAAAGAGATCTTTCTGCGCGAGTTGATCTCCAATGCCTCTGACGCCTGCGACAAGTTACGCTTCGAGGCATTGGCCGACCCCGCCCTCTTAACAGGTGACAGCGAGCTCAAGGTTGAGGTGGACTTCGATCCCGAGGCTGGCACCATTACCGTGCGAGACAACGGTATTGGCATGAACCGCGACGAGGTGATTGCCAATATCGGCACTATCGCCAAATCCGGGACGCGGGAGTTCTTTGAGCGCCTCAGCGGCGATCAGACCAAAGACGCCAAGCTGATCGGCCAGTTCGGAGTAGGTTTTTATTCGGCATTCATCGTTGCAGATCGCGTCAGCCTGAACACTCGTCGCGCCGGCATGGAGGCCGAGCACGGTGTTCGCTGGGAGTCGGACGGTACCGGAAGCTACACCCTGGAAACCCTGGATCTGCCCGCGCGCGGTACCGAAATCGTCTTGCACCTGCGCGAGGAAGAACGCCAGGACCTGCTCAGTGCCTGGCGCTTACGCAGCATCATCAACAAGTATTCGGATCACATACCCCTGTCGATCCGTATGCGCAAAATGGGCGAAGACGGCAAGCCTGGTGACGAATGGGAGACGGTCAATAAGGCCTCCGCTCTCTGGCAACGATCCAAGTCCGAGATCAGCGACGACGAGTACAAGGAGTTTTATCGCTACGTCAGCCACGACTATGGCGACCCTCTGAGCTGGAGCCACAACCATGTTGAAGGACGACTGGAATACACCTCCTTACTCTTCATTCCTGCCAAGGCACCCTTTGATCTCTGGGATCACAACCATTCCCACGGTATCAAACTCTATGTGCAGCGCGTCTTCATCATGGACGATGCCGAGCAACTCCTTCCCCGCTACCTGCGCTTTGTGCGCGGTGTGATCGATTCCAACGATTTGCCTCTTAACGTTTCCCGCGAGATTTTGCAGGGTAACCGAGTCATTGATCAGATGCGCTCCGGTTCGGTGAAACGAATACTGAGTCTTCTCGAGGAAATGGCCGGGAAAGAGCCTGAGAAGTATCAGACGTTTTGGAATGAATTCGGACGGGCACTCAAGGAAGGACCGGGCGAGGATTACGGCAACCGCGAACAGATCGCCAAGCTGCTACGCTTCGCCAGTACCCACACGGACACGGAAACACAAAATGTATCGCTGGCCGATTACCTCGCGCGAATGGCCGAGGGTCAAGACAAAATTTACTACATCACTGCGGACTCCTTCCTTGCCGCCAAGAACAGTCCGCAGTTGGAGTTGCTGCGCAAAAAAGGCATTGAGGTATTGCTGCTCAGTGATCGCGTAGATGAATGGCTGACCAGCCATCTGCCCGAATTTGAGGGTAAGGCACTGGCATCCGTCGCCAAAGGTGCGCTTGACCTGGGCGCCATCGAAACCGAGGAAGAACGCAAATCGCAGGCAGAAACCGAAAAGGGTGCGGAGGGTTTGGTGGAACGCATCAAAAACGCCTTGGGCGAGCGGGTGGAGGCTGTGCGCGTCTCCCATCGTCTGACCAGTTCTCCGGCCTGTATCGTCCTGGGCGAGCGGGACATGGCCCTGTACATGCAGCAATTGCTCAAGCAGGCCGGCCACGAAGTTTCCAGCACCAAACCTGTCCTGGAAATCAACCCCACCCATCCCATGCTGGCACGCATAGAAGGCGAAAAAGACGATATTCGCTTCGCCGAATGGTCAGCCCTGCTGCTGGATCAGGCGATTCTGGCCGAGGGAGGGCAATTAGAAGACCCTGCCGGTTTCGTCGCCCGCATCAATCAGTTGATGCTTGCGCTGGCAGGCTGAAAGACTGAGCTTACTTCACCTGCCCCGGACCGGAATCGAACTCACTCGAGTCGAGCGGCCACACCACCCATGCGGTTCCCGATGACGTTACGGGTCCGCACGGCGGTGCCGTAGGTCGTATCGCCTCGGCGGCATCAAAAGTTTCTATTGGCGACCCCCGGCGCACGCCACAACCATGGCAGCAAAGCCGGACTATACTTGCACTAGGGGGGTGGCATTCCGACATTCCACGACGGGGGATCGATTGATGAACAGCATGGATGCATCACAGCGAAGAAAGGGAATCCGGATAGCCACCAATGTGAGCTTTCTGGTAGTGATGGCGCCCGTTTTGGCTTTGGCACAGACAGCTACCGCCACCGTGCCAGACACGGCGGTAGATTTCTATCCCGGTCCGAACATGATGGGTGGTTGGGGTCTTGGCATGATGGGCGCTTTCGGACTGTTTTGGGGGTTGCTGTGCCTGCTGGCTCTCGTGGGAATCGTGGGCGGCATTGTGTTTCTGATCCGCGGGGCCTTTGCATGCAAGCATCGACATGGGTGCAAGAGCAGCATGGCCGATAACGAAAGTGGTGTCGCCCTCAAGCTCCTGGATGAGCGCTATGCGCGCGGCGAGATCGAGCGTGATGAATACCTTGAAAAACGCGGCGATCTAGGAAAATGAGCAGGCACAGGGGATGGCGGGCAGCGTTGGTGGTGGGATGGCTCACAGTCCTGAGTGGTTGTGTGGTGGCACCTGGGCCCGCCTATGTGGAGAAGCCGATGTCTGGGGCAATCGTCGTGCCCGGGCCGCCGCCCCCTCTGCCGGTGGTAGTGGTTCCGCCAGCTCCGGCAATGGGCATGGCCTGGGTGCCAGGGGCTTGGGTTTGGAGGGGACAATGGATATGGTGGCCGGGACGCTGGGTCTACCCGCCCCACCCCTACGCCTACTGGGCACCCGGCCGTTGGTGGCACCGGGACGGACATTGGTTCTGGGGCCGGGGCCATTGGCGGCGACGGTAGCAAAGGTTGTTAGACTACGGAGGACATCCCATCATGCGCACTTCCGCCAAGGCACCGGCGACGGTTTACGAAGACGAAAGCCTCCGTGCCTATGGACCAGCCCGCGCGACCATTCAAGGAACGCCGCTCGCTCCGGATGAGTTGCGCAAAACCGACGCCTACTGGCAAGCCAGTCTCTATCTGTGCCTGGGAATGTTGTACCTCAGGAGCAACCCATTGCTCAGAGAGCCCCTCACACTAGAACATATCAAGCCAAGACTGTTGGGCCACTGGGGATCGGACGCTGGCCAGTGCTTCACCTATGTTCACTTTAACAGGTTGATCAAAAAGTATAATCTGAACGCGATCTACATCTCCGGCCCCGGTCACGGGGCACCGGCGGTACTATCTCAGGCATATCTCGAAGGAACCTACTCCGAGATTTATCCCGACATACGTGAAGATCTGGTAGGCATGCAGCGCTTCTTCAAGCAGTTTTCCTTCCCCGGGGGCATCGGTAGCCACGCGACTCCGGAAACACCCGGCAGCATTCATGAGGGCGGCGAACTGGGTTACAGTATTTCTCATGCCTTCGGATCGGTCTTTGACTATCCGGACCTGATCACCCTGGTGATGGTCGGCGATGGCGAGGCGGAGACCGGACCATTGGCCACAAGTTGGCATAGCAACAAATTCCTCAATCCGATTACCGATGGGGCGGTCCTGCCGGTGCTCCATCTCAACGGCTATAAAATCAACAACCCCACCATTCTGGCGCGCATTAGTCATGCGGAATTGGAGGCGCTATTCGTCGGTTATGGATATACCCCCTACTTCGTGGAGGGTAGCGATCCAGAGAGCATGCATCAGGCGATGGCCGCCACCATGGAACACTGTGTTCTGGAGATTCGCAAGTTCCAGGAAAAGGCCCGGCAGACCGGTGCGGCTTACCGCCCCCGCTGGCCGATGATCATTCTTCGAAGTCCCAAAGGCTGGACAGCCCCCCGGAAGGTGGACGGGCATTATCTGGAAGGTTTCTGGCGAGCCCATCAAATCCCCCTCCCGGACGTGGCCACCAACCCGGCCCATCTGACTCTGTTGGAATCATGGATGCGCAGCTACCAACCGGAAAAGCACTTTGATGAGCAGGGCCGACTGATCTCCGAACTGCAAGCTTTGGCGCCCAAGGGGGGGCGGCGCATGAGTGCCAACCCCGTGGCCAATGGGGGTCTGCTGCGCCGCCCTCTGGATATGCCTGACTTCCGCACGTTCTCCGTGGAGATCGAAAAAACCGGAGGAACCCTGGCTGGCAACGTGCCCACGCTGGGAAATTTCCTTCGGGAGGTCATGCGGCTGAATATGCAGAACTTCCGCATCTTCGGCCCGGACGAGACCCAATCCAACAAACTCACAGCCCTTTATGAGGTCACCCAAAAAGTCTGGCTCGGGGAATATTTCCCGGAAGATGCCGACGGCGGCGAACTGGCCTTGCAGGGACGGGTCATGGAAATGCTCAGCGAGCATACCATAGAGGGATGGCTGGAGGGTTATCTGCTGAGCGGTCGGCACGGCCTCATCAATAGCTATGAGCCGTTCATCCACATCATTGACTCCATGTTCAACCAGCACGCCAAATGGCTGGAAAAATGTAACGCACTGCCCTGGCGGGCCGATGTGGCGTCACTCAACCTACTGATGACCGGGCTGGTCTGGCGACAGGATCACAATGGTTTCACGCATCAGGATCCTGGTTTTCTCGATGTGGTGGCTAACAAGAGCCCCAGCGTGGTGCGCATCTATCTTCCGCCGGACGCCAACTGCCTGCTTTCCGTTGCCGATCATTGCCTGAAAAGCGTTAATTACGTCAATGTGATTGTCGCGGACAAGCAAAAGAATCTGCAGTACCTGGACATGGAGGCGGCGGTGGCGCACTGCACAAGGGGCGCTGGCATCTGGAACTGGGCGAGCAATGACCAGGGGGTTGAACCTGACGTGGTCATGGTGAGTTGCGGTGACGTGCCGACTCTGGAGTCCCTGGCCGCCACCGCCTTACTGCGTCAACACATGCCCGACATCAAGGTTCGATTCGTGAATGTGGTGGACTTGTTCAAATTGGTACCACATACCGAACACGCACACGGGATGACGGATCGTGAGTTCGAGGCGCTGTTCACTTCCAGCAAGCCGGTGATCTTCAATTTCCACTCTTACCCGTGGCTCATCCACCGCTTAACCTACCGGCGACCCGGACAGCATCATATCCATGTGCGTGGTTACAAAGAGAAAGGCAATATCAACACGCCCCTGGAACTTGCGATCTTGAATCAGACGGATCGTTTTAGCCTGGCCATTGACGCCATTGACCGGATACCCCGCCTCTGCGATACGGGGTCCTGTGTGCGAGAAGCACTGCTTGATCAACAGTTCGCCTGTAAGAACCATGCCTACGAATTTGGCGTGGATCGACAGGATATTCAGGATTGGAGGTGGCCGTTTTAGGGAGCACAGCGGACGTGAACGAAATTGTCTCCGATCCTATCCGACCCTAAAATGCGAAAGGATCCCATCAATGAATCGACAGGATCCCATCACAAACAACAGGCGCGAAAAAATTACTTCATCATCGCCTTCTTGAACATCCGCTCTACCTTCATGTTGGCCTCATCGGCCTTCTGATTGGCGGCGTTGGCTGTGCTCATCGCCTGATCAGCGGTGCTCTGCGCAGCGTTAGCCTTGCTCAGCGCATCTGTCGCGGTGCTTTGCGCGGAATTGGCCTTGGCCAAAGCCTCGTTGGCGGTGGACTGTGCGGCGTCAGCCTTGGCAGCAACTTTGTCGAGGTCAGAGGTGGTCGCACAACCGGCCAAGCCCAAGGGCAAAATCAGCGCGGTTACTTTCAAGGCGGTGGTGAACTTGCTCATAGCAGTCTCCTTTGTTGGGTTGAATAACAGGCAGACAAAGCATAGCTAAAAAAACAACAACACGCCAGTCTTTAGTCGTACTTTTTCGACGATAGTCATAATCTGGCTCACTGAGCATCTGCGAACACCCAAGGCCGCCGTTTAAGTCCACGGACACCGGGCACTCAGCAAAAATGCGAAGCCTCTTAAACTATCTGACCGCATTGGGTCGACTCTCCCACAGATAACCGACGCATCCCGGCAATGCAAGACAACCAACTGTTTACAAAGCAAAAAATTTATCCCCTTGATTTTTTCCACATTTTTTGTAAAATATTGTTCCGTTTCATATTTTGAGAATAATCCCAGATGCGTTGAAACTGGGAGAGGTCGCCACAGACCGACTCAGATAAGGAGATAGACTTGATACAACGATTATCTACCGGGCTGGGTATTGCTCTGTTTGCACTATTATTACCCAACGCTTTGGCGCTCAATTCACCAGACTTGCCGGCTCCGCTGCTGAACAAACTATCGAGAAGCGCAAAAAGCCTTCAGTGGATAGACGGGCAGATGGAAAAAACTACGGACACACAATCAGCTTCCGGGGATGGGTCTGCTCGCAGTGATGGCGCCCTACTCATGCGGCATAAGATGTTTTACCTTCGGCGAGTTACCGCTTATAACGCGCTTCCCGACCAGACCAGTGGAAATCCGGATATCGCTGCCTGCGGCGCCAACCGGCCCAACCAGATTGCTCTGTCACAGGACCTATTTTTCCTGAAGAATGGAGGCAACCGCTGTGGTGAACGCATCAACATCGTGTTACGTTCTGGGCGGGTGATAGACGGTATTGTCTGGGATACCATGAATTCCCGCTATCACATGGCTGCCGACATTCTTATGAGTAGTGTTCGACGCGCTATGGACTTCGGGGTAAAGCGGGCAAAATTACGTTTCATACACGCGCAGGCACCATCGACCAACGGTCTCTGAACCGACGATTATCGCCCATGATGGCCGGGTCCGGCCGCCATCATCGCCTCCACATCGGCCAAGCCCTTGGGCACCTCGCCTGAAAGGACATCCGGCCCGTTGGCAGTCACCAGCACGTCGTCCTCAATACGAATCCCGATACCACGCCAACGCTCCGGTACCGTTTGATTATCCGGGGAGAAATATAGTCCCGGTTCTACCGTCAGCACCATCCCCGCCGCCAGCTTCCGCCAGGACTGATCTGCGCTGCGATAATGGCCGACATCGTGGACATCCATACCCAGCCAATGTCCTGTCCGGTGCATATAGAAGGCCTTATAACTGCCCTGCTCAATGACTGCATCACGCTTTCCGGAAAGTATTTTCAAATCCAACAGACCATCCACAAGCACTCGGACGGCCTCGTCATGATAATCGGCAACGGAGCGCCCCACCTGCATGGCCGCGATCGCCGCTTCCTGACTGGCCAGAACGACTTCGTAAATTTCCCGTTGTGCGGGACTGAAAACGCCATTGACCGGCAGGGTCCGGGTGATATCGCCAGCATAGGCACCCACCTCTGCACCTGCATCGATCAGTACCAGATCGCCATCACGCAATTCCGCATCGTTTTCAGTGTAGTGCAGAATACAGCCGTTGGCCCCACCACCGACGATACTGGGATAGGCCACACTGGGCGATCCAAGACGATGAAAAACGTGCTCAATCTCGGCGGCCAGTTCATACTCCAGCATACCCGGTTGGCACTGACGCATGGCATGACGATGACCGGCGCCACTGATACCCACCGCCGCCCGTAGGATTTCGATCTCCGCGGAATCCTTAAACAACCGCATCTCATGAATCAATTCAGCAACATCGACCACTTCGAGTGGGTAGCGCACGCCCTGGCGAATTTTGCTCTTGGCGACATTACGCCAGTGCATTACCCGCGCGTCGAAATCCGTGGATTGACCCATGGGATAAAACAATAACTCCCGGTTTTCCAGCAATTGTGGAAGGATATCATTCAGATCATGAATAGAGAGGCAACGGTCGACCCGGCATTGCTCAAGAGCACCCTCCAGCCCAGCACGACGCCCTTCCCAGGTTTCCCGCTCCGAATCGCGCGGACGACAGAACAGGATCTGCTCCCCATCAGCATGCCCTGGAACCAATACCAGCACCGCTTCAGGCTCCACGAATCCGGTCAGGTACAAGAAGTCGCTGTCGCCGCGAAAGGGATACTGCACATCGCTGTTACGGCTCTTGGGTATGGCGGTGGGTATAATCGCGACACCGGCAGCGGACATTTTTTGCATCAGATGACGGCGGCGAGCAGAATAATCGGGGCGGGGCAAATTGAGTTTGGGCATGGTAGAATAAGGCCTTTACTGCATGGCCCCTTCAACCTGTTTGGCAAATGCCGGATCGTCCTGTGTTTGCTTGAGCATGCTGGAGTACTGCTCCGCCGTCAAATGATTACTGGCAAGAATACGGTTTACACTGGTCATGTAAGACTTTTTCAACTCTTCCCGCTTGGTGGCAGTGATGCCCTTCTGGCTCAGGGCGTTGTGAACCTGTTCGTTGAGTGGCTTGATCCCCCGAACCGCGGCTGCGAAATTCTTTATCTCCGCAGGGCTTGCCACGGCACCCGCAGTCATTGCGGTGCGCACCAATCCTGGCGTCGACATCTCCATGCCGGACGCGAAGGTCACACTGGTCCCCAGACCAAACAGGCTCAAAGCGAACAGAGCGGGCCCTACGAATCCATGTCTGGATGAATGAAACACACTCTGCGCGGCAGAGTAAATGGCAGGCTGTTGCATAATAACTCTCCTCTCAGACTATCGGGAAAAATTCAGGAATAGCTTCATATATCAGTAAATTATGCGATTCATTACGCGCACTCCCAAGCCACCCTAACCGCTCCGAAAAGAGATTGCAAGCTACAGCACGCTATCCGGCCGACAGATGGATCGCAGCGGACGCGCAGGGCTTATCCCCCGTCGAAGGCCGCTGTTATGGCATCGCCAAGACGGGCAGCCGGACGCAACTTGAAAGTAGCGGTACTCGAAATCTTGTCGCCACGCGGAAGAATCGCACCCTTAAAACCCAATTTGATCGCCTCCCGCACCCGCGCTTCAGTGCCCGCCACCGCACGCACCTCTCCCGCCAGACCCAGCTCGCCGAAAACAACCCGGCGCCCCTCCAAAGGTTTGTTGCGGAAACTGCTGAGCAGGGCCAAGGCCACCGCAAGATCGGCGGCTGGTTCGTTGACTTTGATTCCACCTGCGATATTCACAAAAACGTCCTGATCAAAAAACACACTGCCGCCGTGGCGGTGCAGGATAGCCAGCAGGAGGGAAAGGCGGTTAGGGTCCAGGCCGATGGCGACCCTGCGGGGGTTAGCCAGCGGACTCGGTGTCACCAGAGCCTGCACTTCCACCAGAAGCGGGCGGGTTCCCTCCTGCGTCGCCAGCACCACGCTCCCTGCTACGGGTCGGTCATGCTGCGACAGAAAGAGCTGTGAAGGGTTGGCAACCTCGCTTAACCCCTCTTCATGCATCTGAAAAACACCTAGTTCATTGGCGGCACCAAAGCGGTTTTTGATGGCACGCACAATCCGGTAGGGGCTACCCGCCTCCCCTTCAAAATAAAGGACCGTATCCACCATGTGTTCCAGCACACGCGGACCGGCAATGGCCCCCTCCTTGGTCACATGGCCGACCAGCCAGACCGTGGTGCCCGTAGCTTTGGCGAAACGCACCAGACGGGCCGCGCACTCCCGCACTTGCGCTACCGATCCAGGGGCTGATTGCAGCGTGTCGGTATAGACGGTCTGGATAGAATCCACCAGCACCAGTGCGGATCGCTCTGACTGGAGCAGACCCTCGATCGCTTCAAGATGGTTTTCGGCGACTACCCGTACGGAGCTCTGGCCCAGCCCCAAGCGCTGCGCGCGCAAGGCGACTTGTGCCGCGGACTCCTCGCCGGTGACGTAAAGCACCTTACTGGCCTGGGCCAGATGATGGGCGGTCTGGAGCAGCAGGGTGGATTTGCCGATACCCGGTTCCCCGCCCAGGAGAATGGCGGCCCCCGGCACCTGCCCACCGCCCAGCACCCGGTCGAGCTCTGCCAGACCCGTCGTGCTGCGCCCCACATCCGCGATCGGCACCGCGTGCAGAAATTGCGGCGGACTGGCCGTGGCATAGGTGGTTTGGGATTTGGCCCCGGTCTTCTCCATGCGCTGTTCGACGAAGCTGTTCCAGGCGCCACAATCCGGGCAGCGTCCCAGCCATTTGTTGCTGGTACTGCCGCATTCCTGACAGACAAAGAGGGTTTTGTCGCGGCTCATGAGACCAGCTGGCGCGGAACACGCGTCTGCATACGGCAACTCAACTCGTAGGAGATCGTATCGAGTCTCGTCGCCAGGGATTCGAGGGCTGGTCCGCCAGCCCCCATAAGCACGACGGAAGCCCCGATTTCCGCCGACACGGTCGTCAAGTCTACAAAAAGCATGTCCATACTCACTCGTGCCAAAGTCCGGGTAGCCTGTCCGGCCACCGTGACCGGCGCCCCCGAACCCAGGTGACGCGGATAACCATCACCGTAGCCCGCCGCCACGACCCCCACCCGGCAGTGGGCAGGAGCCTGCCAGGCTGCACCATAGCCCAGCCAGTCACCGGGGGCGAGATCGCGGATGGCCACCACTTCGCTGCGCCAGGACAGCACCGGTTGCAAACCGATCTCGATACCGCTATGCCCGGCGAAGGGCGAAAGACCGTATAGCATGAGCCCGGGGCGCACCCAGTGCTGATGGGTAAAAGGCAGTGCCAGCACCCCCCCCGAATTGGCCAGGGTGTGCTGACCCGCCGTGCAATGACCAAAATGCGCAATGGCCGCGACGAAAACGCCCGCCTGCTGACGACTGAAAGGGTCCTCCGGCGTATCGGAGCGGGCGAGATGACTCATCAGCCCCAGTACCTGCCAGCAGGGATGGCTTTGCAGCCCGGCAAATACTGCCGACAGTTGGTCGGGTGCAAAGCCCAAACGGTGCATACCCGTATCTACTTTAATAAACAGCCGCAGGGGCGCGTCAGCGGCATGGGTCGCCAGCCAGAGTAGCTGCCGTTGTTCATGGATAACGAGCAGATAACCGCGGGCGGCCGCGACAGCGACCTCCTCCGCGTCGAAAGGCCCTCCGAGCAGACAAACCGGTCGTTCCAGACGCAGATCATGAAGGGTTTCCGCCTCTTCCAGAGAAGCCACGGCAAAGGCATCGACACCCGCCTCCGCCAGCACCGGGGCGCAGAGCGCGACATCATGCCCATAGGCATTGGCTTTGACCGCCGCCATAACTTGCGCGTGGGGCGCATGCTGGCGTACCACGGCCATATTATGACGCAGAGCAGCAGCAGAAATATCGGCAACAATAGGGCGAGTCATGAGTGCATGATACCGCAAAGCACAGAAAAATCCCCTGGCAGAAATCCACTTCTGGTGAAAGGCTAACGCCCGAAATCATCCCCGGACGGCGCATAATTCTCAAAGCGGGTATATTCACCGAAGAAACTCATCCGCACGGTCCCGATGGGTCCGTTGCGCTGCTTGCCGATGATCACCTCGGCGATGCCCTTCACCTCTTCCTTGTCCTTGTAGTACACCTCGTCGCGGTAAAGGAACAGAATCAAATCGGCGTCCTGCTCAATAGCACCGGACTCACGCAGATCCGACATCTGCGGACGCTTTTCGGTCCGGTTTTCCAGGCTACGATTGAGCTGTGAGAGGGCAATCACCGGGATGGACAGCTCTTTGGCCAAGGCCTTGAGCGAACGGCTGATCTCGGAAATCTCGGCGACCCGATTGTCACCCCGCCCCGGCACCTGCATGAGTTGCAGATAGTCGACCACAACCAGCGCCAAGCCATGCTCTCGCTTCAGCCGGCGCGCCCGCGAACGCAAATCCGTCGGCGTCAGCGCTGCCGAATCATCGGCAAACAACGGCGCATTGCCGAGTTCACCAATGGCATGCGCGATGCGCGGCCAGTCATCATTACCCAGGCTGCCATTGCGCAGCCGGTGCTGATCCACCCGCCCTCGCGACGAGAGCGCACGCAAGACGATTTCGTCTATCGGCATTTCCATGCTGAAAACCGCCACCGGCTTGCCTTCGTTACAGGCGACATGCTCAGCTATATTCATGGCGAAAGAGGTTTTGCCCATACTGGGACGACCGGCAACGATGATGAGCTGGCCCGGATGCAGGCCGGAGGTTTTCTCGTCCAGATCGGCGAAACCTGTGGACAGGCCTGTGACACCCTTTTTCTCGCGGGCGATGGTCTCGATCCGGTCGATTACCGCCGGAAGCGCATCCTTGAGTTGCCTAAAGCCTTCTCCGGCCCGCTGTTGCCCTTCGGCGAGATGGAAAACCCGGCTTTCCGCCTCGTCCAACAAGGCCTGCGCTTCCCGCCCTTCCGGACGATAGGCCAGTTCGGCAATTTCCCGGCCAACCCGAATAAGATCACGCAGGGTGGCCCGCTCCCGCACGATGCTCGCATAGGCGAGCACATTGGCCGCCGAGGGCGTCTCGTTGGCGAGCATGAGAAGATATTGCACGCCTCCCACATCGGCCAGTTGCTCGTGATCTTGCAACCATTCGGAGACCGTGACGGCGTCTACCGCCCGCCCGGCACCCTGCATGGCAATGATCGCTTGAAAAATCTGGCGATGGCGGCGCTCATAAAAATCTTCGGCCGTCATCGCCTCGGTCACTTGATCCGCGGTATCGGGATCGATCAGCAGGGCACCGATGACCGATTGCTCTGCCTCAATAGAGTGCGGCGGAGCCTTGACCCCGCCGCCATACTCCGCAAACTCGAACACTCCGCCGTCCCTGCCAGTGCCAGGGTCAGGCGCGCTCGACGAATACCATCACGTCCAGATCCACTTCCGGATGCAGGTGCAACCGCACTGGAAATTCACCTACCCGCTTGATCGGGCCATCCGCCAGGCGGATTTCCGAATGGGCCACTTCATGACCCAGGGCCGCCAGAGCAGCGCTGATATCATGCGAGCCCACCGAGCCAAACAAACGACCATCTTCGCCCGCTTGCAGGGCGATTTTGACCACGGCTTCCGCCAGTATGGCAGCGCGCTGCTGAGCCGCCTGCAGACGCTCTGCCTCGATATGCTCCAAGGCCGCTTTACGCTCGGCAAAGTCTTCCAGATTGCGCTGGTTGGCCATTATGGCTTTCCCCTGCGGCATCAGAAAATTGCGCCCATAGCCCGGCCGCACGTCGACCACATCACCAAGACGCCCCAGGTTGTTGATACGTTCCAGCAAAATCACTTTCATTTCCAATTCCTCCAAAAAATTCCCTGCAAAAGCGCCATCAGGGCCGCGAGCCCGCAAGCCGTTGGCGCAGATGGAAAACACGATCCACGACGCCCAGCACAGCGATTACCAGCAAGAGCTGTGAAAGCAGGATCAGTCCGATATAAAAAGCCGTCAGCACGAACAAGGGCCAACCCCTTGACGCAAACCACAGGTGCATAAAACTCAAGCCTTGCAGCAGATACAACCCGCCGACCAAAACGGCAAGATTCTGTACCGGCCATAGCGCATCGCCATGCAGCAGGCTGATACCCAACAATGTCGCGATGAGCAACCAGATCAACCGCTCCGGCAACACCCAGTCCCGAAACACCCGTTGCGGCGCCGGAACGCCCTGGAAACGTTCGCGCCAGCGACTGGCCAGCAACGCCGCCAAGGTCCAGAGCAGCGCCATGCCTGCGGCGAGAATCCCTGGCATCAGGCGGGTCATATCACCCAGGACCTGGCGCTGCGTCGTACTTAACTCTTTACGCGCTGGCGCCAGCAAATGTTCCATCTGTGCTTGCCAGAAGGCAGGGCCCATGCCTCGCGGTATGACCCAAAGCGAGAGCGCCAGCGCCAGGAGAGACAGACCGATAACGACCCACACTACCCCGCCCCACTGCACGTCCCACCGCAAACCTTCTCCCAGCAGCCGCCCCGGCAGCCAGGCCACCAGGGCAAAGGCGACACCATACCACGGGTTCAACGTAAACAGTGCGGAGGCAACCCCGGCAATCAGGAGGACTTCAAAGCTCTCCTTGCGCCCGGCCTGCAGGGTAACCAGCGTCACCAAAGCGACGCAGTTGAGCAGTAACGGCGCGGCAAGAAAGGGAACCAGTCCCGCAACACTAAAGAGTACAGCAATACTAATGCTGGCTTGCCAGCGTCCGCTGAGAAACCAGCGCAAGACCCCACCTTCTGTCTGCGCCGCCACCGGAACGCCAGTGCCTTAACGCACGACGTAGGGCAATAACGCCAGAAAACGGGCACGCTTGATCGCTGTAGTCAACTGTCGCTGATACAGATTGCTGGTTCCGGTAATCCGGCTGGGGACGATTTTACCCGTCTCACCCACATAGGCCTGCAAGGTTTTTAGATCCTTGTAGTCAATCTCCTTGACGCCTTCCGCCTTGAAACGACAAAACTTACGGCGACGGGTAAAGTTACTGCTGCCGCCGCCACGCTTGTCACCATCACTATCCCGATCTCTGTCTCGATTAAATGCCATCTGAAATCTCCTTGATTAAGCCGTCGCTACGGTTTCGTTATCGCTGTGGTCCGGCTCGCCTTCATCTTCGACAGTCTCTTCACTGCGCTCACGACGGTCGCTCTCATCGCGGGCCAGAAAGGAAGGGATGGTAACAGCTTCAGCGCGGGCCAGAATCAGGTGACGCAAAACCGCATCGTTGAAGCGGAACGCGTCTTCCAGTTCAGCCAAGGCGGCACCGCTGCATTCTACATTCATCAAAACATAATGAGCCTTGTGGGCCTTCTTGATGGGGTAGGCCAACTGCCGACGACCCCAGTCTTCCAGGCGATGAAAATGCCCGCCATCGCCCTCTATCATGCCGCGATAGCGCTCAATCATCTGGGGGACCTGCTCACTTTGGTCAGGATGGACCAAAAACACAATTTCGTAATGACGCAAAGGTTGCTCCTTATGGTTCACTGCGGAGTCCGGGCGCCTATCGCCCGAACAAGGAGTAAAAGGTGAGGGCGTATTCTAATACGCGCCGTGGGAAAAACAAGGGGTTAACCTTTTAGTCTGTACATCAGCCAGCAAATCCTGGGGCCAGAGCCCGCAATTGCTCGATCTGTCGCAGGCAGCGCGCCCGGTCTGCGACAGACAAAGGTGCTGTTGCAGCGTTGCCGGCGAGTCTCTCCAGGCGATTGCCCGTCGGAAACTCACCCCTGGACTGTAAATGGGCGACTGCCGTTTGCGCGCCCTCCGGATCGTTACAGATCAACAGCAAGTCCGCGCCTGCCGCCAGTGCCGCATCCACCCGCGCGGCCATATCGCCGACACCATGCGCACCCGCCATGCTGAGGTCGTCGCTGACCACCACACCGGTGAAGCCCATATCTTTGCGGAGGATATCCTGTAACCAGCGCGGCGAGAAACCGGCAGGACGTTCAGTATCCACCTGGGGATAGAGACAGTGCGCCGGCATAATCGCCGGAATCCCCGCGGCAATCAGGGCAGCGAAGGGCTGAAGGTCTTCCTGAATGGCACTGAGCGGACGCTTATCCAAAGGTAGGTCGAGATGAGAATCTGCGGCTACCGCACCATGACCGGGAAAATGCTTGGCGACCCCCTGCAAGCCGGCCCGTACCATGCCTTCCCAGAGCGCTACCGCGATACCCCCCACCCACTCGGGATCGCGGTGGATGGCGCGGTCGCCAATCACCGCAGAAACGCCGCGATCCAAATCCACACAAGGGGTAAAGTCCATGTCCAGGCCGAGCGCCCGGAGCTCCGTACCGAGCAGAAGTCCCCAGTCCCGTGCCGCCGTCTGCGCCCTTTCCAATCCGTCACGATCCGCCAGACGGCCCAGAGTCGCCATGGGCGGGAAGCGCGTCACTCCGGTACGCAGGCGCTGCACCCGCCCGCCCTCCTGATCAATACCGATGAGCAGCGGCGGAGAACGCAGCGCATGCAATTCGCCGCACAGGGCACGCACCTGTTCGGCATCGACGCAGTTGCGGGCAAAAAGGATGACGCCACCCACTGCCGGCTGGCGCAGCATCGCGCATTCCGCGACAGTGGGCCGTAGCCCGGCAATATCGACCATCAGCGGACCCCGTGCGAGGCGCTGCAACTCAGTCTGTAGCGGCATGGGGGATGGGCTCCTGCGTACTGGCCTGCGCCTTGGCGGCGGCACGGGCCTTGGCTTCCACCTTGTCCACCTCTTCATTCTGCACCAGCTGCATATCCGGTGGCATGGAAATAGGCAGCGCGATCCTCGGCGGCTGGCTGGGAATACCATGCACGTGTACGGGTACGATCATCATGCTGAAACCGTCATGCTGCAAGCGATCCTGAACGATAAAGCTGACTTCATCATGCAGCAATCCGTGGAAGGGTCCCTGCACAGAGGTGTCAATCACCCGCCCGGCAAAGAAGATGCTCTGTGGAAAATAGCGGATAGCGACATTGGCTAATTCCTCCATCGCGAGGATACGGTCGGTGGAGTAAGTGGCGAACCAGGTTGCCGCCATCCCCTCGTTGCGGCAAAAGGCCATATACTGGTTAGCCTCAGTCTCTACATATACCTTCAGGTCTTCCAGTGCCTTGATACCCTTAAATTCACCCTGACCTACGATACCCGCCAGCAGGAACACATAGTTCTTGACGAAGCCACTGACCATACGGTGCGCAGTCAGCAAGGTATGCAGCCCCAAACCGTCAAAACGGCTGACAAAAAATACGGCCGTGGCGCCACGCGGATCCAGAGGCAGGTTAGGGCCGGGCTCCAGATGGTCAGGCACCACATCCAGCATGGTTTCGTCCAGTTCGGCGGTGATTTTACTGATACTTTTGTAATGGCGATAGATCAGATATCCGAGACCCACCACAATCGCGGTGACCAGCAGAGTGAACCAGCCGCCCGCATCGAATTTCTCGAAAATGGTGATGGCGAGAATGGATGCCGTGACCATAAAGCCCAGGACACTGACGGCAAAGCGGCCCCGCCAGTTTGACTCTTGATGCCGCTGGCCAAACCAGTGCCGACTCAATCCCGCCATGGTCAGGGTAAAGGTGATGAATACATTGATGCTGTACAGAACCACCAGAATGCTGACATGTCCGCCCGTCGCGAGGAGGATGGCAATAGCCGAAAAACCAATGAGCAACACGCCATTACGCGACACGAAACGATCTGATAGGTAAGAAAACCGCTCTGGCAACCAACGATCGACAGCCATATTCGCCATGACGATAGGCGCCGTGATAATACCCGTGTTGGCGGCGATGAAGAGGAGCAGGCCTTCGCTAATCAGGGTAAGCAGTGCCGCCGCTGGACCGAAGTATACACCATCCAAGGTCCATCCCTGGGTAATCGCGCCGTAGAGCACGGCATTCAGCGTTTGCCCCTGTTGGCCATGCACATGATACATCAGATACAGAAAAATCAGACTGCCCGCGATCAGAGACAGGGACGTCGCCAGCAGGGTCATCGTCCGCTGCCCTGTCTGCACACGCGGCTCACGCATGATATGCACGCCATTGGCTACCGCTTCCAAACCCGTATAGGTACCACCACCCAGGCTGAAAGCCCGCAATATCAGCGCCACAATAAAGATCCAGCCGTACTGCATACTGTCATGCTGAACACCGACGACCGTATTGCGGGCGATAGCTGGCACATCTCCCATGTGAGCCAGCAGTCCCCAGCCAAGCAGTATGACGTGGGTGAAGACGAAAGCCATAAAAATCGGCAACAAAATCTTGATGGATTCCTTCATACCGCGCAAATTGATGAAGATCAGGAACAGCAACACGGCGGCATCCAAGGGAATGCGCTCGCTGTACCAGGAGGAAGGCATGGTACTCAGCAACGCCTCGGTACCCGATGCCACGGAGATCGCTGCCGTTAAAATGTAATCGACGACCAAAGCGGCGCCGCTCACCAGGCCTGCTATCGGCCCTAACAGGGTGGATGCGGTGTGATAACCACCCCCACCATCGGGAAAAAGAGCAATGACCTGTTTGTAACCTGCCGAGATGACAAACACCGAGAGCGGGATGCCGATGGCCAGAAAAACGGCCAGATACTCATGCCCCTGCAGGGCATCGTAGATTTCCGGAGGACCATAGGCGGAGGAAGACAGCGCATCGGAACCCAGACCGACCCAGGCCAGAAAGGCCGCGAGCGAAAGGTTCTCGAAGAGTTTGGGATTGAAAACGTTTACGGCGCGACGAAAACGGGGTAAGCGGATCCAGGCCATTCAATACTTCCTAGCGGGGGAACGCAGCGGTGGCTGCAGGCCGATAAAAACAGGGGTGTTTACAGGACATGCCGCAAAGAGCATGCACACCGCGTCCGGCGCCATCCGCACGCAGCCTGCCGATACCGGCTGGCCGAGATGATCCACATCGGCGGTGCCGTGGATGTAGATATAACGGCGGAAGGTATCCTGAAAACCACCACGATTAAAACCGTTTTCGCTGCCGGAGAGCCAAAGAATGCGGCCGAGAATCCAGTCTTGCCGCGGCCGACCCGCCGCCCACTCCGCGCTGTAACAGGCACCGGTCCAACGCCTGCCGCGCAGAATTGCCGTCGTGGGCAGGCCTTCACCGATACGTGCGCGCACTACATGCCATCCGCGCGGCGTGCAGCCGCTGTCACGCCGTTCACCCAGTCCGTTACGAGCCGTGGATATGACATACGCCGAGCGCGGCTCAGCGCCGCTCATCTCGCGCAACCGCTGGGCGGAGACATCCACCCAGAGCCAACGTGGGGGCATTTCAGCGCTCAAAGAGGGCGATGGATTCGACATGGGCGGTATGGGGAAACATGTTGACGACGCCAGCCGCTTGCAGATGATAGCCGCGTTCGTGTACCAGGTACGCCGCATCACGGGCCAGGGTCGCCGGATTGCAGGAGACATACACCAGACGGCGGACGCCGGGGGTCAGGCTGCGCAGCACTTCGATAGCGCCACTGCGGGGCGGATCGATGAGCATTTTGTCGATGGCGCCCGCCGGAAAAAAATCTTCCATCTGCGCCTGGGTGAGATCGGCTACGGCATATCGGGCTTTATCCGCCAGGCCATTGGCGGCGGCGTTCTCGGTGGCTAGCGCGACCAAGCGGGCGTCCCCTTCAATGCCAAGCACCCGCGCTCCCAGTCGGGCAATAGGCAGAGTGAAATTCCCGAGTCCACAGAAGAGATCCAGGATCTGCTCTCCCGGTTGCGGCTGCAGCAGCGCCATGGCGCGGCGCACCATCACCTGATTCACCGCCTGATTGACCTGGGTGAAGACCAGCGGATCAAAACGCAGGCGCAACTGATAGTCCGGCAGGTCGTAATGAAGGGGTTCCGGCTGCTCCGGCCATAAAGGATGCAGGGTGTCCGGCCCGCGCGGCTGCAACCATATCTGCAGGTCGTGTTGCACACCAAAAGCACGCAAGTGCTGCAGATCGCTTTCCATCAGTGGCCGCATGTGACGAAACACCAGAGCGACGGCATCCGGCGTGGCGGCCACTTCGATCTGCGGAAAATCCTGGGGCGATTGCATCTGCCCGATCAGCGTCCGCAGGGGCAGAATGCGTTGCCCGATGCGCGGATCAAGGGTCAGACATTGCCCCATATCCACGACATAACTGCTGTTGCGTTCGCGGAAACCGACCAGTGCGCCCCGGGTTTTTGGCGTCCGCACCGAGAGTCGCGCCTTGCTGCGATAGCCCAGGCTCGGGCCATGAATGGGGGGCAGGACGCGTCCGGGGCGGACCTTGCCGATGCGCCAGAGATTGTCTTCCAATTGCCTTTGCTTGATGGCCACCTGCGCCGCTGGCTCCAGATGCTGCAGGCTGCAGCCCCCGCAGACACCAAAGTGCGGACAAGGCGGCGACACCCGCAGGGAGGATGCCTTGACCACTTGCAACAACTCGGCACGATCAAAGCTCTTGTGGTCTTGAGTACGCCGTGCCCAGACCCGCTCACCGGGCAGCGCCCCATCGACAAAAAGCACCTTGCCCCCCACACGGGCAATCCCGCGCCCCTCGGCATCCAGACTTTCGATCACTACCTGCTCAGGCTGAGCGTTATGGATGGGCTTGGGACGCGACATGCAGATTCTCTGGCCACAAGGTAAGAAATTCCTGGACGTGGGCCTCGTCCCGGTTTTGTAAGTAAGACCGCAACTGCGTCTGGCAGGCATCATAAGCCGATTTGTCGAGATGCCCACGGGTCAATTCAAAACGCAGATGGACCAGAGCCGTGTTCAGCACATCGACTTCGCAGTAGTGGCGGATGCCCGCCAGTTCCCCGGCCTGATAACGGGTCCAGACCTCCGCGCCGCTCATCCCCAGCTTGCCGGGCAGCCCCAACAACAACGCCACGTCCTGAAGACGGGCGACATTGCGCATCTGATAAGCAGAGAGGATATCCATGAGGTCGAGATGGCGCTCGTGGTAACGGCTGGTGTAATTATTCCAGCGATAACCCTGATCGGTCTGTCCCTGCTCCCAGTAGCGGACCGCAGGGATGCCGTGGAGCAGGGCGCGGTAATGCAGTACCGGGAGGTCAAAGGCCGCGCCATTCCAGGAAACCAGTTGCGGGGCATGGCGCTGGATGAACTGAAAGAAGGCAGCGACGAGAGTGGCTTCGTCATCGTCCGCCTTGCCGAAGCTATTGAGCTTGACCTGCCCGCCCTGCCACCAGAGGGCAGAGATGGCAACGACCCGATGCAAATAAGGGCGCAGAAACTCCGTCGCGCCCTGGGTTTCGATGCGACGCTGGTGCTGCAGCAATTCCGCCACGCCCGCGTCATCCCCCAACTCAATGCCATGCACCCGCCGCCCACCGGCAACGTCGGGCACTGTCTCGATGTCAAAAACCAGAATATTCTGCAAAATGATGACTATTTCTTCTGCCACTGACCACTGGGCGACTGGTACCAGTATCCTGCGGGTGCCTTGCTGATCCAGGCTTGGGCAAAGGTCTGCTGAATTTGCCCCGCCCACTCGGGATGACCATTGGCATCAGCGATCTGCTGATAGAGATTACTGAGCGCCTGATTATAGCTGCTTACCAGCCCATTGAGCGGAGCCCGCTGCGGCAGCGACACGGCTGCCGCATCATGGATCGTCACCTGACCATTGGCCGTGTAACCCACCGCGCCGCTGACAAAGTAAGGATGCATTTGCGTCGCCAGTGCCTCCACCTGCGCCCGTGCCGATTGCACCCCGGGACTGGAGGCATTGAGGTTCGCGGCGGCCTCCGCCGTGCCGCTGATGGCCGAGAAGCCCATGGCCAGCAGGTAGCTGGCCGCATGGTAGGGAGATGCCATGCTCAGGGAATTCGTAGCCGGGGCAGCGGACCGGGCCGGCGCTGTCGGCGCCGGTGCCGATACTGCCGGAGCAACCGGGGCCTGCAAGGCACCCTTGGCAGCGGCCTTATACACCTCACCGACCACCTGATCCGCCAGTTTCTGGGCCGCCGCAGCCGGAAAGTAAATATTGACGGTCACGCAAGCGGACAGCGCCATAAGCAATCCCAGTGCCAGCACACTGCGCCAGCCCTGCGTTTTCAGCCAACCCTGCTTTGTCATTTGCTCACTCTCCTGTACCGACTTGGGCACCACTATGCATGGCGGTTTTCAGACGCGCCAGCAATTCGTCCCAGTCCACCCGGCGATTGTACCCCACTATATCCACCCTGGGCAGCCCTTGCCCCTGAAGGATCACAAAACCCGAATCCTCTGTCCCCACTCCGGACAATTCGGCGACACCGTCCTTGAGATGCACACCCATCCCCAGGTGCGCGTATGCAAAGGTCTTGAACATCCGTAGAAACATGCCCTGAAAAAATCCGCTGATGCCGTTACCGCCGCCCAGCCTGGTAAGGCTCTGGACCGCCGCATAGCTGATTTTCTGAGACACGCCATGAACGGGAACCGTATGAAACTGCGCCTGAAAAGCCTTCGGCGACCAGTTCAGCAGGGTGAGATTTTTTACGTCACCGTTGAGCACCCCGCTGATGTAGCCAAAGTGGAAGGCGTCAGTCAAGGGCTTCAGTCGCAACCCGGAAATCCCGACGTTGGCCCGCAGCAGGGGCAAAACACCGAGGAAATTCTCAATATGCAGATCGCCCACCCGCACCTCGCCTCCGAACACCTGAGCGGAAAGCGCGCCGCTGGTGGTGATATCTCCCGCGTGATACCGCAGTTCCGGGATGGTGGCCGATACCGTCCCGGTAAACGGCGGCCAATGCATGATCTTGGTCAATTGGGCCATGCTGACCCCCCGCAAGTCGCCGCTCATGCCAAACCCCGACCGGGGCCCTGCCCAACGTGCCGCCAGATGCCGAAAATGCAGCTCGCCCCCCAACAGGGCCAGGGTGAAGGGCTGTTGCAACTGAAAGCCCTGGGGATTGAGGACCAGCTCTACATGCAGCGGACCCGCAAGAATATGATAGAGTTCCGCGGACTGCCAGCGAAGCACCGCATCAGAGGTCTTGCCGGTACGACTCCAGGCACCCCGGCTATTCACGCCCGTCACCGCAAGATGTCCCCTGGAACTGGAAAGAGCCGCGTTGCGCAGATCCCATTTCAGCGCACTCAGACCACCCTCTCCCGCCACGGAAAAACGCACGTGCCCCGAGGCCTGCAACTGGGCCGCGAGACCGCCGGGAGGAGCCAGCGGTTTAATCCAATTCGCATACAGGGGCGCCATGGCTACATCCATATTCCGGATCTGCCAGCGCAGCACCCCGCCCCGAGTCGGCCGGTACAACGCAAAACCGCCCCGTCCGAGGCCGGGCCAGCGGATGCTTCCCTGGTCCAGTTGCCAGGCCTTGGCCGTCTGGCGCCAGCGGGTTTGTATCCGCAGCGCTGCGGCGGGGGCTGTCCAGTACCATGGACTCCAGAGGACACCCCCCTGGGTCCAGCGCATCCGGGCGGTGCCGTGCCATTGCCCGGTATATGCACCGTCCCCCTGGAGTTGCAATGCGACACCCTGGGCGGCCTGCAAACCGTCCGGGCTACTGAACTGGAGCTGGCTGCCCTGCAATTCAAAGGCTATCTGACGCGCCTTTGCCCAGTTTGCGCCCCGCGCCTGGACTTGCCACCGGGCCTGCCCCGAGGTCTGCCAAGTGGCAGGCAGCAGGGTGAAGGCGCGCACCAGACCGGCAACCGGCAGGCTGCCCGCAGCCGTCAGATGCCACTGTCCGGCGGCGGTACTTTGCACCTGCAGACGGGCGCTGCCGAATTGCGCAGCGCGCAATGCCAGCATGGCTTGCCCACTGCCGCCCACCCGCCGCAACTGTACATGCCCATCGCCATGCAGTGCGCCCCACGGGCTGTCCTCCACCGCCAGATGAGCTTGACGACACGCCCAACCCCGCGCCGTCTGGAGCCCGCATTGCAGCCGGGCATGCCGCCAGAGTTTGCGCTTGCCCGCTTGCGCGACGCCCGCCGCCAGGCTGAACTGATCGCCCTGCGTCGATGTGGTCAGCGTCGCGTGCAAGCGCTGCGCCGTCCAGCCCGTTCCGCTTATCCGTGCGGCGCTGATTTCCAGAATTTGTGCCCCGGCCACACCACTGATAGCGAGCCCCAGGCACAGCGTCATAGACCAGCGGATGGCTATCGGCAAAGTTCTGCTGCGCCCGTGCATCATTCTCTCAAGCCGGAAAAACACCCGTAGAGAGGTAACGGTCACCCCGGTCACAGACAATGGCAACCACCACACCATGGTCCAGCTTTTGCGCCACGCTGATCGCCGCGGCCACCGCGCCACCGGAAGATATGCCCGCCAGCACCCCTTCCTCCCGTGCCAGACGACGGGCCATTTCCTCGGCTTCTTCCTGGCTCACATCGACAATCTGATCCACAGATTCAGGATGATAAATGCGTGGCAAATAGGCTTTCGGCCAACGGCGGATACCAGGAATTTTGGCCCCCTCCGTCGGTTGTACGCCGACAATCTGAATATGGGGCGACACCTCCCGCAAATAGCGGGAGGTGCCCATGATGGTCCCCGTCGTCCCCATGGATGAGACGAAATGGGTTATGGTCCCGCGGGTGTCACGCCAGATCTCCGGCCCGGTACCGAGATAATGCGCCTCGGGATTATCGGGGTTCGAAAACTGATCGAGCATGAAGCCCTCTCCCGCCGCTACCATCTGGTGCGCGAGATCAATAGAACCTTCAATACTCCGGGCGGCTGGCGTGAGAATCACTTCAGCGCCGTAGGCACGCATCACCTGCCGCCTTTCGATGCTCATGTTCTCCGGCATGATCAGCGTCATGGACAATCCCCGCACCGATGCCGCCATGGCCAGGGCGATACCCGTGTTCCCGCTGGTGGGTTCGATCAGGCGCGTAGCAGTAGTGATGGTGCCACGCTCCAACGCCCGGCGAATCATATTCACGGCGGGGCGATCTTTGACGGAACCCGCGGGATTGTTACCTTCCAGCTTCCCGAAAATCCGCACACCCGCATGCGGCGACAAGCGCCGGAGTTCACATAGGGGGGTATTGCCTATCCAGTCCTCCAGACCACCCATCTCTGCCTCCTTTAGGGCAATATTCAATAGTCAGCATCATAGACCCAAGCTGCAAAGTGCGGCTATCCTGTCCGGCAAAAGATCCGGGGGAAATGTCACGCCTGCAGATCATCACCCGGAACACACAGGAGTGCATCAACATGGAAGCAGCCCGGAACCGCAACACCTGGCATATTCATCCTGATAGCGCAGCCCTCGCCCAGAGATTGGCAGCAGCCATCGCGCGTATGGCCCAAGAGGCTATCGCCGCGCGCGGCGCCTTCCATCTGGTGGTCGCCGGCGGCAACACCCCTCGCGCGGCTTATGCCATGCTTCCGCAACTAGGCCGGGATTGGCAGTGCTGGCACCTCTATCATGGGGATGAGCGCTGCCTGCCGCTCCAGGACCCGGAGCGTAACAGCCTGATGCTGGACACCGTCTGGCTGTCCCAGGTACCCATTCCGGCGCGGCAGATTCATCACATTCCGGCCGAACGGGGTGCCGAAGTGGCCGCCCGCGACTACGCCGCGCTTCTTCCGCCGCATGCCTTCGATCTGGTCCTGCTGGGAATGGGTGAGGATGGCCATACGGCCAGCCTTTTCCCCGGCCACGACTGGGGT
This sequence comes from Acidithiobacillus sp., assembly GCA_028065135.1. The sequence goes on from JAPTWR010000065.1 coordinate 43,530, forward strand.
CTGGAAAAGAGCAGCCCCGCCACCCTCGCCATCCACGACGCCGCCAAGGCGCCGCCCCAAAGGGTGAGCCTGAGCGGCTGGCGATTACAGTACACGCGGGAGATGTTTTTTCTCACCACGGGCAGCGGCAAGCGGGCGGCACTCGCGGCCTGGCTACGGGGCGAATCCACTCCCGCCGCACTGGTAGGCACAACGGCCGATGTCTGGCTGGACAATGCGGCCTGGCCGGAGACGGTGCCTGGGACCATTTGACCTCGGTCCCGTGAATCCGGGTTTCGCGGGCACCTCAAGCTTTCGCTGCCCCGCCCTGTTGCTTGACCATGGACAGCGCCGTACCCACCAGTGCGCCGATATTGCCCAGATCCGCCGGGATCACCAGACTGGTGCTCGCCTTGGCGAGGTTGCCCCATTTTTCGATGTAGTCCTTGGCGAGTTGCATCTGCAAGGCCTCAATGCCACCCGGCGCCCGCGCCGCGTCGCCGATGACGCGGATGGCGGCGGCGGTGGCTTCGGCAACCAACTGGATGGCTGCGGCTTCACCCTGGGCGCGCAACACTTCCGCCTGTTTGCGACCATCCGCGACATTGATGTCCTGCTGACGCTGTCCCTCGGACGTGTTGATCTGCTGCTGCCGTTGTCCCTCGGACTTGGCGATCAATGCCCGCTTTTCCCGCTCGGCGGTGATCTGCAGTTCCATCGCGCGGATGATCTCCTGGGGTGGAGTAATATCCTTGATTTCATAGCGCAGCACCTTGACGCCCCAGTTGATCGCCGCCTCGTCCACCGATGAGGCAACGGCCGTATTCAGCAACTGCCGGGACGAAAGCGCCGCATCCAGATGCAATTTACCGATCTCCGAACGCATGGTGGTCTGCGCCAACTGGATCACCGCCGTGAAGGGATTACTGGAACCGTAAGCCGCTTTTACAGAATCGGTAATCTGCAGATAGAGTACCCCATCTACGGTCATAGTGGTGTTGTCGAAGGAGATGCAGACTTGCGCGGGCACCTCCATGGGCACCTCGCGCATGTCAAAACGGAAAGCAATGCGGTCCAGAAAAGGGATGATAAAATTCAGCCCCGGCTGCAATACTGCATGATATTTACCAAGGCGCTCGACGACCCAGGCGCGCTGTTGAGGCACGACCCGGATGGTGGTCCGCAGAATGAAGAAGGCCGCAACAACAACAATCAGGATAACGATGAGGGAGGACATAATGGCTCCTTGCCAGAATTTTGTCGGGGTAGCACGCCTAAATGTAGCAAGTTATCCGTCTTGGCGATGATGACGGCCCGGTCGCCCGGGCAAGGGGAAGGGCCGTCGTCGACGACCGCCAGCCACTCGGCACCGCGATAACGCACACTGTATTGCTGATTGCTGTCCGGCCCGCTGATAACATCCACGCCCTGACCCAGATCAAAGTCGCCGAGATCTTTGGTTTTGGCGGCCAAACGATGACGTAGCCACAGTCCGGTGGGCAACAGGACCAGACAAAACCCGAGAAAAACCCAGTGCAGCACCGTGCCCGGCAAAAGCAGCCCGGTAATAGCCGTAAACAGGGCCGCCAGCGCCACCGCCGCCAGGTAGAACGTACCCGTAAAAAGCTCCGCCAGCCCGGCGACAAAGGCAATGACGACATAGACCATAAACATCGTCACCCCCAGAGTCAGCCCGTCCCGGTCAACTGTAAATAAATCGCCCCGAGAGGCGGCAGCACCAGTTCCAGCGAATGGGGCAGCCCCATCCAGGCCCGGGCCTGCGCCTGCTGCGGCAAGTTACCGATATTACCGCCGTGATAAGCGCCCGCATCGCTGTTGAATATCTCGTGATACCGGCCCGCCGTTGGCACCCCAAGGCGATAATTGTACCGTGGCACCGGCGTAAAATTGAACGCGGCCAGCACGAAGCCACCATCCCGATCCCAGCGCAGGAAACTCAGTACGGACTGGTCGGCGTCGTGACAATCCACCCACGAAAAGCCCTCGCCCTGAAAATCCTGCACATGTAAGGCCGGGATATCCCGGTACAGATACGCCAGATCCCGGTTCAACCGCCGAATACCCTGATGCCAATCCCAATCCAGCAAGTCCCAGTCCAGGGCCTGCCCACAATCCCACTCCCGTCCCTGGCCGAACTCGTTGCCCATAAAATTCAGTTTTTTGCCGGGATGCGCAAACTGGTAGCTAAAGAGCAAACGCAAATTGGCAAAGCGCTGCCAGACATCGCCGGGCATTTTGTCCAGCAGCGAGCGCTTGCCGTGTACCACTTCGTCGTGGGACAGGGGTAACACGAAGTTTTCCGTATAGGCGTAAAGCTGGCTGAAGGTCAGGTCGTTCTGGTGAAAGCGCCGGTAGATCGGGTCCTGCTCCAGATAGGCGAGGGTGTCATTCATCCAGCCCATATTCCACTTCATGGAGAACCCCAGACCGCCGACATAGGTGGGACGGGAGACCATCGGCCAGGACGTGGATTCTTCGGCGATGGTGAGGATGCCCGGATGGCGCTCATTGAGGGCCACATTCATCTCGCGCAGAAAATCAATGGCCTCCAGATTCTCCCGGCCACCGTACTGGTTGGGAATCCACTCTCCCTCCGGGCGCGAATAATCGCGGTAGAGCAGGGACGCCACCGCATCCACGCGCAATCCATCGATGTGGAAACTGTCCGCCCAGTAACAGGCATTGGCCAGCAGGAAACCACGCACTTCGTTACGCCCGTAGTTGAAGATGTAAGTGCCCCAGTCGCTGTGCTCACCCTCGCGCGGATCGGCATGTTCATACAGCGCGGTGCCATCAAAACGTGCCAACCCCCAGTCATCCTTGGGGAAATGCCCAGGCACCCAGTCCAGGAGAACGCCGATGCCTGCCTGATGAAAGTGATCCACAAAGGCGCGGAAGCCATCGGGAGTACCAAAACGACTGGTAGGCGCAAAATAGCCGCTCACCTGATAGCCCCAGGATTCATCCAGAGGGTGCTCCATCACGGGCATCAGCTCAATGTGGGTATAGCCCATCTCTTTACAGTAGGTTACCAGGCGCTCCGCCAGCGTCTCATAACTGAGGAAATGGCCCGCCGCATCGCGCTGCCAGGAACCGAGATGCACCTCGTAGATGTTCATGGGCGCATGCTGCCAATCGTGGCCGGCGCGCGCCGCCATCCAGCTCTGATCGGTCCAGACATGATTATCTTCCACCACCCGCGCCGCTGTACTCGGCCTAAGCTCAAAGGCGTTAGCGTAGGGGTCGGTCTTGACAAACACCACCCCGGAATCGCGGTGGCGCATCTCGAATTTGTAGATTTCGCCAACCGCCAATTCGGGGACAAACAATTCCCAGAGACCACTCAGGCCGCGTGCGCGCATGGGATGGATGCGCCCGTCCCAATCATTAAAATCGCCAACGACGCTGACGCGCTCGGCGTTAGGCGCCCAGACGACAAATGATACCCCATCCACCCCCTCGTGCCGGTGGCGGTGTGCGCCGAGATGGTGATAGGCCTCGTAGAGACGCCCCTCGCCGAAGAGATAAATCTCCAGATCCCCCAGAACCGGGCCGAAGACATAGGGATCATAGTGCTCGTGAAGCCCGTGCCGGTCCTCCCAACGCAAGCGGTAAGGCAGGGGCAGTGCCTCACCCTGATGCACGAAGACGCCGTCGCTATGGATCGGTTCCATAGCTATCCATCCCTTCGGCGTCTGGATCTCAACGCGGAACGCGTCAGGTAGAAAGGCCCTCCGCACGGACTGTTGACCAACCACATGCTGGCCCAGCCAGGCGAAGGGATCCGGATGGCGCGCCGCACAGATCGCCAAACAGTCTGCGCTTGCGCCGGACAGATCGATCATTGTACTGTCATGCCTCGGCATTGCCGTCACTGTATCCTCCTCTGCCCGCCATCCGGGGTGACCCGTTCCCACTTTGTCGCCGTCATGACTTAACGCCTTTTTTGAGCATAACACATCTGCAGTGCAGCGCTGCTCCACCCGACGCGCAATTTTTCCTGCACAGAGTCCTTGCCGCCATCGCTGAAGTTCAGTACCTTAAAAGTCGGTGCCTCGACAATCTCACCTATACTGCAGGAAGGTCCGTTCCATGCTAAAACCAAGGAGGAGGTAATGTCGGAAGAAGGCAGTCTCGGAGTAGCCAATTCACCCCGCTTCGTCAGCAACCTCACCAAGAATACCCTGGCTCTGGTGCTCGCCGGCGGGCGCGGCAGCCGCCTCGGTCCGTTGACCGACTGGCGCGCCAAACCCGCCGTCCCCTTCGGCGGCAAATTCCGCATCATCGATTTCTGCCTCTCTAATTGTCTTAACTCCGGTATTCGTCGCATTGGTGTCCTCACCCAGTACAAATCCCATAGCCTCATCCGTCATATCCAGCTCGGCTGGGGCTTTCTCCGCGGCGAGTTCAGCGAGTTCACCGAGATTCTTCCCGCTCAGCAGCGCATGAACACCGGCTGGTACAAGGGCACCGCCGATGCCATTTTCCAGAACATCGACATTCTCCGCGCCCATCGACCGCGCTATGTGATCATCCTGGCGGGTGATCATATTTACAAAATGGATTACGGACAGATGCTTGCCGAGCACGTCCAAAGCCAGGCCGACATGAGTGTCGCCTGCATTGAGGTGCCGCTGGAGGAAGCCAAGTCCTTCGGTGTGATGGCCGTCAACAGCGAGGATCGTGTCATCGCCTTTACCGAAAAACCCCAGGACCCGGTCCCCATTCCTGGCAATCCCGATCGCGCCCTGGCAAGCATGGGTGTCTACGTGTTCAATACCGACTTCCTCTATGAACAGCTCATCCGCGATTCCGACAGCCACGACTCTACTCATGATTTCGGTAACGACCTCATTCCCTACATGGTGTCGCGCTACCGGGTAATCGCGCATCGTTTCCGTAATAGCTGTATTTCCAGTTCCGAAGGAGGTAACAGCCGCTGTTACTGGCGGGATGTGGGCACAGTGGATGCCTACTGGGCCGCCAATATCGACCTCGTACATGTCACCCCCGATCTTGATCTTTATGACAACCGCTGGCCGATCTGGACCTATCAGGAACAATTACCGCCGGCCAAATTCGTGTTCGACGACGAAGGTAGACGCGGTATGGCACTGGACAGCATTGTTTCCGGCGGCTGCATCATCAGCGGCGCCACCGTCCGCCGCTCCCTGCTTTTTTCTAACGTGCGGATCAATGACGGACACACGCTGATTGAAGACTCGGTCATCCTGCCCAACGTGCGCATGGGCGAAGGTGCCCGCCTGCGCAAGGTGGTGGTGGACAAAGGCACGATTATCCCGCATGGGCTTGTGGTCGGTGAAGATCCGGTCGAAGACGCCCGTCGTTTTTATCGCACGCCCAACGGGGTGACCTTGATTACCCCGGAATTACTTGGCCAGCAACTACATTTTGTGAGGTAATCCCATGCCCCCGGCGCGCGCGCTTCATGTCATTTTCTGTTGGCACATGCACCAGCCCGATTACCGCGATGCCGACGGCGTCTACGTCTTGCCGTGGACCTATCTGCACGCCTGCAAAGACTATTCGGACATGATCGCCCACTATGAGGAGAATCCCCTCGCCCGCGGGGTGTTTAATTGCGTGCCGATCCTGATCGAGCAGTTAGAGGATTACACCGCGCAGTTTCAGAGCGGACAGTTCCGCGACCCATTGCTCATTGCACTTGCCATGGAAAACCTCAAAGCACTGCCCAACGAACAGCGGCATCTCCTGCTGGAGCAATGTTTCCGCCTCGACCCGGAGCACATGCTCAACCCCTTCCCGGATTATCGTCGCCTCTATGATATTTACCAGTTAATGCTGGAGGACGTTAAGGAGATGTCGGATTACCTCTCCGTACAATACCTCGCGGATCTTCTGGTCTGGTATCACCTGGCCTGGACCGGGGAGACCGTACGCCGCGGTAGCCCTTTCCTGCGTTCACTTTTTGCCAAGGGACACGGTTTCAGCCAGGAAGACCGTCAGCAACTCGTCCACTTTCTCGGAGAACTGATCGGCGGACTGATCCCTCGCTATCGTGCCCTGGCGGAAGCGGGACGCATTGAGATTTCCACCACCCCTTATTACCATCCCATCGGCCCGCTGCTGCTCGACTTTCACGCCGCGCGCGAAGCGGTAACGGATGCCCAGTTGCCCGACTGCCTGGCCTATCCCGGCGGGGCCGAGCGCGCGCGCTGGCACATCGACCAGGCACAGCAGAGTTATCTCCAGCGTTTCGGAGTGCCGACGCAAGGTATCTGGCCTGCCGAAGGAGGCGTCTCTGCCGCCTTTGTCGAAATGCTCGGCAACGCCGGGGTGCGCTGGACCGCTTCCGGTGAAGGCGTACTGACTCACAGCCTGCTGCTCAGCGACGATGACAGCGGCCCCCGTGGCCGGGCGGAATACTTGTACCGCCCCTATCAACTGCCGGGGAAAGGACCCGTACTCTTCTTCCGCGATGACGCGCTCTCCGACGCCATCGGCTTCGACTACAAAACCTGGTCCGGACATGATGCCGTCACGGACTTCATCCACAAGTTGGAGAGTATCTGGCGGCAGACGGAGCACGAGGCAAACCCGGTCGTCAGTATCATTCTCGATGGTGAAAATGCTTGGGAATACTACCCCTACAATGGCTACTACTTTCTCTCGGAACTCTATAAATCCCTGGCTAATCACCCCCACATCCAGATGTGTACCTTCAGCGATTTCATCAACAACCATCCAGACGACGTGAAGGCCATACCCCGGCTGGCCGCAGGAAGCTGGGTCTATGGTAGCTTCAGCACCTGGATTGGCGACGCTGCTAAAAACCGCGCATGGGATTTGCTCTGCACTGCCAAGCAGGACGTGGATCAGCATCGCGGGCAATTCTCTGGGGAGCAGCAGGCCAGGATTCTTGAACAACTCGGTCGCTGTGAAGGTTCTGACTGGTTCTGGTGGTTCGGCGACTACAACCCCTCGGACTCCGTCCGGGATTTCGACCATCTGTATCGCCTCAACCTCCGCAAACTCTATACTCTGATGCAACTCCCCGCCCCCGACACCCTCAACAACCCCATCAGCCATGGCGGCGGTGCGGCAGAGGCTGGTGGTTCCATGCGCCGCAGCCACACGGAAGGACACTGAATGACCCACAGCACCCCCCTTCTCCTGGGCGTCCATGCCCATCAGCCGGTCGGCAACTTCCCCCACGTCATCGATGATGCCGTACTCCGCTGTTATCACCCATTTTTAGAGGCGATGTACCGCTTTCCCGGGTTCCCTTTCGCCATCCACATCAGCGGCTGGCTGCTGGCTTATATGATTGACCAGCACCCCAAAACCATCACTTTGCTGCAAGAGATGGTAACCCGCAACCAGGCGGAGTTGGTGGGCGCCGGCGATACGGAGCCGGTGCTCGCCGCGATTCCCCACGCCGATCGCATCGCCCAAATTGAAGCCATGGCCAACCGTCTGGAGAAACACTTCGGACAGCGGCCCGTTGGGGCCTGGCTCACGGAGCGGGTCTGGGACCCCAGCGTGGTGCCCGCCCTCAACGAGGCCGGAGTGCGCTACGTTATGGTGGATGACTATCACTTTCTCTGCGCGGGCGCTTCGGCAGATCGGCTCGGCAGCTTCCACCGCACCGAAGAAAATGGCCAGAGCATCGACGTTTTCCCTATTTCTGAAGCACTGCGCTACCGCCTGCCATTCTCTGAAGCCGACGCCGCCGTGTCGTACATTGAAGGCCTCTCCGAGCGGCATCCAGGCAGTGCCGGCATTTATTTCGACGATATTGAGAAATTTGGCGTCTGGCCGGAGACCTACAGTTGGGTGTACGAGAAAGGCTGGCTGGAGCAATTCCTGCGTGGCGTGCTCGACTCGCCACACATTCAGCCCATGCATTTTCGGGATTATCTGGCTCAGAATCGCCCCCAGGGTATCATCTATTTGCCGACGGTATCCTACAGCGAGATGAACGAGTGGACGCTGGCCCCTGATGCGGCGCGCGGCTACGCCGCCTTCCTGGAACAGGAAAAAACAGCCGGTCGGCTGGAACAGCGTAAAGCTCTGATCCGCGGCGGCACCTGGAAAAACTTCCTGACCCGCTACCCGGAATCCAACTGGATGCACAAACGCATGCTCCGGCTATCGCAGCGCTTTCACGCCCTGCCCAAGCGCCAACAGAGCAAAACCATGCGCGCGGACCTGCACGAAGCGCAAGCCAATGACGCCTACTGGCACGGACTCTTCGGCGGTATTTATCTACCCCACCTGCGGCGCGCCGTCTTCAACGCCATCGTCCGTCTGGAGGCACAACTGGACCAGATTCAGGCACGCCCCGCCTTAGAGACGACTGACGTGGATATGGACGGGGTTGGCGAACTGCTCTATCACAATCACGCCCTCCAGTTGATTATCCGCCCGGAGCCGGGCGCCGCCGTGGTGGAGTGGGATTGCTACGCGCTGCGGCACAATCTCGGTGATACCTTGGCCCGCCGTGATGAGGCGTATTACGATAGGATTCGTCACGGTGCCATTGCGCATGAAGCCCCCAGCGAAGGCATCGCTTCCGCCCACGACCGCATCAGCTTCAAGACCGACATCAGTGCTGAAGACCTTACTCCGGACGCCACACCCTGCCACAGCTTTCAGGAATGGATCGAC